>JBPCVX010000090.1:0-3838 GCA_051010095.1 Hyphomicrobiales bacterium
CCCGGCATGCCATATGGTTCACCGGGAACGGGCCCTGAAACCGCGCGCGAGGCGTACGAGGTTTTTCTCTTGAACAAAGATGGTTCGCATAAAGTGTTCTCGTCATATGAGGCAGCATCGTAAAAATCAAATATTTGGAAATGATTGTGTTTGGGCCCAGAGGGTGATCAGAGGTATTTCGATGTGATCCATCCACACAGCGATTTAGCGTCGAAGCTTCGTTCAATCCGCATAAGTAGATTCCAATAAAACCGGCGCCAAAAGCCTTGCCACAGGCGCATAGTCATCCGTGAGCGTTACGGTGTTTTCCTCGCCAACATTGCGTATTAGTCTGTCGATAGGTGCGCGAAGCCATTGGCGTTGAAATCCATACTGTGCGGATAGTTTTTGAGTGGGTGTTGGTGAGTTTGTTGCAATTACAATCCAGGTTACCCGCGCATCTGAGTTTGGAAAGGATTCTGTATCTAACCATGCTTCGACAACCGGGAATCGTAGCTTGAGCGTTTTTATCAGAGAAAGCAGAAATGCGGGCCTTCTGAAACTGTCGACGACATTGACGGCATAGAGACCGTCAGGGCTTAGTCGTGATTTGACGATGCCGTGGAACTCATCAGACACAAGGTGAGGGGGGACAGAAATATCATGAAACGCATCACCAAAAATAACATTAAAAGAAATTTCTTGCGGCAAGTTCGTTAGTGCCTGCCTAGCATCTCCGTGAATAACACTCAGATTTTCAGAAAGCTCCAACCAAAGGCGCTCTTTTGCTATTTTGGTGACTTCCGGATCAAGTTCAGCGACAAGCAACTTTCCGTTTGGGTAGTTTTTCTGCCAAGCTCTCGGGAGCGTATAGGCGCCACCTCCGACAAAAAAAGCATTGAGGACCGATTTTGGGAAACGCTGCCTGACAATCTCGTCGACGCCTTGCACATAGGGGCTGAGCAGGAACGCCGCATCCTCGGCGTCATTTAGGCCATGAGCCAAATGATCGAGCGCTAATACTTTGCTATTTCTCTCATTGAATACGAGATTGTCGACGCGGATGCAGAAGTATGCGCTCTCTTTGAGGCATGCCGTTTGAAGTCCCAGCACGTTTGGAAAAAATACTGCGATTGCGAAGCCGATCATCAAAATGATGGAATACAAATAGCGGCCTGGCCCGGTCAAGAATGGGATCGCTAATACACCATAGATTAGCGCAATTGAGAAAACGGAACCGGCGGTGCCTACCCAGGAAATGAGTACCAGACCTGCTATGAGTGTTCCGATTATGGCACCAACGGAACCCAATGCGAACATCGCCCCCAAGACTCTGCCGTGATATTCTGCTTTGACAACTCCGAGAGCGAGTTTTGTTAGTATTGGTGAAATCACACCAGCCAGTGCGGATGGCAACAAAAATGCACCAAGCGCTAGCAACATGACGTGCCCAACGGGGTCTAACTTGGCAGCCAGTGGGCCAACTGATCTCAACAGCATAAGGCTGGCGAGCGTGGATAGAGAAGCTGCCGCGAACATCGATGCGATCCATAGTCGATGACTTACGCCCTTGTCAGAAATCAGGCCTCCTATCCAATTACCAACCGATAGGCCAGCGAGAACAACTGCAATGATGACCGTCCATGAGTAAAGTGACATGCCCACATAGGGGGCCAAAGCGCGTCCGGCAACGATTTCCAAAGCCATAGAACTGGCGGCAACCATGGCAAGTGTAAAGAAATAAAGACCGACTGATTTTACTGGAAAACGATGGTCAGACAATTTGGCACCTATAGAACCTTGGCTTAAACATTACCCATATTGGGAAATTGACCCGCCAATAGCGTTTCCAATGATTGAAGCAATTCAGATCTTCTAATGCGGCTGTAACCTGAGCCAGCTTATCAAATGCTTGAAAGTCGGTGCAACAGTAAGCCTATGATAATTTCTATGTCAGAGGTTAAGTCATTTTGTTGATTGACATTCTTGACGTCATATTCGAATGCTGTAATATGAATATGTGTATAAAGTTATTTTTGGTTGGCGAGAAAGTGTTCGTATCAATCAGAGTTTGTTTTTTTAAGTTTTTTGAGGTCAACGGAATGAAGTATTTTGTCCTTATGGTTTTCTGGATGACTATTTTTGCAAAATTTTCTTTCGCGGAAGAAAATTATGCAAAAATCCAGGAAATCCTTAAAAAAGCTGACGCCGAGTACGGAGAATATCTTTCCGGCCAATGTGTGACCTGTCACCACGCGACAGGCGATTCCGAGGGCATTCCATCAATAGTCGGACTTCAAGCCGACTACCTCATAGTATCGATGCTGAAGTATAAAAGTGCCGCTCACGGGCGCACCAATCCGGCAATGGTCAACATAGCCAAGAATTTGTCTGATGAAGAATTAGGGTCTTTAGCAATGTATTTTTCTGAGCAGAACCCAGACTGATGAAACAGGAGGAGAAACGAAAATGATGAAAATTTCACGGCGGCGCTTTGGCGCGCTTATGGGAGCATCGGCTGCAGGGTTGGCTGCAAGTAACTTGGCGGCGCCAGCCGTGCTTGCTGGTCCAAAATCACGGTTGGTCGTCATTGGCGGCGGGCCAGGCGGCGCGACAACCGCGCGGTATGTCGCAAAGGCTGGCAAAGATGTTGCTGTAACAATTATCGAGCCGAAGCAAAACTTTACAACGTGTTTCTTTTCAAATCTCTATCTCGGTGGTTTTCGTACTCTTGATTCCATAACACACGGGTATGGGACGCTTGCCGCACAATACGGGATTAGCATGGTGCATGATGTTGCAATTGATGTTGATCGCGCTAGCAAGAAGGTGAAGCTGGGTCGCGGCGGGGAACTCGCTTATGACCGACTTGTCGTTTCACCCGGTATTTCAATGCGGTATGACACCATCGAGGGCTACAGTGCGGAAGCGACAACGATGATGCCACATGCATGGCAGGCTGGAACGCAAACGGCACTTCTTAAGAAGAAACTAGAGGCGATGGAAGATGGTGGCACTTTTGTCATATGTCCGCCGCCGAACCCGTTCCGGTGTCCACCTGGACCTTATGAGCGTATCTGTATGGTTGCTCATTATCTGAAAGCCAATAAACCCAAATCTAAAATTATTGTACTTGATGCAAAGAATAAGTTTTCCAAACAAGCCCTGTTTCAAGAGGCCTGGACCCAGCATTATGATGGCATGATTGAGTGGTTGCCCGAGGAAGTCACTGGTGGTGTTAAGGCCGTTAAAGCGGACTCAATGGAGATTGTGACCGATGGTGAGACGTTCAAAGCTTCGGTCGCCAACGTGATACCGGCGCAAAGTGCCGGAACAATCGCGCAGCGGGCGGGGCTGATAGCAGACTCAGGCTGGTGCCTAATCGATCCGAGTTCAATGCGTTCCAAGGTAGATGAAGATGTATTTGTCATTGGTGACGCATCCGTTGCGTCGGCAATGCCGAAGTCAGCTTTTTCTGCTAACAGTCAGGCTAAAGTGGCTGCCAACGCAATTCTTGCCGACGTGGCCGGATCGAAGAAATTCCCTGCAAAATATCGCAACACATGCTGGAGTTTGGTGGCGGCCGACGATGGTGTCAAAGTCGGCGCTGACTACAAAGGTGGCGAAGAGAAGATCGATGTCACCAGCAAGTTTATTTCCAAGACTGGCGAAGCCTCAGACCTGAGATCGCAAACTGCTGAGGAAGCCAATGGTTGGTATGCTGGCATTACAAAAGACATCTTTGGTTAACGCTCCTACTTGCGCAGTGTATCTGAAAAGGCAGCAAACAGTTGGTGGCGTCATAACGGGCGCCACCTAAATAGCTGTTATCAGGTCTGATTACCGATGCTGCATAAAT
>JBPCVX010000091.1:0-6899 GCA_051010095.1 Hyphomicrobiales bacterium
GCGTCAGGGCGAACGTTTCGACCCGGACGGCGCCTATGTCAGGCACTTTGTTCCCGAAATAGCCAACTTACCGGACAAGTTTATTCATTGCCCCTGGGAGGCGCCGGCTGAAGTTTTAAAGGCGGCACAAATTGAGCTGGGAACCACTTACCCAGCACCATTAGTCGATCACTTCACCACCCGTAATCGGGCACTTGCCGCACTTAAGACGATCAGCAAAAGCGCAAAAGCGCGTGAAACGGCGTAACCCTCTATAAATTCCATGGCTGACGTGTGCCATACAACTCCGCAAGAAAATCGATGAAGCGGCGCACCTTCGTGGGCAGAAAGCGGTTGGGTGGATAAACGCAATAAAGCGCCACCGATTCCGGTTCAAATCCCTCCAGCACCGGCACCAAAGCACCGGACTTTATTTCACCTGACACAATAAACTCGGGCGAGCGCACAATACCCAAGCCCCGCAAGGCTGCCTGTCTCAGCACCTCTCCATTGTTTGAGCACAGGATATCGTTTACGCGGACATGCTCTTCGCCGCCACTGCCGCGCAAATTCCACACCGTGTCCTGGGCCGACCAGCCATAATGGAGAACCTTATGATCGGCCAAATCTTGCGGCACCCTGGGCCTGTCGTGTTCCTCAAAATATGAAGGCGCTGCTGCAAAAGCGAAATGTATGGGCGCGATGCGTTTCGCGATTAACGACGAATCGGGCATATCCGCAATGCGCACCGTGAGATCGAAACCCTCCTCTACCGGATCAACGAAACGGTCGTTCAACGCAAGTTGAATTTTTATCTGCGGATAACGGGTCATGAATTCAGCAACCGCATCGGCCAGGTACATAATGCCAAAGCTCATGGGCGCGTTGATGCGCAAGGTGCCAGCCGGTTCGCTCTTTAATTCAGCCACCATACGTTCAGCTTCATCCAGATCGCTCAAGATGGAACGTGCGCGTTCTAAATAAGTAATGCCCGATTCCGTCAGCGCCACCGTGCGGGTCGTGCGGTTGAGCAATTGCACGCCCAGATCTTCTTCAAGGTTTGAAATAAGACGACTCAGGCCAGACCGAGACCCGCCCAATTGCCTTGTGGCTGCAGCAAACCCTCCTTCTTCCGCCACGCTCACAAATGCTCTAATTGCGCTCAATTTGTCCATATTTGCCGTTATTCCATCATATTGTTGCCAATTACGCAACAATATGTTTATCAGAATGATTATTGTTATTATAGACACAACGCATATTTTCTCCACAGAACATCAATACGAACTCTGAGGAGAAGGTAAATGTTGACGCTCAGGCGATCTGATACACGCGGTCAGGCCGATTTTGGCTGGCTGAAATCCGCCCACTCTTTTTCATTCGGAGAGTATTACGACCCACAGTTCATGGGCTTTGGCGCGCTACGCGTGATCAATGAGGATCACGTGGCTCCAGGGGCCGGCTTCGGCACGCATCCGCACAAGGATATGGAAATCATCTCTTATGTGCTTGATGGCAATCTGGCACATAAGGATTCAACTGGCGGCGGGTCCACCATTGGTCCGGGCACCGTGCAGCGCATGAGTGCAGGAACCGGCATCCAGCACTCTGAATATAACGGGTCCGACAGTGACCAAGTGCATTTCCTACAAATCTGGCTGCTGCCAGAACGTGCAGACCTTACTCCCAGTTATGAAGAGAAAGCTTTCGACCTCGCAGCCCATGCAAACAATCTGGTTTTACTAGCAGCGAACGATCTCGGCAATGCAGCGCTCAAGGTACATCAAGATGTCAATCTTTATGGCGCACAGCTTGATGCAGGAAACGAGATTACATTCACCCCAGATTCCAACCGCAAAGTGTGGCTTCAATTGGCCAAGGGTGCGTTGCATGTGAACGGCATGGTCATGACAGCTGGTGATGGCTTGGCTGTTGAAGATGAAGCGAAGCTCACGATCGCGGCCAATGACAATGTTGAGTTTTTGCTCTTCGACTTAACCTAAACCATCAGACAAACATTCACACTCACACTTTTTAAAAAGAGAAACCGATATGAAAATTTTAGCATTCAGTGGAAGTCTCAGAAAAGGCTCAACCAACACCGGTTTGCTGCGCGCTGCAGCCGACATGGCCCCATCACACGTTGAGATTACGATTGCCGAGTGGTCAGCCATTCCGATTTACGATGGTGATGAAGAGACGGCAAATGGCGTCCCTGACAGTGTAGAAGCGCTGGCCACACAAATGCGCGAGGCGGACGGCTTTCTGTTTTCAGTCCCAGAATACAACTTTTCAATTCCAGGCGGCTTTAAAAACGCCATTGATTGGCTAAGCCGCGTTAAAAACCAACCCTTTGCCGGCAAGCCGTCGGCCATCATGGGTTCAGCCGCAGGGCCCATGGGCACCGGGCGCATGCAATATGAACTGCGCAAGGTGTTGGGCGCGCTGGGCGCCGATCTCATCCTCAAACCTGAGGTTTTCGTGGGTGCCGCCTTCACCAAGTTCGATGATGAAGGGCGGTTCACCGATGAAGATGGCCGCAAGTTTATCGCTCAATTAGTGGACGCGCTCACCGCCAAGATCAAAAGCTGAGCGCAAAAACTTGCGCTTTGCTGCATAGGCGCGTATCCCGGACCAAAAGCTCTGGGAACGCCCATGCAGGCCAACATACTCTTTGCTGTTCAAAAATCGTTTGCAGGTATTAGCAAACTTTCCCCGCGCCTGGCTGCCCGCATGGTGCACGGGCTCATTACCAACCCATCACTTTTGGTACGGCCAAGTAGCGAAGAGCGCGAACTGCTTGCCAATAACGAACCCATTTTACAACGCGCCGATGCCTTAACAGTGATGGCGCCTGCTGGCGCAATGCGGGTTTATCACTGGACACCTGAGAGCGACAGGCCAGCAGATGCGCCGGTTGCTGTCCTCGTCCATGGATGGGGGGCGCGCGCGGCTCACATGGCCGGGTTTGTGCCACTGCTGCTCAGCCAGGGCTATCAAGTTGCTGCCCCAGAGCTGCCGGGCCACGGCACTTCGGCGAAGGGGTCCCTCACTATTTCGTCCGCAGACGCCGTTATCAAAGCAACTTCGGCGGCACTTGGTGGTGTGAATATTCTGATGGGACACTCTTTCGGCGCTTCTGCCGTTCTGAATGCTGCGCAAGACTTGAATCCCGATAAACTTGTTCTTCTCGCCGCGCCAAGTTCGCTTGAGCAGGTCTACCGGCGTATTGCGCGCTTGCTGGAGATTTCCTTGCCCGCAGAAGATGAACTCATTAAGCGGCTTGAATTAAGTAGCGATGTTTCCATGGCACATCTCAATGCAGAAATGCAGCTCGTGCACGTCAACCGCCCATGTCTTGCCATTCATGATGAGGATGATTTTGAAATACCCATCAACACCAGCATTGCCCGCAGCAACATTCAAAACATGAAAGCTTTTATCACCAAGGGCCATGCCCATCGCGGTGTCTTATCGGCACCGGAAGTCATGAAGGCCGTCACGAAATTCACCAAACGCAGGTGAGGATTGATCAGAAGCCTTCGCGTTTGCGTAGTTCTTCACGCACCAGCTTTTTAGGAATTTTGCCATAGCCAGACTTGGGCATATCCTCCCAAAACACAAACCGGCGCGGCCATTTATATTTCGCAAGCTTGCCATCTAGATAGCCAAGCGCCTGCGCGCCATCCAACGTGCTCTCTGGCGTACACACCAACACAGCCACGCCCAACTCGCCCCATTTCTCATCTTCAATACCCAGCACGCAAGCTTCTGCGATCTCTGGGTGGGTCAGGAATACTTCCTCAATTTCTTTGGGGTAAATATTGGAACCACCTGAAATAAACATGTCGGATGCCCGGCCGGTGATATAGAGCAAGCCGCTTTCATCCATTGTGCCCAGATCGCCGGTGTTGAACCAACCATGCTTGAAGCTTTCCGCATTTGCCTTGTCATTTTCAAAATAGCCGGCAAAAATGCCCGGACCGCGCACGCATATAGAACCTTTTTCACCGGTGGGCAGATGGGTGCCGTCTTCATCCAGAATGGCGACTTCCATACCCGTGCGCGCAAATCCGCATGAACCGACAGGGTGCACATCATCATCGGGTGAATGCATATGGGCCGGCAGCACAGTGATGTTACCGGTTACTTCTCCAAGCCCGAAATATTGCACCAAACAAGGACCAAGCTTGTTAAGCGCATGCACCTGATCAGCGCGATACATCGGCGCGCCTGCATAAATCACATGTTTCAGTGAAGAATGATCGTACTGATCAACTGCCGGGTGCTCGGTCATCGCTTTTACGATTGTCGGCACGGTGAACATGTTTGAAACACGGTGCTGTTCGATGAGTTGAAACAACTCCTCCACATCCATGTGGCGAGATGTAGGAATAACCGTCTTGGCCCCGCGCGCCACTTGCGGAACAGCGTGGAGACCCGCACCGTGACTTAAGGGTGCAAGCGCCAGCGATGCATCGCGATCACTCAATCCCGGCATCAGATCGGCGATCTGGTTGGTAATGCAATAAGCAAACTGGCCGTGGGTCAGAATAGCGCCCTTGGGCCTGCCCGTTGTGCCTGATGTAAAAAAGAACCAGAGCGGTGTATCATAAGCGACATCTTCTTCAATGCGGCCGTTCTCTGCCATCACCAGTTCCTGGGAGGTTTCTGCCAGGGCCTCGTATTCAGCATCGGAAAAAATATGGGCAAGATGCGGGTTGGCCTTCTGTGCCGCAGGAGGATAATCAGCAAACTCTTCGCCATAGATCATCACCTTGGCGCGGCTGGCCTCTCCAAGATATGCGGCTTCTGGCGGGGATAAGCGAAAGTTTGTCGGCACCCATGCAGCACCCAACTTAAAGGCCACCCACATGGTTTCAAACATGACGTTTGAGTTGCGCGAATGCACCAGAATGCGGTCGGCCTTGCCAATGCCAAGCCTGCGCAGTGAGGATACGGTTGCATCAACGCGCGCATTAATTTCCGCCCAGGTCCATGAACGCTCGCCCCACACAAGGCCAACATTTTCGGGAAAGCGCCTTGCAATATCGCTCAGCGCAAAGCCCAAGTTTGAAATCGGAGTCTCGATCATAATGGTCTAACGCAAGCGCTCAAGAACACTCACGTAATTGGCAACCGCAGCACCACCCATATTGAAGATGCCAGCAAGCTTCACGTCTTTCACCTGCATGTCGCCCGCCTCGCCCATAAGCTGCATAGAAGCCATAGCATGCATTGACACACCGGTTGCGCCAATCGGGTGGCCTTTGGCCTTTAACCCACCGGAAGGATTTACCGGTAACCTGCCGTCTTTTTCCGTCCAGCCTTCTTCGATTGCGCGGTGACCTTCACCTGGAGCGGCCAACCCCATCGCCTCATATTCAATCAACTCGGCAATGGTGAAACAGTCGTGGGTCTCAACAAGGCTCAGATCATCAAGCGTGAGCCGTGATTGATCCAGCGCCTGGCGCCAGGCTTCCCGGCAGCCATCAAAATCAATAATCTCGCGCTTGGAGATCGGCAGAAAATCACTCACATGAGCTGCCGCTCTAAAGGTGATGGCCTTATCCATAGTTAGCGCCGTCTCCATATCAGTGATGATCACTGCTGCTGCACCATCAGACACCAACGAGCAATCGGTGCGCCGCAATGGCGGCGCCACATAGGGGTTCTTGTCTGAAATTTCGTTGCAGAACTCAAATCCCAAATCCTTGCGCATTTGCGCATATGGGTTCACCACCCCGTTTTTGTGATTTTTTGCTGCAATACGCGCGAGCGCCGCTGATTGGTCGCCATATTTCTGGAAATAGCGCTGTGCAATCTGCGCAAAAATACCGGCGAAGCCACCTTTTACATCGCTTTCTTCCTTGCGGTAACACGCGCTCAACAACGCATCCGCAAGTTCTGGGCCAGGCGTGTCGGTCATCTTTTCTGCACCAACAACCAGTGCAAACCGGCTGCGCCCAGAGTTCACACGGTCAAGAGCTGTGTGAATGGCGGCTGAGCCTGTCGCGCAAGCATTCTCAACCCTGATCGCGGGCTTAAACCGCAACGCATCATTAGCCTGCAAAACCAGTGAGGAAACAAAGTCCTGTTCCTGAAATCCGCGGTTAAAGGCACCAACATGAATTGAACTAACATCTTCTGCTTCAATGCCCGCATCGTTGATGGCTCCATTCACAACAGAAGTCATTAGGCTCTCAATATCGGAGCCCTCAATTTTTCCAAATGGCATATGTGCCCAACCAACAATACACGCGGTCATGTGATGTTCTCCTTGAAATTCAATCGCAACCTATAACTTAAGCGTACGCAAGCGCAAGGCATTGCTGATGACAGAAACCGAAGACAAGCTCATGGCAGCGGCGGCAAACATCGGTGACAACAAGAACCCGAAAAAGGGGTAGAGAACACCTGCCGCAATCGGCACGCCAACAGCGTTATAGCAAAAGGCAAAAAACAGATTTTGTTTGATGTTCGACACCGTGGCAAGCGACAATTTTCGCGCCCGCAACAATGCCTCTAGATCACCTTTAAGCAACGTTATGCCAGCGCTTTCAATTGCCACATCCGACCCATCGCCCATGGCAATTCCCACATCAGCTTGAGCCAGAGCAGGCGCATCGTTAATGCCATCACCAGCCATTGCAACTTTCGCCCCTTGCGCTTGCAAGCCTTTTATCATCTCAGCTTTGCCATCGGGCAACAGATCTGCATACACATGCTCAATGCCCAATTCCAAAGCAGTAGAGCGGGCGGTGCGACCGTTATCACCCGTTGCCATAACAATCTTAAGACCGGATTTGCGCAGGTTTTTTATGCTTTCACCTGCATTCACCTTAACCGGATCATGCACAGTAATCAGCCCTGCAAGCGTGCCATCGACCGCAAGAAGCATCGCCGTGTGTCCTTTATCA
>JBPCVX010000092.1:0-6410 GCA_051010095.1 Hyphomicrobiales bacterium
GTTTTGGACTATCAAAACGATGAGCTGATCGCCTTCGCCATCGCGCCCGCCATCGCGCCCGCCATCGCGCCCGCCATCGCGCCTGAAACGCATAGCTTTCCCTCTCCTGCGCCATCTGAGTGGGCAAAGAATGTCCTTGACCATGTTGCGCGTCTGCTACCCGGACCATCGGTTCCAACGCGCATTTTTTTGGTAGAAAATTTCATCCTCAAATCAGCCTCGGGCAAAATTGACAGGGATCAATTGCCCGATATCACGCGAGATATGTCAGCTGATAAGCAAAGGGCCATGCACTCCTCACACACCCTTGCGGTCGCGGCAAGTGAGGCAACGGTTGGCGGGCAAGCTGTTGGCTATACCGACCCTGAAATTGCTGAGAACTACGAAACGATCTTATCGATCTGCAACCAGGTTTTTGAAACACCGCTCGGCTTGGACGATGCTTTCGCCGAGCATGGCGGGCATTCAATTGTGATTGCAAAACTGGCGCAGCGGTTGCACGCTGAAGGATGGGCGGTGCCAGTTCGCGCGTTAATGAGTGATTGCAACACCGCACGAAAGATCGCCGGGACCATCCAGCGGCAATCCGCTCAACCTGTTTCAGTTGGCAATTCCAAACTGCAGAACAAAACCTCTGACAAACGCGATGAAACAGCGGCGCGCATTTTGTCTGTCCCTCATTTCACAACCCTGCAAATCCTGTTTTTGCTTCTGCTCTATGCACCACATCTGGTTGGTTTTTTGGTGACGGTCGCATTTGCAGAAATCGGGGCGTTCTTTATGACCGCCACTCTGCTGGAATTTTTGTTATCAGCAGGGGCTATGTACCTTCTTGCGTTAGCCGTGCCGTTTATCATTCTTTTATGGGTGTTGGTTCTAAAATTGCTTCTCTATGGCAACCCATACAGTAACCGCGTCACGCCCGGAACCTATCCCAAATGGAGCAAAATGCACTTCCGGGTTTGGGCTGCTGGCCGATTTCAGCAAAGTATTCTGGCACCTCTGCGCGCAGTGCTCAGAAGCGCTGCAGCACAATCATTCTTGATGCGTCAGTTAGGTGCCAAGGTCGGGAAGAACGTTCAATGTGCGCATGACGTGGAAATCTCTGGACCGCTTGATTTGCTGCAAATTGAAGACGATGTCGCTATTCAAACCGGCGCTTATGTCCAGCTGTTTTCCTGGCATGGGCAGGACATTCATTTGGGCAAAATCGAAATTGAAAGCCACGCCAAAATTTGCATGCGCGCTGGCGTTGCGAACGGCGTGCGCGTCGGAAGGGGTGCGCAAATTTATCCATTTACGCCGGTATTCCACGATATCGGCGCAGATGAAATGTGGGAGGGGTCGCCCGCACGTTTCATTGGGTTAGGCACCCGATTAAAGCGCACCAGCAACGAATGCCGCGGCCCAAAGCATGGTTTCGCATCAGAATCTACCAACATAATCATGCAGATACTGCTCGACTTTTCTCTGGTGATTGCACCTGCCGCATTCGTCAGTTGGGTGGCTTTGCATTTCTTCGAAGTCGCTGGGGTAGGGGGCGGGCATCAGTATTTTTCAACCACACCCTTGGCTCACATAATCTGGCAATCTGGCGTTTATGCTTTTCTCACTGCCTGGATATCTGTTGTGTTGAGTTCAGTTTTGGGGGCCTTATTCCTCCGCTTTACCAGCACTTCACCGGGCATATATTCAACACATGGTTTCAAGGGTGCGCTGTTGTTGTATCGCATCAAGAAAATGAACCAAATTCAGCGCCGTTGGACCTGGACACTCACGGGTCAATATCTGCGAAGCCTGGCAGGATTGCGCCTCGTAAGGGCAGGGGCTGCAGAATGTGATGTCATGAGTAATCTGGTTCCCGAACTTTCGTGCGCTGCCTCGAAAGTGTTTTGGTCAAACGGCTGTTTCACCAATATGCTCGATTATGGACCAGAGCATCTAAAGCTTCGTCAACTGGACATGGCTGACAATTTCTTCACCGGAAACAATTGTGTTGTCGAAGCCGGACACTTTCCCAGTAATTTCCTCATTGGCGTTTCGACAACAGCCAATGATATTAGCTATCGGCGGCAAATGGTTTCAGAACCAGGCCAGCCCATAACCATTGTCGGGAATCCGCCGATCGAAGTTCCCCGCTTTGAGACTGAAGCCAGCACTCCACCGAAATTTTCCCTGTTCCTTGGACGGGTGTTGCTGGGCGACATATTCAGCATCGGGTTCCTCCCCATTGCAAATGTACTTGCATACGTTTTGTCATTCACCGTTTTGTTGCGCCTAGATATACATTCTCTCGCAGCAGCTGCGCTCGCCTTATTGCTGGCTGAACTCGTGCTGGTCCTGCTCAGTATTGGTGTTAAGAAAGTGTGCGTTGGAGATAGTTGGGGCTCAGATAACGCAACACCATTTTGGTCATGGCGGCACTTCACTTACTTCTTCGCTCAAGACTGTTTTTACGCCTGGTGCAGATTTCCGTTGAGTTTTACGTCGGGAACTGTGGTCTCGAACGTCATTTTACGCCAGATGGGATGCAAGATTGGGTCCCGCACAATTTTGACGTCTCCAATGCAAGCGGCCGACTGGAACGCTGCATCATTTGGCGATGATTGCGCGATTTCGGGCTTTCTGCAGTACCACACAATGGAGGACATGATGCTCAAAGTTAAGCGCACTGAAATAGGCGATGGGTGCTGTATAAACTTTGGAACCACCGTAATGGGTGGTGTGAAAATTGAACCCGATGTGACATTGCGTCCAATGAGCATGGTTCTAAAAGAGATGCATCTGGCGGGTGCGGTTTATGAGGGCAGCCCTGTTGATTTGGTCAGAACTGATATACCCGTAACTTCTGGCGCCAGGCTGGCGACCAAGAGTGCGCCTGAACGGTCTCAAGCTTCATAACACCATGCGCATCTGCACACCAAACACGCAGCATCAAAGCGCCCTGGAAATCGGCAGTGACCGGGTGAGGGAGGACTTCGCAACGCGGTCGCTGGATGTGACACCACGTGCACTTCGGGGCACTGCAACTGTGCTTTTCGTGGCCGCTTCACGCGATGGCGCTAAGAACCCACTATGGGCCTCGGTGCTAGCGGAATCAGAGCGGCGTAAAGCTGAGCGTTTCTCATGCGAAAACGAAAAAATGAATTTCATACAAAGGCGGGCGTTTCGTCGGTACTGCGCCGCATTGGCGATTCGATCGGATCTGCCTTTGTCAAAGATTGTGTTTTGTAAAACACCGAAAGGCCGACCATACATCCAAGAAGCGGATGAGTTTTGGTTCAGCTTTTCAGCGTGCCGTTCAGGTTTCCTCGCGGCATGGTCTTCCAACGCCGCTATCGGCGTTGATATCGAAGATAAGTCACAAAACCTTGATCCTTTGGCGCTTGCAGATTTCCATTTTACTGAAGACGAGAATCTGCAAGTGACAACTACTAACGAGCGAGATCGCCAGCAGGTTTTTTTGGAACTTTGGTGCCTCAAGGAAGCCGCTTTAAAATCAATAGGCGAGGGGATACCCTTTGGGCTTCGCGTTTTCGAATTCAAACTTCAACCCACACCAAAACTCATCAAAGTTCCCGCTGATATTGAACAGCTGGAACAATTCAAAATTGATGCGATGAAGACCACCGACACAGTTGGTGCAGTGGTCACGAAATATTTGGTTAACTGAGGCACGATGCGGTGATCCAAGACATCGCTCGCGGCCTCTCTCGCAGGTAGAAAAAAGAGTGTGGCGGAATCTAGTGAAAAAACAGCACACTTTGAGTATTGCACAAATATATTAAAGACTTTACTTGTTGTAACTTAATTAAGCTGGGAGAAAAGAGATGAAAACTATAGTAAAACTTATATTTGCTTCAATGTTGATGATCGTTGCAGCGCCTGCATATGCCGGTCAAGCCGTGCAAGTATTCGTATGTCAAATAAATGAAGATGTTACCGAAGCCGTGTTGATACAAAGGGCATCTGAGTGGTTGAAAGCTGCCAAAACCGTAAAGGGCGGCGAAAACCTGAAGGCGTCTCTGCATGATCCGGTAGCGGCCGAAATGGGACAAAACGATGTCTTGTTTGTGATAGTGGCTCCGTCTCTAACCGAATGGGGAACTTTCTGGGATAATTACAGGGGTTCAGCAGCGGACAAACTCGACAAAGACAATGACGATGTAGTTTGCCCAAAGAGCAGATTGTTCGAATCTGTCGTCATAGAATAACCCGTCAGCCGTCAGCGCTATATTCGTTTAAGGATCGTCGGGGCGTTTCTAAGTAATAAACGCCCCACGTTTCGTTGAACGTTTCCGTTCGCTGATACCCGCAACGCAGAAGCTGCGCCTTGGTTATCATCTAATGAGCATCACTCATGAATATTGACAATTTTCAGCACGAAAACGCTGAGCCAACAAAAGTTGATGCACCGCCTGGAGCAACCGTTTGGAGTTGCAACGAATGGGATCCGCTTGAAGAAGTGATTGTGGGCAATCCGTTAGGTGCCCGCTTCCCAAATTCAGACCCAAGTACGCAGTTGGCGGAATACCCAGACCGCTCTCTTGATGAAATTCCGCAAGGTGCTTTCCCGCAGAAAATCATTGAGGAGACGGAAGAAGATATTACAGAATTCATAGACGCCCTGACAGGCCTGGGCATAAAGGTTAGGCGCCCGGAAACGTGGCCCCATGATGCCAAGTTCTCAACCATCAATTGGGAAACACAAGGGTATTACAACTATTGCCCACGCGACATCATGCTGGTGATTGGTGATCACATCATCGAAACGCCAAATGTCATCCGCGGCCGCTATCAAGAGTCTTTCAGCTATCGCTCCATGATGGTCGATTACCTGAAATCGGGTGCTAAATGGTACAGCGCTCCAAAACCGATGCTTCTGGATTCCCTGTTTGATGTCGATTTCAGCAAGCCAACACCCCGGAACGACGAACCGGCCTTCGATGCCGCAAACATTCTTCGGTTTGGCGAGGACCTTTTATATCTCGTGAGCGGTACAGGCAATGAACTGGGCGGACAATGGCTCCAAACAATACTGGGTGATAAGTTCCGCGTTCATTTCATGAAGGATGTTTACTACGGCAGTCATATCGACTCCACATTCGTTGCATTGCGCCCCGGATTAGTGCTGTGCAACCCAGGCCGGATAAACGAGGAGACGTTGCCGGACCTTCTAAAGGGCTGGGATGTTATCTACAGCCCCCCCATGGAGAACACAGAGAGATATAGCGACGACTATTTGGCGAAATGTATTGGCAGCAATTGGATCGATATGAACGCGTTCAGTATCAATCCGAATTTGGTCGTGGTGGACAAGGATCAAACTGCTCTGATCAAATTGATTGAGAGCAAAGGTGTCGATGTAATCCCAATTAAACTGAGACATTCCAAAATGCTTGGCGGCGGTTTCCATTGCATTACGCTTGATATTCGCCGCGCCGGGAAGCTTGAACGGTATTTCGATTAGAGGCCAGTTGATTTGATCGAAATGCATCTGAGTGGCCGTTAGTCAATAGATACTCAGCAACAAGATGTATGTGTTGATTGAGTTTGGCTGACACCAGCTCGACACTGAACTTTGTGCAACACGCTTTGTTGCGAAGAAAGCCGGGGGCTAGTGGTGAGATTACAAGACAAAGTGGCGATTATTACCGGCGGAACCAGCGGTATTGGGCGCCGTGTTGTGGAACTCTTTTGTTCGCAAGCGGCAAAATGCGTTTTTACTGGCCGCCGTGCTGAGGTTGGAAATGAAGTTGCATCAGCTACAGGAGCCTTGTTCGTTGAGGCAGACGCTGGCGATGAGAACGACACGAAGCGGACCGTCAAGGCGGCTCTCGACACATACGGGCGCGTTGATGTTTTGATGAACAATGCTGGCGCTCCAACTGTTCCTGGGCGCATTGAAGAACTACCGCTTGAGGGCTTCGATCAAGCTATTCAGGTGCATGTGCGCGGTTGTCTGGCGCATATGAAACATGTTGCGCCTACAATGCGCGCGCAGCGTTCTGGTAGCATTATCAATGTTGGTTCTGTCGCTGGCCACCGCGCTGGTTATTCATCTTCTCTCATATACGCCGTTGCCAAAGCTGCCGTGATCCATATGACCAGATGCGCCGCCATGGAACTTGGTGAAGATAGTGTGCGGGTGAACTCAATTTCACCTGGCGGTATTGCAACTGGTATTTTTGCCAAATCCTTGGGAATGGATACTGACGCTGCAGACAATACGGCGGAAAAGGTAAAGGACGCACTCGCTACAATTCAGGCAATACCGCGCGCAGGTGTTACAGACGACATCGCAAATGCGGCTCTTTATCTGGCAAGTGATGAAGCGAGTTTTGTCAACGGTGAAGACATCGTCATTGATGGCGGGTTGATCTGGGGCAGGCGCCATTCCGAAGTTATGA
>JBPCVX010000093.1:0-10417 GCA_051010095.1 Hyphomicrobiales bacterium
CATCAATGCCAGTGCAGGCGGCAAGGCCAAGTGCGGATAGATCGAAAGCAGCTTTCTGCCCTCATTAATGGTCTGACCCCAATCTGGGCTTTCCGGACTCACGCCGAGACCGAAGAAGCCAAGAGTCCCAAGTAAGATGGTCGTGTAACCAATACGTAGGCAGAAATCGACGATCAGAGGCCCGCGCACGTTGGGGAGGATTTCCCACAACATAATGTACCAGGGCCTCTCGCCGCGTGTTTGCGCAGCTGCCACATAATCACGGGTTTTAATGTCGATGGTGAGACCACGCACGATACGGAACACCGTCGGTGAGTTCACAAAAACAACCGACACAAAGATGTTCAACAGATTCGGATCCATATAGAACACGCCAAACGGATCCGCGTTAAAGGCGAGACCCGAATATGCCCAGAAACCAAGCACCAGCGTGACCGCGAGATAGACCATAAGCTTCTGAGGTTGCTCTGAATATCGAGACGTGAAAAGTACAACGAAAAACACGATCGGGAACAGGAACAAAACTCCCGCAAGCCACAATGTTAGGCCGGTCTCGCGAATTTCAGGGGTGACCAAAAGATAAAATAGCAAGATCACTGGGAAGGCGAGCACAAGATTGGCGAGGAAGCTTAAAAGCGTATCAAGCTTGCCGCCGTAATAGCCAGCTGGCAGTCCCAAGGTGATACCGATCATGAAGGCAAACAGTGTTGCTGCCGGCGCTATCGCTAGCACCGAGCGCGAGCCCATAACCATGCGGCTGAACACATCGCGCGCCAGGTTATCCCCCCCTAACAGGTAGTAGGCGCCTTCCTGGCCGCGTATCGGCCATCCAGGTCGTTTGTTCTTCATCCCTGATATTTGCTCTAGCGGTTCCATCGTGATGATGAGATCGGCAAATATCGCGGTGAGCAGCCAAAACAGCACCAACACCAGACCGACCATGCCGATCGGGCTTTCAAACAGGCGCCCATAGAGACCAAGGTTACGGCGGAAGAAAAAGGACAAGCCCAGAACTACCGCCATTCCAATCCAAACTGGCGTAAATTGCGCCAGAACTTGGGTTGTGATTTCTAATCCAGTTAAACGTTCCATAATACCGCCCCCTAATTCACGCGTACACGTGGGTTGAGGAACACGTAACCGATATCTGAAATCAGTTGCGTTATCAGCACCACAAAAACGGCCACCACAGAGCAGGCCATCAAAAGTTCAATGTCGTTGTTGCCTGCCGCTGCAACAAGTGTCCAGCCAAAGCCCTTGTAGTTAAACAAGGTCTCGACGATGACCACGCCGGTCAACAACCACGGAAATTGCAGCATAATCACCGTAAACGGGGCGATAAGAGCATTGCGCAGGGCGTGTTTCATAACGACTGAATAAAATCCAAGGCCCTTGAGGCGCGCTGTGCGGATATATTGCTCGGTCATCACTTCGGCCATTGAAGCCCGCGTCATCCGCGCAATATAACCAACGCCATAAAGGGCCATGGTGGCAACGGGAAGGGTAAAATTCTTAAACGTCATATTGTCCATGGCTGATGCTGCCGTGCCGTTAAACCACTGCAGACCGCCAAGCTTACTTGCGAACACAACAATCAATATCACGCCCGATACATATTCAGGCGTTGAGGTAGAGAGAATAGAGAACGTGGAGAGCGTTCGATCCATGCGGGTGCCTTCCCGCATACCTGCCAGCACGCCGATGATCAGGGCAGCGGGCACCATGGTGACCATAACCCAAAACATGAGCCAACCGGTTAGCGCCAGCTTTTCTGCGATAATGCCGCCTATATTTTCTTTAAAGACAGAAGAAAATCCAAAGTCACCTTGCAAAACACCGCAGAAAGTGGGGGCTTCGGCTGGGTCCATTCCGCCTTTAATGCATCTGCCGGTAATGACACCGTCTTCTTCGCGCGTCCAGCCAGGCATTACGCCTAACCACTCGCCATATCTTTTCAGTAAAGGCTGCCTAAAACCGTTTTTTTCGAGCCAGCTGTCCACTTGCTCTTCGGTCATCCGCATATTGCCTTCACTCTTAGTGAGTTTTTCGAGATTTGGCTCGAGGTTTGTTAGAAAAAACACTACGAAGGTGAGGCACAGAGCCGTGAGTATCATCACGCCTGTTCGCCTCAGTAAAAAACTGCCCATATTGCTCCCCAAATGTCAGCCCAGACGTGTGACGGGTTAGCTTCTGCGTCCCATCATCGGAAGTTCTTGGTTGGTCTCACCGCGCTCACTCACGACAGATCAGACCAAATCAGTTTAGGAAGACCCAAACTAAAAATAAAGGGGGCGCTTTGTGTTGCGCCCCCTTATTTGAACTAGCCTTCTTTCCAGAAAAGCTCTTGCGGCTTGATCTCGAAAGTAATGTGGTGTGCGCCACCTCCAAGATTTTTCTTGGTGAAGTTAGTGAGCGTGCGCCAATAAGGCTGCAAGATCACAGCTTCGTCTTGCATGATCTTTTGAATCTTGGCCATTTGTGCACGGCGTTTCTCAAGATCAGCCATCGCCAGAGCTTCGGTCAGTGCTTTGTCGAACTCCGGATTTGCAAAGCCGGCTTCGTTCCAAGCCTCGCCCGAGCGGTAAGCCAGTGCAAGAATTTGCACACCCAATGGACGGTGATTCCAGTTGGTGGAAGAGAATGGATATTTCACCCAATCGTTCCAGAACGTAGAACCGGGAAGCACAGTACGCTTAACTTTCAAGCCTGCTTTGCGCATCTGATCAGCCACTGCATCAGTGGTGTCTTTACGATAACCAGCATCGATTGAAATGAGCTCATGCTCATAATCAGCCATTCCGGCTTCTTCCATGAGTTTCTTGGCACCTTCAGGATCAACCTTTTGCGGCGGAAGCTTCGCATACTCAGGATGCATTGGGCCAACATGATGGTTTTCGGCAGTTTCACCAAGGCCAGCGACGCCAAGTTCAAGGCAAATCTTGTTGTCGACAGCCATCTGGATCGCCTGACGCACTTTCTTATCTGCATAAGGTTTCTTGCCGTCGATTTCCGCCTGCTGGTTAGGACGGATAACGATGGTTGCAGCCGTTACGATATCGTTTTGATCCCAGTCGTCCAAAGCCGCGAAGATCTCGATGAACTCGCCTTCAACCGAATAGTTCATGTCCACTTCATCAGATTCAGCAGCTGCCACCCATGAGGCAGGCTCGGTGCCGTAATCGATAAACTCGATGCGATCCATCCACGCGCCATTGCCTTCATTCCACCACTTGTGATCGGCGTTGCGGACAAGTACGCCCTTTTCGCCAACTTTCAAGGATTCCGGCTTATAAGGGCCTGTTCCCACCGGGTTGGAGAGTGCTGTATCAGCCGTGAATGATTTGTGCACGATTGATGCTGGATAGTCTGCCATGCCGGCGATCAGAGAAATATCTGGGTTAGGCAGGTTGAGCTTAACCGTGTGGCTGTCCACTACTTCGATAGCGCCATCTATTGCCTTGTCAGTGCCGCTCGGATTGTCATCAGACTTTGCATTAATCAAAGTGGCAAAACGGCCAGCCATGGAGTTGCCTTCAAGGCTCTTGTCGCACCAGCCCTCGATGTTGCGGGCAACATCTTCAGCGGTAAAGTCGTCGCCATTGTTCCACTTAACACCTTTACGCACTTTCAGCGTGTAGGTCTTCGCGTCGTCGCTGATGTCCCAACCTTCTAGCAGCTTGCCTTCAAAGGTGGCATCATTATTGTACTGGACAAGATATTCATGCCAGCCGCGCGCGAAATTCGCGATCTGCGACCAGTCATAGGTGCGAGGGTCTTTCAGAGCGCGTACTTCTTGCTGAACGCGCACCGTGCCGCCTTTTTTCTGCATTGCAGCTTGTGCTTGTGGTGCACTCATACCCAGCATGCCATATGCGGTTGCTGTTGTTGCTCCGAATGCGCTCGCCAATGCGAGGAACTCGCGGCGATCTACTGTGCTTGTGGATTTACGGAGTTTCTTTGCCATTTCCGTGAATTCACGGGGCATTGGTTTTCCGTTAGCCTTAAAGAACTTCATGGGGTTTTTCCTTCCCTTAAACATTTCGTATTCGGGCGCTAGCGCCCGGCTTAAATGGTCACGACGAAGTCGCGAATTATTCAGATTTCCTCCTGCTGGCTCCCTTGATGCGTTCGTGCCATTTCGCGGATTGTCATTTTTTTTGCACAAATGCACATATTTCGACAAAGTAGCGAAATTAATGATGCCTTCCCTTACAAGAATCCGCCGCTTTATTGCGCGGTTCCGACAAGATTCTCCGTTTGAAATCGCCAAACGTACTTATTGAAGCGCATTAGAATGTCTGTTGCCTTGGCGCAAGTTAATAAAAATTAAGTTCGCCTGGACCGCTCCTCCCTCCTGTGAACGTCCTGCGTTATCCCGCTCGCGGCAAACTTCTCGTGCTGCTGCGCAGGTTCAAATATGGTCCCAACCACCTCCCATGGTGGGCGCGGCTAAGTCAAATTTTCCAACCGGCGCGGCTTGCCCTTTAACCCAGCCACAAGTTCGGAGGTGTACTTAGCTTCAGAGAATACTAGATCGTCGAGGGCCGCTTGATCAACACTCAGTCGCAAATTTCCAATAACTTTCGCGGCATTAGTGGTCACGGTGGTTAACCAGCGATCATATGGAGGGTCTAAATGGGCGCTTAATGCGCCGAGCGAAAGAGCGCTCATAGGGTCATGAAATCCGATCGGGCAAAACGCATCGCGCACATTGTCTGAGCCAAAAACGACGTTCACCCCGCCTTGCACGAGTTCATGCACGCAAGTGAGACCACGATGGGTTGGTGTGCCCTGATTGCGCGATTGTAGGTAGAGATTAGTGGAAGGAAGAGCTGCAATTCCAATTTCGGCGCGCGCAAGTTTTTCAATAACCTGTTGAAGATGGTCACCCTGACGGTTGATAAGGCTGCAGGCATGGCCACAAAGCACGGCGCCGTGTGGAGCGTTGCGCAGGCTGGCATCGGCGATTGCTTCAACGCCATCACCATGACCTTCCAAGCTTTCATCAACATGAAAATCCAAGTGCAAGCCATGCTCGTTGGCAAGGGCGAAAATGCGATCGAGTTTTGGCGCGGTGTTCTCATGTCCTAAAATGAACGCGCCCAAGACGCCTGTATTACTAGCGACCTGACCAGCTGTAAGCGCACCAAGATCGTGATCTTCGAAATGGTCCAAATCAATTAGTGCAGCAGTATGTAACTGAAGTTTGTCTCTCCAGTCGTGTGCCAACTCGTTTATGACATGCCAGGCAAGCGGCGGGTTTTTCGCACCCATCTGCCAATCAATGTGCGTGCGCACATAGCCACATCCAGCTTCATAGAGCTCGGTTAGTCCGCGTTCGGCGCGCTCGCGAATGTCTTCTGCAGTCCAATTTTCCTTGTCTACTTTTTGTGCACTTCCCGCCGCCATCAGATCACCACCTGCATCAGGCATGCGCTCAATCGTATGGCATTTGTCTAAATGGCAATGGGCTTCGGTAAGCTTGAGAAACACCAGTTTCTCCTGAAGATCTATCACCGGTAGATCAGCAGAAACACTTATATCGGTCATGCCAGCTATACAGCCAGATTTGACGATCACATCTCCAGAAAGGCAATCGCCAGATCTGCGACCGCCAAATTTTTCCTGATCAGCAATTAGGCTTGCGGGAACGCGTGCGTTTTTTAAGACAAGATCTGAAGGTAAATTACTCACGCTGAGGCTGGCTTTCCTAAAAACTCTGACAAGAACGCATAAAACCATTCAGCTTGCGCTTCATCATGTTTGAGCATCAGATCTGTCTGCTCTTCGCGCGATTGTGCACCTCGTTTGCCGGTATTTACCCGATCTTCTCGCTGCCAGCGGCGGAAACCTTCAATTGTCACTTCGGGGTGAAACTGAAATCCGTAAATTTTATCCCCATATCGGAAAGCCTGGTTCTGGTACAGCTCGCTTGAGGCTAGGTGGACAGCGCCGTCGGGCAGGCTGAAGGTATGGTAATGAGCTTGGGTAAACCACAATGCCCCGGGCAGGAAACCATTCCCGTCGGGAGTTGGGTCAATGCGGTAATAGCCATATTCGTGCACTTCTTCATCATAGGGCCCTGCGGTGCCGCCGAGGTGCATTGCGATCATCTGCGCACCTTGGCAGATGCCGAGAAGTGGGATATCAGCTTTGATGCTGGCGTCAATCCAGCGGTATTCTTCGTTGAGGAATGGATGCAATTCCGTGTCGTAAGCGTTGTACCGGCCGCCATAAATCACGGTTGCCGCGACATCGTCTGAAACGATATCGCCGAGCATTTCCCCTGCAAATGGTTTGCGGACATCGGGGATAAAACCGTTTTTTACGCAATAGGTGTGAACCCGGTCGTCGGGGGGCTCGTGGCCATGTCGTACCAATATTACGCGTTTAGACATCAATGGTCCTTTTACATGCACAAGAAAATCATGGTGCCGATGCCCCAAAGCGCCATTTGATAATGAGTGTTTTGCGCATCCACATGGCAATACCAGTAGGCAAAATGATTGCCGCCAATGAGAAATCCGCACCAAACTGATGTGAAACCGAGTGCCCCCAAGAGCGCTACCGGTTTTGCACTTGCGCCATCGGCCAGTCCGAGGACCGCCAGACCCAGCCAAAATGTACCAATCCACAGCACAACACACACAAGCGTTTCAAAGACCACGATGAGCCGGAAGAGAGCATTTTGAATTTTCGGATTTGTGATGCGGCGGTGTTTTACAAGTTCATAATCGTCGGGATATTCTTCCTTGAGCCGCTCTAGGCCAAGAACTTGGGCGGTGAAGGTGCCATTCATGGCGGGCAGAAAGATATTGTCCCGTGCACCCAGCGAGAGCCAGGCTGCGAGAAATCCAGTGAGACATGTTTGTGCAAGTAATATTATGGTTGCCATACTCATGGTGCGTTCGTTGCTTCTACTTCTTCGATTAGTTTATTAAATCCCTCCAGGATTGAGGTAATTTCTCTTTCCCCCAACTCTGCGGTCGCGATGGATGCATCGCCAACTGCACCGGCGCTGTTCAAATCTTCAGACAACCAAGAGATATTTGCATTGGATGAATGGTAGCCGAGATGTTCGTGCGTTTCTTTCAGCACAGTTTGGGCGCTTGAAAAACCTTCCTGCTTCGAGGTGTCGACGAGATCTGGTCTGAGCGCCATCATTAGGGATGTTTCGCTCAAGCCTGCATGAATGTCTGTATAGGTGCCGCGATAGTCATAAATCTCCTGCCATTTGCCAAGCTTGCCCCAGCTGGTGGTGACAACCAGCATGCCCAAGCTTTGGCGTAATTCGCGGGCGGCGATTTCCATGGGAGCATTATTGCCGCCGTGACTTGTGATCATAATCAATTTGCGCACGCCTGCGCGCGCAATGCTTTCTCCGATATCAATCCAGCTTTGAATTGTAGAGTGCCAGCCAATCGTTAGAGTGCCAGGAAATGAGATATGTTCGTTCGATTTACAAACCTGTTGCACGGGCAAAAATGTTGCCTTGCTGTCATCGCCCAAGGCTGCTGCGGTGCGGTCAACGAGACCCTCGGCGATGAATGCATCAACGCCTACCGGGAGATGGGGGCCATGTTGTTCAACGGCGGCAAGCGGCAGAACGGCGATCCAATCAGATGTATCGCCAGTAAAATCGGTTGTTGCCATATCGCGCCAGAAACGCTTCATCACCATTACCCTGCATTGTCTTCAGGCGGCGCCTGAAGGTCCGAATAATGATAACCTCCTTCGCGATCGTATGTGTAGTCCGGGTTTTCCCAACCGATCATTTTGCCCGGGTTGAGCAAACCTTTCGGATCAGCCCGCTTTTTCATCTCAAGTTTTAACGCGTCGGGATCGGTCCGGTTGCCTTCCTCATAGGTATAGGCGTGCGGGTTGTAGCAAGGGCAGCCAAGTTCTTCGAGCTCATGTACGACCTGGTTAAGGCGTTCCTGCGTGGAAAACCGGTACATAGGCAGAAAGCTCGCAAATACACGGCCTGCTGAGCGGGCAAACTCGATATGCCCGATAATCTCGTTTGCAAAGCGCGTGGCGATTTCTGCCAATGCGGGAAGGGGATCATCTTGTGGCGTGCCCGTTTGCAAATAGGTGATTTCAGGTTCCGCCCGCAATGCCCGCAATGTTGTGTGGTTCCACGCGAGATGATGCAAATGCGGCAAGCCCTTCTTATCCTCTTCGCTGGCAGTGTCTGATCTAAACGCGATGCGGGCACCAGGTTTTTCGATTATTTTGGTGAGCGGAACAAGAGCGTTCGGGGCAGCTAGAATGCACAACACGCTGTCATCTTCTTGAAGGAATTTGCGGTGCCTGGCGAAATAGTTGTGCGGTGCTGGAGCCTGAATTGCTGCGAGTTGTTTCAGCCACAATCCTTCATGATTGGCGATCTCCCATCCGGTTTTCGCGCACCCGATCCAATCATTGAAGGACACAATCAATTCGACCCAGTTTTGCGCGGGGACCAAAGGCACTTCGACTTCAGTGATAACGCCGTTTACCCCATAGGCATGATGAATGGCGTTAATGTCTGTGCCCACCAGATCAATGAGTTGTGGGGTTTCTTCCAGAGTTGCGAGCCGCACCCGCAAAATGTTTCCAGGTTCGCGCAACATGCCCCAGCGAATAGATCCCACCCCGCCTGAGCCACCTGAAATAAATCCGCCAATCGTGGCCGTTTCACGGGTTGAGGGGTGCATGCGCAGTTCTTGGCCGCCTGCAGATCGGGTTTCTTTTTCAATATCACCCATCAGCGCACCAGGTTCGACCACCAACACACCATCGCCGATGGATTTGATCTTGTTCATGCGCGTCATATCAAGCACAACGCCGCCGGCAAGCGGCATGGATTGGGCGTAATTGCCCGTGCCGCCGCCGCGTGGGGTCACGGGAAGGTCGAGCGCCCAACATGCTGCGAGCACCTGAACGACTTCTTCTTCAGAGCGCGGGGATACAACCGCATCACCTACAACGTGATCAAGTTTCTCTTTGAGAATGGGCGAATACCAGAAAAAGTCGCGGCTCTTGCCGCGCACGATTTTTGCGTTCGTCTCAATGGGAATCTCACCAAGACGCTCTGTCAGCTCGTCGATAACGCTCATTATGCTGCCCTCTCGCCGCGCACGGTTTCAAGGCCATCGGCCACGGTAACAGAGCAGCATATGGAGGAAAGGGTGCGGGGCTCATCGTATGGCCAAGGCATGCCACGGTGCAGGGTGGCGCGTTCATCCCAGATGAGCACGTCTCCGGATTTCCATTTGTGAGAATAGACGTAGTGTGGCTGCGTGCAGAATGAGGCGAGTTCATCGATGATGGGTTCGCTTTCCTCTTCGCTCATGCCCTCAATTCTGAAGGCGTGCGAGGCGACATAGAGCGCTTCTTCACCGTTGGCCGGGTTGGTCCACACAGATTTCCAGCATTGGTCTTCCCACTTCGTGAAGAGTTGGTTGTTGGCGAGTTCTTCGGAGACTTTTTTGCGGGAATGGCCATAGCGGTGCCAGATCGATTTGCCGCGCACCTTGGACTTCAATTCTTCCGGCATGTCACGCCACGCCGCGCGCGTGGTTGCAAGTTCTGTTTCACCGCCGGTGCTCGTCACCACGCGTGCCACCAGAATGTTGACCAGTGCCGGGATGGGCAAAAAAGTGCTGTCTGTGTGCCACAACTGATTGGCTTTGAGATTAAGCGTATGAAGATCATTTTCTTCGGTTACGCTGCCATCATCGGTTACGTTTGAAACCTTGGGCACCTTGAACTTGCCACGCACCTTGAGATCGCTCTGGCTGCGGTCTTCAAGAGGGCCGAACAGTTTCGCAAGGTTCACATGGTTGTCTTGTGTGAAGTTTTGATTGCGAAACAAAAGCGCTGAATGGGTGTCGAATGCGTGGCGGATATCTGCAAACAGGTGGTTGCTGGATACCGTGCTCAAGTCGACATTGTTTACTTCAATGCCGAAATTTTCGGTTAGGGGGGTGGTGTCTAATTCAACCATGGCATGTTCCAATTCCGTAAAGTCTTCGCGCACAATAATCGAGTGCACGTTCTCTAGCGGCCCTAACTCCGCCAAGTGCCAGTTGGAATGTGTGCCAAAAATGCAATCAATTTTCCAGGCTGTCAATCGGTTTGCTTTAGAACTGGTTTTGCCACCACATCTTTATAGTTTTTCGGCCGCTCAGTGTTTCCAGCAACGACCACCCGTAAGTTTTGGAAATGTCACCGGTCTGTTCAATCTCGTGGGCAGATGCTAGTTCGGCAGATAAATCCGGTTCCAGAAAAAACCCAATCGAGCGGCGGTCCTGGCGCATATCTAGCACGCGGTGCGGCGTCGGCCGCACAGCACCATCGGTGAGCGTGTGCATGATATTGCCGACATGAACCGAGACGCAGTTTTCAATCATCGCAACGCTGTGCCAGGCGC
>JBPCVX010000094.1:0-3118 GCA_051010095.1 Hyphomicrobiales bacterium
ACATGCAGCGGGCGGCCATAGGCGTATGTTACGTAGTTTGTGATATCGACCAGCGCAGAAATCGGGCGCAAGCCTATCGCCCGCAAACGTTGTTGCAGCCAATCCGGGGAAGGACCGTTTTTTACGCACTTAATGTAACGCCCGACAAAGAGAGGGCAGGCATCTTTGGAGGCCTCATCAAAACGCAATTCAACATCAACAGGTGATTTGAACGCGCCAGGAATGGCATCGATGCCAAGCGGTTTGAGTTTGCCAAGTCCTTTAGCAGCCAAATCTCGCGCAATACCATAAATACCAAGGGCATCCGGCCGGTTGGGGGTGATCGCAATGTCGATCATTGGATCGTTCAGATTAAGCGCCTCTGCAGCTGAGATTCCAATCGGCAGTTTCTCCGCCAATTCAATAATGCCGTCATGTTCATCTGAAATCTGCAATTCGCGTTCAGAGCACAACATTCCCGCGCTTTCGACACCGCGAATAACACCGACCTGCAGATCGATGCCGGTGCCAGGAATATGGGTGCCGGCGGGTGCGAATATGCCGGTCAAACCTGTCTTGGCGTTCGGGGCACCACAAACAACCTGCACCATGCCGTCTTTGGTTTCCACATGACACACGCGCAAACGGTCCGCATTCGGGTGTTGTTCTGCCTTCACCACGTGAGCAACTGTAAACGCGCTTAGCGCTTCAGCAGGGTTAGAGACGTCTTCAAGCTCAAGCCCCACATCGGTGAGTGCATCGCAAATCTCTTCAAGGCTTGCATCTGTATCCAGATAATCTTTCAGCCAGTTCAGGGTGAATTTCATTGGCTCAACCCTCCTGCAAGCTCAGGCACATCCAGAGCCGCAAATCCGTAATGTTTCAGCCAGCGTAGGTCGGCTTCAAAAAAGGCACGCAAATCCGGAATGCCGTATTTCAGCATCGCCAAACGATCGAGGCCCATACCGAATGCGAAACCTTGATACTTGTCTGGATCAAGGCCGCCGGCGCGGATGACGTTTCGGTGCACCATGCCCGAACCCAAAATTTCAAGCCAATCGTCGCCCTCACCAATCTTCACCTGGCCTCCTTGCCAGGAGCAGCGAATGTCCACCTCCATACTTGGCTCTGTGAACGGGAAGTGCGAGGAGCGAAAGCGCATTTGCACATCGTCAAGCTCAAAGAACGCCTTGCAGAACTCAGCCAGGCACCACTTCAGGTGCCCAAGGTGGGTCTCTTCATCAATAACCAGCGCCTCAATCTGGTGAAACATGGGCGTATGGGTTTGATCTGAATCGCAACGGAAAGTGCGGCCCGGTGCAATAATGCGTATGGGAGGCTCGCTTTGTTCCATGGTGCGGATTTGCACAGGCGAAGTATGCGTGCGCAACACCATGCGCGAACCATCTTCCTTGGGGTTGAAGTAAAATGTGTCGTGCTCCTGGCGTGCAGGATGTTCAGGAGGGATATTCAGTGCTTCGAAATTATAAAAATCCGTCTCGATATGCGGACCTTCTGCAACAGAAAAGCCAAGATCTGCGAAAATCTGCACCACTTCTTCCCACACTTGAGATACAGGGTGAATGGTGCCTTCTGCTTGCGGACGTACTGGCAAAGTGACGTCAATTTTTTCGTGCTGCAATCGCTCATTCAGAGCCACGTCCCGCAATGTATCAGCACGCGCTGATATCGCATCGGCAATGGATTGCTTTAGCCCGTTAAGTTTTGGGCCCATTTCTTTGCGCTCTTCCGGGCTCATTCCACCCAGAGATTTCATCACCTGGGAGACAGAACCCTTTTTGCCCAGCGCGCCGACACGCACGACCTCAAGCGCTGCTTCATCGTCAGCCTCGGCGATTGCTTTTGTGATTTCACTTTCTAATTGCGCGATATCCGTCACAACTTTACCTCATGCATAAAACAAAACCGGACCCGTGAGCTGCTGGATCAACTCCAGAAGACTCAACAAGTCCGGTCAAAAAAGCGCGAACGCAAAAAGCGTTTAGAGAGAGGCTTTCGCCTGATCCACCAGGGCCTTAAAGGCCTCGGGCTCGCGCACGGCGAGGTCAGCCAGCACTTTGCGGTCAACCTCAATACCGGCCTTGCCAAGCCCGTTGATAAATCGTCCATAGGTCATGCCTTCGGCGCGTGCTGCAGCGTTGATGCGCTGGATCCACAATGAGCGGAAATTGCGTTTTTTCACGCGGCGGTCGCGATAAGCGTATTGACCTGCTTTCTCCACGGCCTGATTGGCAACGCGGAAGGTGTTCTTGCGGCGGCCATAATAACCTTTAGCTGCCTTGATAACTTTGCGGTGGCGGGCGTGGGTAGTAGTACCCCGTTTTACTCGAGCCATAACGGTGCTCCTTAGAAACTGTGCTTAAAGGTTATTTGTAGGGAATAAACTGTCTGACAATTTTCTGATCAGGTTCAGAAAGGACAGTCGTTCCGCGTGCATTACGGATAAATTTTTTCGTCCGCTTGATCATGCCGTGCTGTTTGCCGGACTGTGCAGCCATGATCTTGCCTGTTCCGGTCACCTTAAAGCGCTTCTTGGCGCCACTTTTCGTCTTCAACTTGGGCATTTTGCTCTCCATCTTTTGATCTTAAGTCAGATTTCGCCCCGGAAAATTTTTCCATCCTGAGATGAATGTTTCGGGGTGAAAGCATTTAGAACCGCCACGGCATGCCCAATTCACAGGCCGGTCGGCTCAAAGCTCGCGGGTTATAGGCCTAAGTTTGCAAGAATTCAAGCCCATATGGGCGATTGCTCGTCATAAAATATCACCCTACAGTAATCTGCAAAAGAGGTGGAAAATGAAGCAAACCCGCAATGAAGGCACAGCATTTCTGGAACAAAACCCTGAAGTTGAGAGTCTTGATGCGTTCATCATTGATCTCAGCGGTAATGCTGTTGGCAAACGCCATCCCGCCTCTGACATTCCTAAGTTGTTCGAAAACGGTTCGACATTTTGCGAGGCCATGTATTTGGTTGATGTGAACGGTGAATGCCCCGATGCGTTGGGCAAGGGATTCTCAGATGGCGATCCAGATGCAGAAGCCTGGCCCGTGCCAGGTTCGCTGCGGATGGCGCCTTGGTCTGACGAGCCGCGTGCACAATGTCTTTTGACGTTGAAGA
>JBPCVX010000095.1:0-9389 GCA_051010095.1 Hyphomicrobiales bacterium
GTTTACAGAAATGATGTCCATGCGCGCCAACATCTGATCCAGGCTATCCCAATAGGTGGCTTCTAGTTCTTCTTCAATTGCCGTGTTGACGCGTCTGCGGTTGTGATAGTGGATTTGTAGGCCGAACGCTTTGGCACGCCGCGCCACTGCTTGTCCGATCCGGCCCATACCAATAATGCCCAAACGCTTGCCGAAGATCCGGTGTCCAAGCATCCATGTTGGTGACCAGCCACTCCATTGCTTATCTGAACCAAATACCCGTGCGCCTGCCGGTAAGCGGCGCGCCACAGCGAGGATAAGCGCCATGGTCATGTCGGCAGTATCTTCTGTTAAAACGCCAGGTGTATTGGTTACCAGAATGCCCCGGTTAGAGGCGGTTTCCACATCGATATTGTCAACACCGGTGCCAAAATTTGCGATGAGTTTCAGATTTGGACTTGCCTGGCTCAATACCGATTTGTCGATGCGGTCGGTCACGGTAGGCACCAAAACATCGGCCTCCTTTACCGCGGCGACCAGTTCATCTTGTGACATGGGTGTGTCGTCAATATTCAGCTGGGTATCAAACAATTCGCGCATGCGTGTTTCAACCACATCTGGAAGCTTACGTGTAACAATGACGAGCGGCTTTTGTGTGCTCATTCATATATCCCCGCTGAAAGAGTAATCGGAGTCCAATCCTGGTTAACCGATAATAAAGATAAATCTGCCAAAACGACACACTTCCAGTTTTTCGCTAGTTTGTGTAAAGTCGAAAGCGATTTTTAGAGTCTGGCTGGCAGAAATGGAAGAGGGGAGTTTCATTAAACGGGCACATTGTGCAAATTGAGCATCTGAATTCGAGGCGTTCATTTGGGGCATTTGTGAAATTTTAGTTTGATGTAAGCGATCTTTAGTCAGGGGAATGGAAGCAATGGCGTTTAGCCGTCAGCGTTTTGTGGCAATTGCAGGATTGTGCGTCGGCGCAATCGTTGCTGGTGCAATCACGCTTGGCATGGGCTTTTCTCAAGATAGCGCCACAGCAAGCTTGGACAACCAGCCTAAAAAAGCCAACACAGCACCGGTTAAGCTGGGGTCCAGCGGATTACCAGTGCCACGATTTGTGTCGTTGAAACGCAATAAAGTTAATGTGCGCAAAGGGCCTTCGACCGATCATCGCGTGATGTGGATTTACACATCAAAGGGTTATCCCGTTGAAATTATAGCTGAATCTGATAACTGGCGCCGTATTCGCGATGCTCAAGGTGAAGAAGGCTGGGTTTTCCATTCGCTTTTATCTGGCAGTCGCACAAGTTTAGTTGCTCCATGGGGTGAGGCCACACAGGTGCCCTTGCTTTCCGAGCCTCATTCTGGCGCACCCGCTGTTGCCAGCCTTAGCTCTGGTGTTATGGGGCTTATTGATAAGTGCACCGGCGAATGGTGCATGATAGGCGTTCCGGGATATGCCGGTTGGGTCAAACAAGACCAGCTCTGGGGTGTTTATCCAGGCGAAGTTTTAAAGTAGTCACATCATGCCGATTTTCGCCGCACCATCGCGTTAAACCAAACCTTAGTTTCTAAAATTTTCGCGAATTTCCCCATTGTTCACGCGGCAAAATGCCTTCACTTGCTTCCCAATGTTCAACATTTAATCCACCTGCAATGCGGTAAAGATCAAAAAACGCGCGATCAGAAGTCTGTTTTCGCACCTTGCTTAAGGTGGCCACAAAATTGCCAGCGCCAATGGTTTTGAACAGCATTTCCACATCCTCCTGCCTTGCCGCTCTTCAGAGCATCGGCCAATCCAGCCCAGCCCGCAGCAAATTCAAGGACGCGTTGCGCCAAATCAGGCGCGACAAACTCAGCACACAAATGAACGAACAAGAAAGCGCATCGGCTTTCTTGCTGATAATCTCAATAATGTAATGCAGGCGGTGCTACTTTTCAGCCAATCGCACAATTACGTCGATTCGGCTGATATTCTTGTCGGTGGGAATTTCCGGCAATCCAATAACTTGTAAATCATCGGTATCGATATCCACCAAGCTACCATCTGATTCCATGAAGAAATGATAGTGATTTGAGGTGTTGGTATCGAACAGAGTGCGCGAGCCATCGACGGCAACTTCGCGCAACAGGCCTGCTTCGGTGAACTGATTTAAAGTGTTATAAATGGTCGCTAGAGAAACAGGTATTGACGCGCCTGCGGCCTCTTCGTGAATTTGCTCAGCCGAAAAATGCCGGTCGCCACTGGCGAACAGTAACTCAGCCAAGGCCACACGCTGGCGTGTTGGGCGCAATCCGGAATCACGGAGCTTGTTGATCACTTCACAAACATTGATCGACATTCACTTAACCCTTTAAATCTAGCGGCATACTTCGCGCCGCCAACTCATTTCACTTGAAACTATATCTCACTTGCGACGCATTCGCAATTGACGAATCGCCGCGTTAGCGATCAGGAATTTTAGTTTCGAACAAAGCTTGCCTATGCTACCAAATGGGCAATAATCGGGCGTATACTCCAGGGATGGTAAACGTAATGAGTGAGCGGCAGTCGAGTTTTGATTATGAGGGCCTTTTGTCTTGCGGGCGAGGCGAGTTGTTTGGCCCGGGAAATCCGCAATTACCCTTGCCACCAATGCTTATGTTTGACCGCATCAGCTCGATCACGGAAGATGGTGGAGAGCACGGCAAGGGCCAGATTGTTGCTGAACTGGATGTGACGCCAGACTTATGGTTTTTCGCCTGCCATTTTCAGGGTGACCCTGTAATGCCAGGATGTTTAGGTCTTGACGCCTTGTGGCAAATGACGGGCTTTTTCCTAGGTTGGCTGGGGCTTGAAGGAAGAGGGCGCGCGATTTCGGTTGGAGAAGTTAAGCTCACCGGCATGGTGACGCCAAGCGTTAAGAAGGTCGAATATGTGGTAAATTATAAGCGCGTGATTAACCGCAGACTGGTTCTTGGCATCGCCAATGGTTTGCTGAGAGCCGACGGCGAACAGGTTTACACCGCAAACGATTTGCGCGTTGGCCTTTTCAAGCGGGATGAGGTTTAGCTCAATTGAATTAGGCTATGGAAACGCATACATAGCTATGGTGGCACTTGATTAAGCAAAACAGACAAATAAAAAGGAAATCACCTCAATGAGACGAGTAGTGGTTACAGGCATGGGAATTGTCTCATCCATCGGCAATAACACTCAAGAGGTCAACGCCTCATTGCGCGAGGCAAAGTCTGGCATCATCAAAGTTGATGAATATGAGCAGTTAAATTTCCGCTGCCAGGTGCACGGCGAACCGCAGATCAATATCGAGGAATTCGTCGACCGCCGCGTGCGCCGCTTCATGGGGGATGGTGCTGCGTGGAACTATATCGCCATGCAGCAAGCAATTGACGATGGCGGACTGGAAGACGACGTGGTGAAAAATGACCGCACTGGGTTGGTCATGGGGTCCGGCGGACCTTCAACCCATGTGGTTGTGGATGCTGCCGACGTCACCCGCGAGAAGGGCCCAAAGCGCATTGGCCCATTTGCGGTTCCAGCCAGTATGTCGTCCACAAACTCTGCAACACTTGCAACCCCGTTTGGCATTCGCGGCGTCAACTATTCCATTTCATCAGCATGCGCCACATCTGCCCACTGCATCGGCAATGGCGCCGAACTCATTCAATGGGGCAAGCAAGACGTGGTTTTTGCCGGCGGCGGCGAGGCTCTTAACTGGTCCATGTCCAACCTGTTCGACGCGATGGGCGCCATGTCTTCGAAACATAATGATACGCCCGCAACCGCAAGCCGCGCCTACGATATTACGCGCGATGGCTTCGTGATTGCAGGTGGTGCTGGCGTGTTGGTTCTTGAAGAGCTTGAGCATGCCAAAGCGCGTGGTGCGAAAATTTACTGCGAGCTTGTAGGCTATGGCGCCACATCAGATGGCTATGACATGGTACAGCCTTCGGGCGAAGGCGCTGTGCGGTGTATGCGTCAGGCGCTCGAGACCGTGCACGAAAAAATTGATTACATAAACCCGCACGCAACCTCAACCCCGATTGGTGATGAGCGTGAGTGCGAAGCCTTGCGTGAAGTTTTCGGCGACAATATCCCCCCCCTCTCGGGCACAAAATCCCTCACCGGCCACAGCCTGGGGGCTGCGGGCGTTCAGGAAGCGATCTATGCAATTTTGATGATGAAAGGCGGATATATTTGTGAAAGCGCACATATCACAGAGCTTGATCCTATTTTCAATGACATCCCGATCGTGCGCGAGCTTAAGGACAATGTGGAATTGAACACCGTATTGTCAAACAGCTTTGGTTTCGGCGGCACCAATGCTTCTCTCGCTTTCCAGCGTTACAACGGCTGATCCTTCACCCAAATTCATTTTTCAACGGAAATATTATGGCCAACACAGAATTGTCTCATGCCGGACCCCTCATGAAAGGCAAACGCGGGCTTATAATGGGAGTTGCCAACGATCATTCCATTGCGTGGGGTGCCGCCCGCATGCTTGCCGCGCACGGCGCAGAACTTGCTTTCACATATCAAGGCGAGGCATTCGGAAAACGCGTCGCACCATTGGCTGAAAGTGTTGGTTCATCTTTGGTAATGCCGTGTGATGTTGAAGACACCGCCACTGTCGATAACGTATTCAATACCTTGGAAAGCGAGTGGGGCGGATTGGATTTCGTTGTGCATGCCATCGCCTATTCAGACAAGAATGAATTGAAGGGTAAATATGCCGACACCACGCGCGATAACTTCATTCGCACCATGGTGGTTTCCTGTTTCTCATTCACCGAAATTGCGCAGCGCGCGACCAAATTAATGAACCAGGGCGGTTCTTTGGTTACTCTCACCTATGAAGGGGCAACCCGCGTTATGCCCAATTACAACGTCATGGGTGTCGCAAAAGCTGGTCTTGAATCTTCTGTGCGCTATCTCGCCTCCGATTTTGGTGAAAGCGGCATACGCGTGAATGCTATTTCCGCAGGCCCCATGCGCACGCTTGCAGGCGCGGGTATTTCCGATGCCAGAGCCATGTTCTCTTTCCAGCGCAAACATTCGCCTCTGAAACGCCCCGTCGCACTTGATGAGGTTGGCGGCGCTGCGGTTTATCTGTTGAGCGATTTGTCTGGTGGTGTCACTGGTGAAATTCACTTTGTTGATGCCGGTTACAACATCATTTCCACCCCTCGCCCTGAAGATGTGAACGGGGATGGCTGCAACGGTTAAACGCCCCCAAACCTGCGGTTTTTGTTGTGTATTCGTTGATTTGATATACTTCTTAAATCGAGTTTTCGGTTGACTCTTCACGCTATACTTGAAAATCTTTCGGCCAGTTAAATCCAAAATTTAACCAAGGGCCGGGAAATCATGAAGAAAACACTATTTATCGCTTTGGCGGCAGCTGGGTTTATGTTGCTGCCCGCTCCACACCAAGCATCAGCTCAAGACGCTGGAACAGTTACCGATCCGGTAAGCCTGTTTGGCGGCAATGGCCGTTACTGGATACCGCGCAATGGCGACGGCAAGGGCATCGTCAAGCTCTACCGCGACGGTACCGCGCGGATGCTATGGAATGACCAATGGACGTTTAGAGGAACCTGGACGCAGAATGGTGATCAGGTGACCACGAGCTGGGAAGAAGGTGCGCCAGTGTCTGGGAACACCTGGACTTTGAGGCCTAATTCCGATCCATCAAAAGAATACACCGCTTCTAGCGAAAAGCCTTAAGTGAGCAATAAAAAAGCCGGGGCGGAAATTCCACCCCGGCTTCAAATAAAGCGTGACGCGTTTTAGTCGTCGTCGCCTTCATCTTTCTTGTTGTCTTTTTCAGACAGGTCTTCGCCAGACTCCTGGTCAACCTGTTTCATGGAAAGGCGTACTTTGCCGCGATTGTCGAATCCAAGAAGTTTGACCTTCACCTCATCGCCTTCATTCACGATGTCAGATACTTTCTCAACCCGGCGCGGTGCCAGTTCAGAAATGTGCACCAGGCCATCTTTGGGGCCGAAGAAGTTTACGAAAGCACCGAAGTCCATAACCTTCACAACTTTACCGTCGTAAATTTCACCTTCTTCAGGCTCAGAGGTGAGGCTCTTAATCCAGTTGAGCGCTGCTTCGATTGAAGCGGCATCGTTTGAAGCAACCTTCACAGTGCCATCATCTTCAACGTTCACTTTGGCGCCCGTTTCTTCAACGATTTGGCGGATCACCTTGCCGCCAGTGCCGATCACGTCACGGATTTTATCAACTGGGATTTTGATCTGCTCGATACGCGGAGCAAATTCACCAGTGTCGGCACGCGCTTCTGTGAGTGCTTTCGCCATTTCATTGAGAATATGCAAACGGCCACCTTTGGCTTGTTCGAGAGCAATTTCCATAATGTCTTTGGTAATGCCAGTAATTTTAATATCCATTTGCAGAGACGTGATGCCGTCTTCCGTACCGGCAACCTTAAAGTCCATGTCGCCCAAATGGTCTTCATCACCCAGAATATCAGAGAGAACGGCGTAATCGTCGCCTTCTTTGATAAGGCCCATAGCGATGCCGGATACCGGACGCTTAACAGGAACGCCTGCATCCATCAGCGCCAGAGAGGCACCGCACACGGTTGCCATGGATGAGGAACCGTTTGATTCGGTAATCTCAGACACAACGCGCAATGTGTAAGGGAACTCATCTTTACTGGGCAGAACTGGGTGCATCGCGCGCCACGCAAGTTTGCCGTGGCCCACTTCGCGGCGGCCGGTAAAGCCAGCACGGCCCACTTCACCTACAGAGAAGGGAGGGAAGTTATAATGCAGCAGGAAGTTTTCCTTATAGGTGCCCTCAAGTGCATCAATAAACTGCTCGTCTTCACCCGTACCCAACGTGGTGACCACCAGAGCCTGGGTTTCACCGCGGGTGAACAGCGCTGTACCATGCGCACGTGGCAGCACACCAACTTCGGCTTCAATCTGGCGCACTTCATCCAGCTTACGGCCATCAATACGTTTTTTGGTTTTCAGAATTGAGCCGCGTACAACATCTTTTTCGATAGACTTAAAGCTATTGCCCACATCTGTTGAATCGTTCTCGCTGTCTTCACCGCAAAGCGCTTCCATGACTTTGTCTTTGGCGGTTGCCACCAATTCCTGACGCGCCATCTTGTCGGCTTCTTTATAGGCACTCTGCAAATCTTTCTCAGCAAGCTTGCGCACACTTTCTTTAAGGTCTGAGAGATCTGCTGCTTCTACGGGCCGTGGCTCGCGGGCGGTACGTTCTGCCAAATCGATAATGGCATCCATAACCGCCTGCATCTGTTCATGACCAAACATAACAGCGCCAAGCATGTCTTCTTCAGAAAGCTCGTTGGCTTCTGATTCAACCATCATCACGGCGTCTTTGGTACCGGCAACAACCAGATCAAGTGTGCTGTCTTCCATGCTGTCGATTTCAGGGTTCAGCACAAATTCACCATCGATCATGCCGACACGAGCTGCCCCAATGGGCCCCATGAAAGGAATGCCGGAAATGGTGAGTGCGGCCGATGTGGCCACCATGGCAACGATGTCGGGATCGTTTTCCATGTCATGTGATAATACTGTGGCAATCACCTGGGTCTCGTTGGTGAAGCCTTTTACGAAAAGCGGGCGAATGGGCCGGTCGATAAGGCGGGAAACCAATGTTTCCTTTTCGCTTGGGCGACCTTCGCGTTTAAAAAAGCCGCCTGGAATTTTACCGGCGGCATACGTTTTTTCTTGATAGTTTACAGTGAGGGGAAAGAAATCAATGCCCTCGCGCGGTGCGCGCGCTGCCACTGCAGTGGCCATAACTGTTGTGTCGCCGTAGCTGACGATCACTGCGCCGTCTGCTTGACGAGCGACTTTTCCTGTTTCGATTTTGAGCGGCCGTCCGCCCCATTCAATTTCTACGGTCTGAATATTAAACATCGTTTTTCCTTATTGCGCTCTTTTCATCATGAGCGCAGGAACCTGCAAGCCCTATTGCCTCAGATTCACGTCTTTCGCTCTGATCGCAGACCTCTGCGAGAGAGCCCGGTCAATTTTACCTGTTGGTGAACCGGTTATGCATCGCGACGGAGCAAAACGCGCCCCGTGCGACATAGCCAAAAATACGACCCAGTTGCCGATTAGCGGCGAATACCAAGTCGCTTAATGAGATCCTGATAACGGGCCTCTTCCTTACCTTTCACGTAGTCCAGCAGTTTACGGCGCTGGGAAACCAGCTTCAGCAAACCACGGCGTGAATGGTTGTCTTTTTTGTGAGACTGGAAATGCCCCGTGAGATTGTTAATGCGTTCAGTGAGGATAGCCACTTGAACTTCTGGCGAACCAGTGTCGCCGTCTACGGTTGCGAACTCTTTGATGAGCTCGGCTTTACGTTCTAACGATATCGACATCGGGTACTCCTATAAATTTACCAGCACATGCTGGTTTCAGTTTAAGTTGAACACACGCTTCGGCCACATCATCCCTTCCTTCATCTCACCAAGCGCTATCTCTTCTTCATTAGAAGTTATGAGCACTGGCCCCTGTAGAATGGGAGCATCGCGTCCGCGTATGAAAATGGCTTGACCGCTGCGCAGCTTCGCCGCTTCTTCTCTGTTCACGGCCAACGCCGGGATGTCGTCCAGCGCGGTCGATAAAGGGAGAAGAAATTCCTTCATGGCCTCTTGGCCGGCGCCCTTATGGCCTATTTCTTCAAGTTTTTCCAGCGAAATCATATCGTCTTCGCCATAGGGTTCAACACGGGTGCGGCGTAACGCAATCACATGGCCATAGCACCCCAATGCCCTGCCCATATCGCGGCCCAATGCACGCACATAAGTTCCCTTGCCACATTGGGCTTCAAACACTGCACTTGCCTCATCTGGAACGTCTACTAGGCGCAATTCATCGATCGTAACCGGGCGCGCCTCTAGCTCAACACTCTCACCATCGCGCGCCAGATCATAAGCACGCGCACCATCAACCTTTATTGCTGAAAACGCCGGGGGAACCTGCATGATTTCCCCTATAAATTCTTCCAAACACCCGAGAATGTCCCTCTTTTTCGGACGCTCGTCGCTTGTCTGTACCACTTCGCCCTCGGCATCATCGGTGGTGGTTTCTTCACCCCAACGCACTGTGAATTGATAGGTTTTGCCACCGTCCATCACGTAAGGCACTGTTTTTGTTGCCTCACCTAAGGCAATTGCCAACAGGCCCGTTGCCAACGGGTCCAACGTGCCAGCATGGCCTGCTTTTTGTGCATTGAACAATCTACGCACAATGGAAACTGCTCTGGTTGATGTCAATTCTAGAGGTTTATCGAGAATAACCCAGCCATGAACCGGGTCGCCTTTGCGCCGCCGTGCCATTGCCTACTGGTCTTCTCCATCGTGCAGATCGCGCTGAACTTTTGG
>JBPCVX010000096.1:0-4662 GCA_051010095.1 Hyphomicrobiales bacterium
GAGTAGATGATTGGCGCACGTCCCTAAAACAAAACCAACCGTATTGGTCATCCATAAAAAATCATGCATGCGGCCAGAGGTGAAGGAAGCCGTCAAAGCTGTGCAAGGTGCCGGCCATAAGTTACACGTGATCATACCTTGGAATGGTAAAGAACTTAAGCGTGCGCTCTCTCGCGAGATTGCAAACGGTGCGACCCGTGTCATCGCGGGTGGGGGTGATGGCACCTTAAACAAAGTTACACGCCGTTTAATGAAGCATGAGTGGAATGAAAACGTATCGCTTGGCGTTTTACCGTTGGGAACAGCAAATGATTTTGCGCGTGGGGCCGGCTTGCCGCTTGATAACTTAGAGGCCGCGCTAACCCAGGCCTGCACTGGAGACGCCACACCGATCGATGTTGGAAAGATGAATGGCACCTATTTCATTAATGTCGCCAGCGGTGGTTTTGGCTCCGAAGTTACGGCCGCAACACCGCAAAACATCAAAAAGGCACTTGGAGGTGCCGCGTACACATTGATGGGCATAGCCATGGCGAAGGACCTAAAGCCCTATCGGTGCACATTCGAAATTGCCGGAGGCGACACGCTTGATGTCTCGCTTATCGTTATGGCAGTTGGCAACAACAGATATGCAGGTGGAGCGTTTGATGTCGCACCCAAAGCCAATCTGAGTGATGGATTGTTGGATGTCGCTCTGCTCTCAGATTTTACACCGTCTGACATTCCGCAAGTCAGCGCTGAACTAAAAAACCCGTTTGATGTGAACAATAGGTTTCTAATCTACCGGCAGGCATCGAAGTTCACGATAAAGGCGGACCGCCCGCTGCATGTGAACCTGGATGGTGAGCCGGTAAAGAGCGAAGAGTTTGCATTCAGCATTAAGCCATCAAGTCTACGCGTGGTCCTGGGACACTGATAGGTTTTTGAGGTGTGTCTTAGCGCAAGGCAAGCTTGGCGCGGCGGCGGCCAATTATGGCAAGTCCGGCGAGCCCGCTGAGGAATAGCGCAAGCGGTGCGGGAATAGGCACTGCGGTAACCGTAAGTGGTTCAGTATTATTGCGCACCCGGCTTGCGCGAATGAGTGTGCCGTTGACGCAGATAAACTGCGCATTGCGCCTTGTGCGGAACCCAACAGTTGAACATCCTGGACCTTGCCAGCGTTGACCATTGGCGCCGCCAGCGCGTCCCCCAGTGAGGAACCTTTCAGTGCTCGTGTTGAAGTTCAGATTGAACCTGCGGGCAGCTGCATTTGTAGGATATGACCAGGATCCTTGCGAAGAACTGTTCAGAAAGACCTCGATGGACAAGCTGTCAATATCGTTTTCATTGATCACGCCGGTGCCGATGAGGCTATCATCATAAGTCAAAAGACCGGTCATGGTATAACCACCAGAACCTGACCATTCAAATGCATAGGTCGCGGCCGCGCTTGGCGCTGAATTTGAGAACACCGCAAGCCCGGCCAGCGCGGCGGCCGCTATAACTGTTTTTATTTTCTTTATCATCGCATCGACCTCATTTGCCTTGCGGGGTGACGGATCAGTTGAAATGCGTGCATAACTGCCCCAACCATTTATGTCGCGCCGTACTGAAGCCTTAATTCTGAAATTTGGTCAACGATTGAGCGAATTTACTCTTAGTCGCTGATAAATAGGCTAAAAACAATTCGAACAACCCTAATAAGGAATTCTTAAATGTTCACTGAGCATCACGACAATGTGGGATGCAACCATTCGCGCCTTGATGATAGTCGTAGCGAATCCGGGTGGGCAAAAAGCTTATGAATGCAGTGGGAAATCAGATCGATAAGGCGAATAATCAGGTGCCTTCGGCAAGCATATTGGAGAAGGCGCTACCTATCCGCGATTGGTTGGTGAATGAAGCCACTTTGGTGGAAAGCTCAGCAGCCGCGTTTGAGGGGTTTTGTGAGCGTGTCGTCAATGCTGGCATACCCTTGGATCGAGCGGTGCTGTCGGTTGAAATACTTCACTCTGAGCATGCAGGCATTGGGTGGTTTTGGGAGCCTGGGGATGCGTCTGAGCAACGTATCTTCCCATATGGTGTTCAGCGCGAGGAAATTTTCAAAAACAGCCCGTTTTATGAAGTTCAACAAACTGGCACATGGGTCGACTTGCATTTGGCGGAAACGCCTGACGAGCGCTTTGGTATTGTGCCCGATTTGAAAAAGGCTGGATTTGTACACTATCTGTGCATTCCCTTACCGTTCCTTTCAACGCGTGCAAACGCGGTTACTTTTGCGACGCGAAATGCTGCCGGCTTCACCGAAGATCATATTGCTTTACTCAAAGCGGTTTTACCTGCTTTGCGCGTGACAGCAGAAGTGATTGCATTGAACAACCGTATATCGACGGTCTTGAAAACTTACGTTGGTCGCGAGCCCCATAAACATATTCTCGCCGGAGACATTCATCGCGGCGAAGTTATGCGTATTCGTTCGGCAATCTTGTTTGTTGATATGCGGGAATTCACTGCTCATACACTCTCCATGAAAGCTGATGCGGTAGCTGAGTTCCTAAACCGTTTTTACGATTGCGTGGTTCCGGGCGTCGAGCGCCATAATGGTGAGGTCTTGAAATTTATCGGCGATGGTGTCCTGGCAATCTTCAGAGCCGAAGAGGGCGGCGATGCGGAAGCCTGCCGCAATGGTGTTGCAGCAGCAGTGGATATTCTTGATGCAGTGAACCGAGAGCGCCAGCAGGGGCCTGGTCCACGATTTGACGTGAAGGTTGCACTGCATTTCGGCGATATTGCCTATGGCAATGTAGGGTCTGGACAACGGCTTGATTTCACTGTGATGGGCAAGGGCGTAAACATCGCCAGCCGTTTGAGCGATTTGTGCGGAAGGTTGCAGCGTCGGATTTTAGTATCGGGCGACTTTCAGGCCTGTCTGGCCGATGAAATGGAGTTTACCCCTGCAGGCACCTGGGACCTGCGTGGGGTCGTGGAAAAACAAGATGTCTACGAACCCCCGGTGTAGCTTCGCGCTGGTTATCTGATTTCCCAAACAATATTCACTGATACGGAAACGGATTGTTCGCCCTGGGCGATGGGAACCGGCGCCGCTTCAGCGGCCATCATTTTCACGCTATGACGACCAAGAGGTTGTGGTGGGCGATGTCCTCCGGCTTCTGAAATGCTGTTGACGTTGCCAAGTGCAACACCTGCGGCTTGCGCATAAATCTCAGCCTTACGTTTGGCATCCGCAACAGCCAACTTGCGGGCGTCATCGCGCAAAGGAGCGGGTTTATCGATTGAGAATTGCAGGGAATTGAATTGGTTTGAGCCAGCGCTCATCGATTTGTCTAAAATTGCCCCCAGTTTATCGAGATCGCGAATGACGGCGGTAAGCTGGTTGGAAACCCTGTATGCAAGAATGCGGGGGATTTGTGGTTGCTGATTGCCGGTATTTTTGACGCGGCTATAAATAGGCTGCACGGAGAAATTAGATGTCTGTAGATCTTTTTCAGCAATACCATCTGCTTTGAGGCTGTCCAGCAATCCACTCATGTTCTTGGTGTTTTGAGAAAGCGCATCCTGCGCCGTCTTTGCTTGGCTGGTGACCCCTAGAGAAATGATCGCGATGTCTGGAGCCGCCTTAACCTCGCCCTTGCCTGTGATCAACATAAGGCGTTGAGAGGTTTTTCCTTCTTGCGCTGCCAGAACGGGCGAAGAGAAAGCCAAAGTGAGAGGAATGAGCATAAAAGCGACAGTGCGGAAGGCCATAAAATTCTCCAAAAGATCCTGGTCTTTGTTTGCGCAACGTAACCGCGTGAATGAGATGACATTAAGGCAGAAATAATGTCTGTTTCACTTGCAATCACTGCTTTACATCAAGGGCCCAACTGCGATAGGTCTCACGCCCAGTGGCCGCGCGCTTTATGCGTCCCGTCACGCCGGTGGGTCTGTAGCTCAATTGGTTAGAGCCGACGGCTCATAACCGTCTGGTTGTAGGTTCGAGTCCTACCAGACCCACCATTTATTTTAGATGTTTTTGGCAATTTCTCGCGGTGTCCCGCGCCAAAATGTGATTTCCGCTTGTCAGCTATCCCAAAACCCCGCACCCTGCGAATAGATTATATTTTGTTTTGTTTTGCTTTGAGGAATTCAAACTATGCGGAGAACGATTTTTCTTCCTCTTATTTTGGCGTTTTCGGTGTTTATTGCCCAGCCGCATACTGCGATTGCGCAAGGCGGACAAGATGTCGTGCGGTGGTTAGAAGAGCTCGGTCGAACGGCTGGGTTTGAACTGACCGCCAAAGATGTGTCGCAAGAAGGCGATGCGATAGTTGTTGGTTCAATTGATATTCGACTAAGCGAGAAAATCGGTTTTTCGGCGACTGATGCGCGCATTGAAGGGTTTAAAACAGACCCATCAGGCGGCGTCTCCACCAGCAAGATTAGTGTTGGAAAAATCACATCTGTTGGTTCTGCTGCGTGGAAGATCACATTTGGAGATATTTCTGGAGTGCGGCTCAGCTTTGCGGCAACTGCCAATTTGCCAACGCTGCTGAGCGAAGAATATAGACAGCTAAATGCCATCTCCGGCGTGCTCTTAAGCTTGAGTGCCGAACAACTCGATATCGCGTCAATCGAACTTGACCTGCCGGAGTTCTTTCAACAAGCCCAAAAGTCAATCTATCG
>JBPCVX010000097.1:0-13440 GCA_051010095.1 Hyphomicrobiales bacterium
GCGTCTTCTGGTGGAGCGGGTAAAGGCTGTGCTGCGCCGTGTGGCACCGCGAGATGCTTCAACACCTGCTGAAGACAGTGCGCGCGCAATTGAACGCGGCAAACTGACTATGGATCCCGAGCGCCATTTGTGCACGTGGGCCGGTAGACCTGTAACCCTTACGGTAACAGAGTTTCTTATTCTCCAGTCACTCGCGCAGCGCCCTGGCATTGTAAAGAGCCGTGATGCCTTAATGGATGCTGCCTATGATGATCAGGTTTATGTAGACGACCGCACCATTGACAGTCACATCAAGCGCTTGCGCAAGAAGTTTAAAGTGTGTGACGACAGTTTCGAAGCAATCGAGACACTTTATGGTGTAGGATACCGCTTCAAGGAAGCTTAGAGACGGTTGACCGGGAGCACGAATGGTCGCTGAGACAGAACGCGATGCCTATGCCGAAAGCGGTTCTGAGGAAGAACAGCAAGGCTTAAGCGAGGTGGCCGAGACCGCCCGGGGCAAAGCTGCGTCGGGCGCTGAGCGTATTTTCACCTGGTTGAGCCCCGGCAGCCTGACCGGGCGCATCGTTCTCATAAATGTAATCGGCCTGATCATCCTGGCGTCTGGCATTCTTTATCTCAATCAGTTTCGCCAAGGATTGATCGATGCCCGCGTGCAAGCCATGTCGACCCAGGGGCAGATTATCGCTGCAGCAATTGCCGCTTCTGCAACGGTAGACACCAATTCGGTTATCATCGACACGGATCGTTTGCTTGCTGCCACTGAGCGCAAAACCCCAAACACGGAAGAATATCTGCGCAACTTTGATTTTCCCATTAATCCTGAGCGTGCAGCACCTGTTCTTGACAAACTTATCCAATCGACAAAAACCCAAGCGCGCATTTTCGATAATGAAGGCGTGTTGCTGGTCGATTCCGCATCACTGCAGGCAGGTGGTCAGATTTTGGAGTTTGAACTCCCGCCTTTGAAGGTTGAGGAACCAGGCTTTTTCGATCGCACATGGGATGGCTTCAAAAAATGGTTGTTTGCGCCAGGTTATCCGTTGCAACAACCCTATGGCATTGACAATGGAAAAGACTTTCCCGAGATCAAGGCAGCATTAAATGGTGCTTCTGTGAGCGTTGTGCGGGTCAACGCCAAACAGGAAATAGTGGTTTCAGTTGCTGTTCCAATTCAACGCTTTTATGCGGTTCAGGGTGCATTGGTGCTCACCACACGCGGTGGTGAAATCGATGAGACACTCACTAATGAGCGTTGGCACATTATCCGCATGTTCCTGGTGGCGGCCATTGTGGCAGTTCTGCTGTCATTGCTGTTGGCTGGTACAATTGCCGAGCCCATTCGCCGTCTCGCAGGTGCTGCTGAAACAGTGCGCAAAGGCATTAACAAGCGCGTCGAGATTCCTGACTATTCCCACAGGCGCGATGAGATTGGACACTTGTCTGGTGCCTTCAGGGATATGACCAACGCGCTTTACAATCGTATAGATGCGATTGAGGCGTTTGCGGCAGATGTGTCGCATGAGCTTAAAAACCCACTCACGTCTCTGCGCAGTGCGGTCGAATCGCTTGCTTATGTAAAAGAACCTGAGCAGCGCGAACGCCTCACAGAAATCATCAATGACGATGTTAGGCGGCTTGACCGCTTGATTTCAGACATTTCAGATGCCTCAAGGCTTGATGCGGAAATGGCGCGCGAAGAGTTTAAGCCTGTGGACGTGCGCGATCTGGTGCAAACCTTTGCGACGCTTGCCAACGAAACCCGAAGTGACACTGATCCTGAAGTCACATTGCGCATCGATGCTTTCCCGGATTTCATGAAAGCGCGCGGTGGGACAAATCGCGTTCCCGAAGATGCCTATTTCATCAGCGGCCACGACAGTCGGTTGGGACAAGTGGTGCATAATTTGCTGGGCAATGCGCGGTCATTCTCGCCGGACAATTCGAAAATCTCGGTGGTTCTGCGTCGCATTGTTGGGCAAATTGAGATTATCGTTGAAGACCAGGGCCCCGGTATTCCAGAGGAAAATCTGGAGAAGGTGTTCAAGCGCTTTTACACTGATAGGCCCGAAGCTCATTTCGGTAAGAATTCGGGTTTAGGCCTTGCCATCTCTAAGCAAATTGTTGAGGCTCATCGCGGTCGCATCTGGGCTGAGAATCGCTTGTCAACTCCGGGTCCAGACGGAGAGCAACGCATATTAGGTGCGCGGTTTATCATCCGCCTGCCCGCTGCTGGAAATCCGCTTAGCGCCACGCGCGAAGACTAAATCCTCATGAGCATTCATGCCACATGCGTTTCGGTGAATGATATTGGTGTCTTGTTCTTGGGGCCACCTGGTGCGGGCAAATCAGATCTTGCGTTGCGTATGATTGATGAGCCGGGGCGAGGTGTCGGAAACGAGATTTTTGAAACTACGCTTGTGGCAGATGATCAAGTAACGCTGACCATTGATGCGGACGATCAGGTTTGGGCATCGGTCCCTGATGCTCTTGAAGGTCTTCTTGAAATCAGAGGTGCCGGCATTATCAAAGTGCCTGTTAGCGGGCCGGTGGTGATCAAGCTGATAGTTATTCTCACTGCACAAGAAAACATCGCACGTATGCCGGAAGGAGATGCTGATGTGGCAAATTTTTATGGCGTGAAGTTGCCACAGATCATGCTCGATCCAGCTTCGCTTTCAGCGCCTGCGCGGGTGCGTGCGGCTGTATGTGCGTTGCAGGAGGGTGAACTTAAAACCGTGCAAAGCCTCTAGAACCAGTTGCGAAACCCTTTTTTAGCCATCATGATGGCGTGGGGAGACTAGTGTTTATGTGTATGAGGGATTTTTTATGATCGGTTTGGTGCTGGTCACACACGGACATCTGGCAGCAGAATTTCGGTCAGCTATGGAGCATGTTGTGGGGCCGCAGGATAATGTTGAGGCAATCGCAATTGGCCCAGACGATGATATGGAGCAGCGCCGTACCGATATTATGGCCGCCATTGGCCGCGCTGATTCAGGCGATGGGGTTATACTTCTGACAGATATGTTTGGCGGGACGCCTTCTAACCTCGCGATTTCGGTTATGGAATCGGCAAATGTTGAAGTGCTGGCGGGGGTTAACCTGCCCATGTTGATTAAGCTTGCAAGCGTGCGCGAGGGCAAAACACTTAAACAAGCAGCCGAACAAGCGCAAGAAGCGGGCCGTAAATATATTAATGTGGCAAGCGATGTACTGTTCGGCGACAGTGGGTGAGCAACATCGTGAGTGAAGAGGTGGCGCCCTTCAAGAAGACCCTAACCATTTGCAATGCGCGTGGGCTGCATGCGCGTGCATCCGCCAAATTTGTCAAATGCGCCGAAGAGTTTGACGCCAAGATTACCGTCACCCGCGATGGGCAAACCGTGCCGGGCACCTCGATAATGGGGTTGATGATGCTGGCTGCCGCACCGGGATGCGATATTGAGCTTGGTGCCTCGGGCCCTGATGCTCAGACAGCGCTCAACGCGCTTAGTGACCTGGTCGAGCGCAAGTTCGACGAAGAGGACTAACTCAAAATCTCGTAATCGCTGCCATCGATCATGCGCGAATGGCGGAACGGCGTGGGATCAACGCAAGGCGTTGTTCCGGTCACCAGATCAGCCGTCAGTTTGCCAGCGCCCGGGCCAATGCCAAAACCATGGCCGGAATAACCGGTAGAAATAAAGAAACCGGGAATGGCCTCAACCTCTGAGATGACGGGAATAATGTCTGGGGTCACGTCAATGCATCCAGCCCAGCGTTCTTTCTCCACCATGGGTTCAAAGGCTGGATAGTCTTTCTTTAAACCTGCAACCGCCTCATCTAAAATCCAGTGCACGGGTTCAGGGTCGAGCACGCGCACATCTTCAAACGGGGATTTTTCATCAAGCTGCCAGCGGCGTTTCATGCGTGCGGCGCTTAAGAACTCTTTGCCGATGCGGATTTTAATGTCACCGCGCTTGGAGTTGAGTGCGGGCAGGTAAGTGAACGCCTGGCTGAAGCTGTCTGGTACAATATCCGACACGCTGTAATCGGCATGCGCCAGGGTGTAGCCGCCATCCTGGCGCTTGCGAACGCCAAACTTGTTGCCGGCTGCAGAAACCTCAAGAGCTGCATCTATCGGTTCGGTGCGCAATACGGAGTTAACGGTCCAAAGCTGCTTTAAATCCACACCTGCATTGCCGCAGAACCGGCGCGACCATGCCCCGCCCGCCAACACGACGCTGTCGCAGGCAATGGTGCCTTTCTCGGTTACCACGGCTGAAACGCGACCTGCCTCGGTTTCAATGCCGCGCACAGCGCAATTGGTGAAGATCTTGGCCCCCTTGGCGCGGGCGCCAGTGGCAATCGCAGGTGCTGCCTTAAAAGGTTCCGCACGGCCATCATCAGGTGTGTAAAGTGCGCCTGCCCAATCGACAGTGCCGCCGGGCAAAAGCTTTGCCACCTCAGCGCCGTTGATCAAGCGTGATGATAGTTGGTAGGGCCTGGCATAATCCTCAAGCCATTTCTCTTGTGCGGCGATTTGTTTGTCATTGGCACAGAGATAAAGAATGCCGCATTGATTATACCCAGTTTCGCCGTCAATGCGTTCATTCATGCCGCGCCAGGCCTCCATGGCCACGCGGATGAGTGGGATTTCGCGCGGGTCCCGCCCCATTTGCCGCACCCAGCCCCAATTGCGGCTGGATTGCTCCCCGCCAATGACACCCTTTTCGCACAACACCACATCAACACCGCGCTCGGCCAGTTCCAGAGCGGTGCAGGTGCCAATGATGCCGCCGCCGATGACCACAACGCTGGTGCGCTCTGGCAATTGGGCATCGCTTGAAACGGGATCAGGAGAAGTAAGCATGGCAGGCTAAGGCTTTCGAGATAACAGCCAGCAAACTCTAATGTCAAAACCAGGGGAAGCAATACTTGATTTTGATATAAAGAAATCCTTATGAGCGTATTGTGCGTAAACAGGAACACTGCTATAGAGCGCGCAAATTCAATAGAAACACGCACATCAAATTAGGAACATTCCAGATGAGCACATCCCCAGATTATGTTGTTACCGATATGGCATTGGCCGATTTCGGACGCACCGAAATTACCATTGCCGAGCACGAAATGCCGGGCCTTATGGCTGTACGCGAAGAAAATAAAGGCGCACAACCTTTAAAGGGCGCACGCATTGCTGGCTCGCTGCACATGACCATTCAAACGGCTGTGCTTATTGAAACGCTCGTGGCGCTTGGTGCTGAGGTGCGCTGGGCATCGTGCAATATTTTCTCAACCCAGGACCATGCCGCAGCAGCAATCGCTGCAGCCGGAATTCCTGTATTCGCTAAAAAGGGCGAAACACTTGAGGAATACTGGGATTATGCCGACCGCATTCTCGATTGGGGCAATGGCGAAAGCGCAAACATGATCCTTGATGATGGCGGCGACGCCACTATGCTGGTTCTGCTTGGCGCCGATGCGGAAACCGATCCAAGCATTCTGGATAACCCTGGTTCTGAGGAAGAAGAATATTTCTTTGCCCAGATCAAGAAGAGCCTGGCGAAAGAGCCAAACCGCTATTCCAAAATCAAGGCCAAGATCAAAGGCGTGTCTGAAGAGACCACCACCGGCGTGTTGCGGCTTTATCAGCTGGAGAAGAAAGGCAAACTACCTTTCCCCGCGATCAACGTGAACGATTCGGTCACTAAATCGAAATTCGACAATAAATATGGTTGCCGGGAATCTCTGGTGGATGCCATCCGCCGTGGCACCGACGTAATGATGGCCGGCAAAGTTGCCATCGTGTGTGGCTACGGCGATGTGGGCAAGGGGTCTGCACAATCGCTGGCCGGGTCTGGTGCGCGCGTATTGGTCACCGAAGTTGACCCCATCTGTGCACTTCAGGCAGCAATGGATGGCTTTGAAGTGGTGACCATGGAAGAGGCAGCCCCGCGCGCCGATATCGTGGTGACCGCGACAGGCAATAAAGACGTGCTGACGGTTGATCACATGCGCGCACTTAAAGACATGGCGATCGTGTGCAACATTGGCCACTTCGATAATGAAATTCAGGTTGCCGGATTGCGCAACATGGAATGGCACAATGTAAAACCGCAAGTTGATCTGATCACTTTCCCAGACAAGACGCGCATGATCTTGCTCTCAGAAGGCCGTCTGGTGAACTTGGGCAACGCCACGGGCCACCCAAGCTTCGTAATGTCTGCTTCTTTCTCGAACCAGACATTGGCACAGATTGAACTGTGGACGCGCGGTGACCAATACGAAAACAAAGTCTATGTGCTACCGAAGCATTTGGATGAAAAAGTTGCTGCTCTGCATCTTGAGAAGCTGGGCGCAACGCTCACCAAACTTTCAAAAGAGCAGGCTGATTACATTGGTGTGGATACCACAGGCCCATTCAAGTCTGAAGAATACCGCTACTAGGCTTTAGCCAAATCAGTAAATTCTGCCGGGGCAGTCAATTTGGCTGTCCCGGTTTTTTGTACGCGATTTCAGATTGTACACAATTTATGTTTGATTGCATAATATTTTGACTTAGCCTGTTTAAGTCGATAGCTTGATTGCAGCGCAGTATTAAGTGCATGGAAGTGACCATCATAAATCTGTGTTCCTTTCCAGGTATTGCGAGATTATTGCCTGAATATCTTAAGGGAGCGGCCCGGTGAACACGTCGTTTTTTCGCGACTTACTTGATCAGATTGTTGAGCGTGGTCGATCGCTTACCAGTTTTTCATTGGGAAACACCGACCATGGCGGCACCATTGAAACCCTTTCGAAGGGCTTGCTGTCGGGTCGGGGAGAGTCCACAGGCGTGGCGGTTGCCCAACATATTTTAAGTATTTTCGATTTGTTGGATGAAGATGAGAAACGGGCCTATTTCAATTTCCTCGCAAAGGCATTCACGCCGGATGAGGACAAAGTGCACAAGGCGGCGCGCGCCTATGTAGCCGCGCCTTCGCCAAAAAACCTGCGGGCACTATCAAAATCAGTAGAATCGCCGCGTCAGGAGTTTTTTAGACGCCTTAACTTGGCACCTGGTGGCACCGCGGCCATGGTTCATATGCGCGAGGACTTGCTGCGGTTCTTAAAAGACAATGAAGACCTAAAACCCGTCGATCAAGACCTCTCGCATCTGTTTGGCTCTTGGTTTAATCGTGGGTTTCTGGTGATGCAGCATATTGAGTGGCAGACACCGGCCAATATTCTTGAGAAAATCATCGAGTATGAAGCGGTACATGAGATTCAAGGCTGGGAAGACTTAAAAAGCAGGCTCGATCCGGCCAACCGCAGGTGTTATGGGTTTTTTCATCCCTCTCTCATTGATGAACCGCTGATATTCGTGGAAGTGGCACTGACCCGCGATATGCCCGCGTCCATCCATGATCTGTTGGAACCAGCAGAAGATGGAGGCGATGATGCTGGCGAATCAACGGCGGTTTTTTATTCAATCTCAAATTGCCAGAAAGGCCTGCAGGGGATTTCGTTTGGCAACTTCCTCATTAAACAGGTGGTGAGCGATTTGTCTCGTGAGATGCCGAGCCTGAAAACCTTTGTCACGCTGTCACCAGCGCCAGGTTTTATAAATTGGTTGGAGAAAAATGCATCAGATGTGGGCTTTGATATGGCTCTTCTGGAGGATGCCGATTGGGTGAATGACGCAGAAAAGGCAGCAGCCCTTGAGCCCCAGCTTACGAGCCTTGCTGCACATTATTTTCTCAACGCAAAATCGAAATCTGGAAAGCCAATCGATCCAGTGGCCCGCTTTCATTTGGGCAACGGCGCGCGCTTGCAGCGGATCAATTGGATGGCGGATCTTTCGGGCCGTGGCGTAAGTCAATCATCCGGCATTATGGTCAATTATCTTTATGATTTGCGCCATATTGAACGCAACCACGAGGCCTTTGCTGAACAAGGCATTATAGCTGCATCGTCAAGCGTTAAACGGTTGGCAGGTGGCGGATAGGCCCATCTGTCCAAACGGCCGCGACGAACTTTAAATTGCAAGCAAACTGTCGTCATTTCGTAATATTGCGCGTGTACCACTGTTCGCGTGAGAACAGGGAGGCATCTGTCCGAGCAAGCGCACTTCCCCCCCGACGCCCCTCGTCGTCTGTGTGTTTCGGACCGACCCGATAACTCTCACACCATCACCAACCCGTGCCGGGCTCTGTGAGCCCCGCAGTTCCCCATTAGGGGCCCGGCATGGCGTTGCGTGATTAAGTGATTAGCTGAGTTTTTCGCTCACACGATCGGTGATTTCGCGCAAGCCCGCGGTGCCGCCCATCTCATAAGGCACAAGATCTCCTTGAGAGAACGATGCCAACACTGCGTCATCGAGAAGTTTGCCTGCATCGCTCATAGATTGCGATCCATGGGTATCGCCCAACCAGTCGAGCATCATCGCGGCTGAAAGGATCATCGCTGTTGGATTAGCCTTGCCAGTTCCAACAATGTCGGGCGCTGTTCCATGACAAGGTTGAAAGACTGCATTGTCATCACCAATGTCGGCCGATGGGGCAAGCCCCATGCCGCCCATAATGGCCGCACCTGCATCTGAAAGAATGTCGCCAAACATGTTTTCTGTTACCAACACATCATTGTCCCAAGGATTGCGGATGAGCTTCAGCGCCATCGCGTCCACATAACAATAGTCAGTGGCGATATCGTCGTAGCCTTCAGCGACTTCATCAAATATGCCTCTGAAAAATGCCATGCTGCCCAGCACATTAGCCTTGTCGACACATGTGAGACGCCCTTCCTTGCCCATTTCCTTGCGGCGTTGTGCGAGCTTAAAGGCGAAATGGAACAGCCGCTCAGACCCTTTGCGGGTGATCACCATCTTGTCTTCTGCGAAATCTGCACCTTCTTGCGGAATTCCGCGACCCACAAACAAGCCTTCAGTTGATTCACGGATGAGCACCAGATCAAGATTTTGTGCCCGCGGATCGGCCAGAGGCACTGGTAAGCCCGGATAAGTGCGCACCGGGCGCACACCTGCATAGAGTTCGAGTTCTTCGCGAATATCAATTTGGGGAACGATTTCGCGCCCGTCGGGGTAGCGCACTTCGGGCAAACCCATGGCGCCCAGAAGAATAGCATTCGCTTTCCGCGCACCGTTTAACGCGCTGTCAGGCAATGCCTCGCCGGTGCGCTGGTAAAGCCCTGCGCCTGATTCAATTTCCTCATATGCGAATGAAAACCCGCCAACCTTCGCCACCAATTTCTCAAGCAGTGCGACCGTAGGTTCCATAATTTCAGTGCCAATGCCATCGCCGGGCATAACAGCAATTTTGATTTCGTTTGAGAGTGACATTGAGCGGTCCTGTGCTGGTGTTATGGGTAAATTCGAGTGAGCGTGGAGACAGATTTGGATGCAATAAGTCCAGTGCAATCAGCGTCAAATTGCTTGAAGTGATCGCTGTTTAAATGCGCATTAAAGGCGGTTTCATCGGTGTAGAGTTCATACAGAAAAATCTTGTTTTTATGCTGCGGGTCAACACACACGTCGAACTGGTGACATGCGGCCTCACGGCTGAGCGAGTTATGGGCCTGAACGCGCACTAGGTCTGTAAAGCGTTCTTCTTGGCCTGGTTCAATCTCGAACGTCACTGCGACAACAAACATGTCTCTACTCTTTCTGATGGGTCATCTTGGTAAAGTCTCAAAGGCGTTGGTGAAAAAATCTGGTCCACCAAAGTTTCCAGACTTCAAGGCAAGCGCGACCCGTGGGTCATTGAGGCTTAAGGTCCAGGGAACACCTGGAGCGATTTCTGGCCCGATCGCAAGGCCCTCAATCGAAAGCGCTGACACTACCGCGCCCGATGTCTCGCCGCCCGCGACAACAAGTTTGCGCACCCCTGCCATAACAGCGCGTTTGGCGATGTCGGCCATAGCCTCTTCAATCAATTCACTTGCTTGGTCTTGGCCCAGGTTCTGCTGGGTCACCGACAATTTATCAGGTGGTGCGGTAGAGAAAATGAGCGCGGGATTATCATTATCCTGCAACGCATAGGAGAGCGCCTCTTGGATCACCCGTTCTGGGTCTTCTGCTAAACGTTCTGGGTCAAGGTGAAAGGCACGATTGTTCTGGGAAAACACCCTCACTTGCTCGTTAGTGGCGTGCGAACAGCTGCCAGAGATAATCAGACTTTTGCCTTCATGCGGCCAGTTCAGATCGGCGTTCTGCGCTGACACCGCACCCTGGTCGCGCATGAGCGCCGGCAGGCCAACCGCCAATCCCGAACCGCCAGTGAGGAGCCGAAGATCATTGCTCGCGCGTGCCAAGGTTTCCAGATTTTCAGTGTTTACCGCATCGGCAATGGCAAAGCGGTTGCCATCGGCTTGCAGGTCTCTCAGTGTGGCATGGGCCTCCGCAGCACCGGCGTTTACTGTTGCGTGAGGAAGCAACCCTACCTTGCCGCTCGTCTGCCGTGATAAAACCCGAACCAAGTTTGCATCTGTCATTGGTGTGATGGGGTGATGGCGCATACCGGTTTCAGATAAAAGCTGTGCTCCAACGAACAGATGCCCTTGATATACTGTGCGGCCATTTTCCGGCGCCGCTGGGCAGGCAATGGTGAACTCTTCGCCTAACCTTTCCAGCAAGGCGTCTGCCACAGGCCCGATATTGCCCTCATCAGTGCTGTCAAAGGTTGAACAATATTTGAAAAAGAACTTTTCACAGCCAACTTCTTGAAGCCATTTGAGTGCTTGGCATGAATGTGAAACTGCCTCGTCAACGGAGCAAGAGCGTGACTTAAGAGCCACAATAATGGCGTCGTGATCTTTAACACGATTAGCGTTTGCCACAGTACACGAATCAATTCCGTTTAACTGTACGGCAGATAGGCCACCTTTCGTGAGCACATTGGCGAGATCAGTCGCGCCGGTGAAATCATCTGCAATCGCCCCCAAATACACCGACTTTTGCCCCCCACTTCCGCTTATTCTATGCTATGCGGCACGCAACCAACTATGGTGGTGAATTGCATTAGCGGCTCTAATAACGTATACATTAATTTATAGTGTTGGGGAACCAAATTTATATGTCCGACCTCACTGACAAGCCAAGACGCTCGCTCGTTGACTATGCCTACGAAAAAATTCGTGCACGGATTTTTGAAGGTGAATGGACACCTGGTTATCAAGCCCTTGAAGAAGCGATTGCGCGTGATCTTGAGGTAAGCCGCACGCCTGTGCGTGAAGCTTTGATCAGGCTTGAGCGTGAAGGTTTGGTGGAAATTCTTCCGCGCAAGGGAATGCAGGTCATTGCAATATCCGCCGATGATATGCGCGAAGTCTATGAAGTGGTCGCCGTTTTAGAATCGGAAGCCGCAGCGCGCATCGCACGCATGCAGCCAAACAAAGATTACGTGGCCCCTTTGCAAAACGCGGTCGATCAGATGGAAGAAGCGCTGCGCAAAGACAATCTAATGGCGTGGGCAAAAGCTGATGATGCATTCCACGTCAATCTTCTTGCTTTGTGTGGCAATTCGCGGTTGGCAGAAATGGGCATGACCGTGCAGGATCGTGTGAAGGGGGCAAGGGTTGCTACAATCTATGATCGTCCAGTGCCGCACCGGTCAAATGACGACCACCAAGCGCTTATTGAAGCCATGCTCAGTGGCGATGTGGAAGCGGCGCGGCGAATTCATACGCAGCACAAGCTGAATGCCATGAATCTCATTACATCAATTCTTGAAAACAAAGAAAAAGCCGACGGATAAGACATTAGGCCTTGAGTTGGCGTTCGCGTGCAAGAAGATAAAGCCCGCTGGCAATGACGATGGCAGCGCCTGCAAATGTCCACCTGTCAGGCACATCTCCAAAGAAGATATATCCCATCGCAGCCATTGATATGATCTGGGTGTATATGAACGGTGCCAAGATTGGTGCTGGCGCCATGCGATGAGCCTGGCTAAGCATTTGATGCCCAACGCTTGCTGAAACGCCCATTATTACAGCAATAAACCATTCATACCCTGAAGGGGGCGCCCACTCGAGTGGCACCATTGGAAGCACGGCAAATGTGCCAACCAATGTTGGATAAAACATGGAGGTCTGGGCGCTATCAGTTTCGCCAACCTTGCGTGATGCAATGAGATATAGCGCAACCGCAAGGGGACTGATCAATGAAACAAGCATTGCCCAATGAAACCCCTCTGTTCCTGGGCGAACAATAATCAGAACACCAATAAACCCACCTGCCACTGCCGCCCACCGCCGCGGCCCCACGCTCTCGCCCAAAAGTGGAACCGAAAGTGCACACACCCAAAGGGGGCTTGAGAACATAATCGATGATGTTTGATCTAAGCGCAGGTGCTGCAACGCAATGAAGTTTGTAACCGTCGCAATGGCCAACAAAATCCCGCGGACAACCTGTAAGCCCGGTTTCTTGGTTTTGAAAAACCGAAGCCCGCCCGTGGCCGATAATATGATGGCCGCGTAGATCGTCGCGATTATATATCGTAGAAAAATCACCTGCCCGACAGGCAGAGAGGCGCTGAGATATTTCGCGCTCGCATCAACTGCCGCAAAAACCACAAAAGACCCAACCATAAGGGCGATGCCGATGAGCCGGCTGCGAGCTTCATCCATTGCGTGTTCTCAAAGCTAGCTCAGATAATCGGCGATATAATAGGAAACGATCTCTTCCAGGTTGTTTTCCTTGGGTAGGCCCAGTTTGGACGCTCTCTCGTAATGGGTGTCGAGGGGCCACGTGGACACGATTTCTTCAATGAACGGGTCTGGCTTGATGGAAATCTCACCCAATGGACGGTCTGCTGCATCTTTCAATGCAGTAATCATCTCAGCAACTGTAACGGTATGCGCCGGCAGAGAAACGGCGCGGTCCGTACCCAGCGCCTCGCCCGGCAATTCGTGCAGGGCAATTATGCCATCGACAATGGCGCGGTATCCCAGCACGGGCATGACAGTTTCAGGTTTTACAGGCAAGGTGTAGTCCTCGCCGTTTAAAGGTTCACGGAAGACGGCGCTTACAAATGAAGATGCAGCAGCATTGGGTTTGCCTGGTCTTATGATCACTGTTGGCAAGCGCGCTGAACGGCCATCCAAAAAGCCCTTGCGCGTATAATCATTGATCATTAGCTCGCCAATAGACTTGGTCATGCCATAGGTGGTTTGCGGGTTTTGCTTAGTATCGTCGCCAACAGAATTTGGCATATCATCGCCACCAAATGCGGCAACCGAGCTGGCGAAGACAACGCGCGGGGTTCCCGCGCGCGCGCGGGCTGCTTCAAATATATGGCGTCCGCCATCCAGGTTTACCCGCATAGCAAGATCGAAGTCTTTTTCGCCGCCCCCGCTCACAACCGAGGCCAGATGAAAAATTGAAATATCGTCTCGATCAACAAGTGTAGCCACCGTGGCGCCATCTGAAATGTCACCATCGACGATTGTCACGCGGTCATC
>JBPCVX010000098.1:0-4303 GCA_051010095.1 Hyphomicrobiales bacterium
ATGCGTTGACTCGAAAGGAAGTCTACGCAACAACGGGCACCCGCATGCGCGTCAGGGTTTTCGCCGGCTGGGATTTTTCAAACAGCGATCAGGCGCGTTCAGATTTTGCCCGTTATGGTTATGCCAACGGGGTGCCAATGGGTGGCGATCTCGCAAAAGCCCCATCAGGAAAATCCCCTGTGCTCATGATCAGGGCGGTGCGCGACCCGAACGGTGCCAATCTTGATCGTGTGCAGGTCGTTAAAGGCTGGTTGGAGAGCGACGGCAAGACAAAAGAACGTGTCTATGACGTTGCGTGTTCGAACGAACGCACGCCTTCCAAGGGCCATTGCGCGAAATCCGTTGGAAACACTGTCGATGTTGTAAGCGCTACCTACATGAACTCAATTGGCGCCCCATATCTGGGCGCGACGTGGACCGACCCTGATTTTGATCCAACAGAAAGGGCTTTCTACTACATCAGGGTTCTTGAAATACCGACACCGCGCTGGACAACGCACGACGCGAAAGTCTTTCAGGTAAAACCCCCGAAGGGTGCTCCTTCCTCAATTCAGGAACGCGCATACACGTCACCGATTTGGTATACGCCATAAATCGCCTTGCATAGTCCCCAACAAAGAAGACATTGCTTATGAACAGACCATTTGGTGTGGCAAGAATTCCAGCCTGGTGCCGGCTTGGGCTCGTATTGTGTCTCGCGTTGATCGGGATTTCTGCGAGTGTGCAGCCTTCATTGGCACACGACGTCACCCCTGGCGATGCGGGTTACATCCAGGAAATCTGGGGTGTCCATATCGTTCCGTTCATTTATTTGGGCGCCAAACACATGGTCACCGGATACGACCATATTCTATTTTTACTTGGCGTCGTTTTCTTTTTGTATCGCATGAAAGACGTTGCAATTTATGTCAGCCTCTTTGCGATCGGTCACTCCATTACAATGCTAACATTCGTCTGGTTCGATTGGCGGGTGAATGCTTACATCATTGATGCGATCATCGGCCTTTCAGTCGTCTATAAGGCGCTCGACAATTTGGGGGCATATCAGCGCTGGTTTGGTTTTCAACCAAATACTAAAGCTGCGACTTTGATATTTGGCCTTTTTCACGGAACGGGCCTTGCCACAAAAATACTGGAATACAAAATCGCCCCTGACGGGCTGTTGGCCAACCTAATCGCCTTCAACGTTGGCGTTGAAGTTGGTCAGATCCTGGCGCTCGCCGTGATCTTGATTGTCATGGGATACTGGCGAAAAAGCCCATCTTTTTTGCGCCAGGCATACACCGCTAATGTCGTTATAATGTGCCTTGGGTTTATACTCATGGGTTATCAAATCACCGGCTATTTTGTATCTGCTTAGCAAACTGGAGACATATATGTTCAACGCAGAAAAGCCCAGCTTGGAAGAACTGCCGAGTTCTGCTCAACTTCTTCGTTCAACAGTGATTGCCGCGGTTTGCGCGGTTGCCATACTCGTCACGGTGGTGTTGCCGGCTGAGTATGGGATCGATCCGACCGGAGCAGGTCGCTTGTTGGGTCTGACGCAAATGGGTGAGATCAAGAATGAACTGGCGGAGGAAGCTGAAAACGACGACCATAGTTCAAATTCTGGGCACGGTGTCGAGACCGATTATTTTGCTAACATAGCAAGCACTTTTGTCGGCGCCGCACATGCGCAATCAACTGACGAGTGGAAGGATGTTATCGAGTTTTCCTTGGAACCCGGCGATACCTATGAAGTCAAATTGATGATGAATGAAGGTGATGTGGCAGAGTACCTTATGCTTGTTGAGGGAGGTCGCGTGAATTTTGATCTCCATGCGCACGGAAAAGGCAAATCCAAAACGTACGAAAAGGGTCGCGGTTCAACTGGATCGGAAGGCGAGTTGGTCGCGGCATTTAATGGAAACCACGGTTGGTTTTGGCGCAATCGCGATTCCAAAGCATCAAAAGTGACGCTGCAAGTGCGCGGAACCTATAGCGAGCTGAAAAAGGGTAAGTAACTTCGACAGCGCGGGTCGTGGCGTAATTCCCCAATGAGAGCAGCGTCAAATTTCCTTTATTGCTCTGGGAAACGGTGCCGACTGCATTTGCATTTGCGCTGAAGTTCACCTCGTTGGTGTATAGGGATCGGGCGCGCCGGTTGGAACCGGAGGATGTTCCTTCAGAGATTTAACGTGTTCCTCCAATTGCGGAAGGGCAGCCTTGGGCACCCACGTATGTGGGAACAAAATGTTGTCGCGTTCTTGTGGGGCTCAATGCAGACTTCGCTGCGCCGCGATGGGTTCCGCTAGCATATTTCTTGGCCTGAATGCCTGCTTCGCTGACCAAGCAACCACTCAAAAAGCTCTAACCGATGACGGATCAAGGTGGGCACTTTACTGGCCTTGGACCTGCAGGCCGGCACGAGTGAGCCCTTCCATAAGTTTTTCGACAAGCTCAGGCTGCATACCGCGAGCTCGGAATGGTTGCCGAGGATCCTCGGCATAGTCCGCTTTCAACTCCAGCACTTTCTGCAATGTGCTTTCGGCCATCTCACTATTTCCATTCATAGCATATGCGGCCGTTAAGGCGGCTTGCACCATATAGTTTCCTGGCAAGTTTACGGTCTGAGCATGGTCAATTGAGGCCGCGTAATCTCCGAGCAAAAAAGCGTGCAATTGCCAGATGAAATTCCACCAACTCTGGTGCTTGGGATTGAGAGCTTTTGCGCGCGTCACCCAGTCTTTTCCAGTTTCCCACTGGCCAGCATAAGCCATCCACGTGCCTAGATCAGCCAGGACAAATGAGTCGTTAGTGTTTAGTTCAATGGCCTTTCTGGCAAAGTTTGCGAAGACCTCCGCCGAGGCGCCTACCATTTGGCTACGGATCGCGAGAGCGTAGTATGCATCCGGATTTCCGGCATCGAGATCTATCGCGCGCTGCGCTGCGCCCAAGCTGTCTTCTGCCCAGCTTTCCTTGGTGTCAATTGCGTATTTTTTTGACTCGATTGATGAGAAGGCCAACCGAGACCAAGCGAGCGAATAGCTCGGATCAGATTTGACTGCCCTCAGCAGGCAATCTCTTGCACGTCGATGACGGTCAGGATCAAAATTTTCGTAAAACCAATAGGAAAGCAAAACACATTCATAGGCGTTCAGGTTTTCAGGCGCCTCGGCTTCTATTGCCTTAGCAAGCTTAGCGTCGAAAATAGGAGCATCGGCAGAACCGATTTCTGCCACTACTTTTCGTGCGATTTCAATTTGAACGTCGATCACACTTTGCGCTGATAGATCACGGGTAAACGGACCAGGTGCGTTAAGTTGACTGCAGTCGCGCGCATCTGTGAAGGCCGTTGTCACGCGAAGACTATCCTCAGCTCGGCGAACCGTTCCGGAAAGTATGAAATCTGCATCCAGTTCTCTTCGTACCGTCGGACAGTCAGCATCAGCAAATTGGCGTGTTGAACTCGGTGAAAGGACAAAAAGGTTGGAAAACTTGGACAGGAAGGCGTTGATGTCTCGGCTCAGCCCATCTGCAAAAAAGGCTTCGTCAACCGCGGCACCAGCTTCTTCAAAGGGCAGCACAGCAATCCGGGGACCAGTTGGCATGCCATCATTCTGCCTCTGGGTATAAAGCGCCAAGCCAGAAATCGCCGCGATAACGATCGCTGCCGCAGCCCCTAACGGCCAGCACCGGAGCATGCGGCGGCGGCGATAGGACTTTGCGGCTTCCGGAGGCCAGCAGTAGAGTTCCAGTGGGCGCGCAATATTCTTGACGCTCTGTTTGCCGATCAAGGAAAAAGGTGCATCAACTTTTCCAACAATCTGATCCGCAACCACGTTACTGATTAGAACGCCACCGCTTGGGGCAAGCGGCTCAAGCCGTGCCGCAATATTGATGCCATCGCCCAGGAGTGTATCGTCCTGTTGGGCAACGTCTCCGAAATGCACTCCGATTCGAAGCTGAAATGTGTCTTTCTTGAGCTCAGCCAAACGCTGCTGAATTTCTAGAGCAGCTTTCGTTGCCGTTACCGCCGAAGAGAATTCTGCGATGATACTGTCACCGGCTGTGGATAATATGGAGCCTTGATACTTCGCCAGCATCTCGTCAACTATTGTGCGCGTCATGGACAAAGCCGCGAGTGCCTCAGCCTCATTTTCTTCTATCCTAGAACTATATCCGACGGCGTCGGCTACAAGAAAACCGGCTAGTTTCCGAGACATGAATCCTCCCCACGATTCGACCATACCATCATGGAGAACTGCTTGCACAGGGCTCCCAGCTGTTGCACTCTGCATCAGGCATGCGAACTGACAATGTC
>JBPCVX010000099.1:0-6105 GCA_051010095.1 Hyphomicrobiales bacterium
CGCCGCGGCTTCAAACGACATGGTCTTGCCGCTTTGAACATAGCCAACTACCAGGCCCGTTTCCTGTCCGGCTGGATCTTTGGGTGAAATGCCGCGCTCCAGAATTGAGACGGCGGCATCTAGTACAACGTCACGACTACCGTCTGGCACAACATGCTCAAGGAAAGCATGGGTTTCCGAGCCGGCCACAGGCTGCCAGCGCAACACCTGTTTTTCGTGGTCTATCGGTTGAACAACAAAGGGCGCATCTTCTGTCATGGATCACCTATGAAATATTACGCATCCGAAAGCGCATGTCGAATAATTTCGTTCAAGTTTCGGCGGATCGTTCCGGCTTTGGGCACGCCGGAATCACGAGCCAATACTTCCGCAAGAGCAAGCGCAGCAGCTACTCGCAAGAGCGCCTCCACATCTTCGCTATCAGTTTGTGCAAATCGGACCATAAATGGATGCACCATCGAAACCCTAATATCGAGACTACGCGGCTGCTCTATTGATGAGGCCACATCGCTGAAAACCAACCAAAGGCTTTCTGACGGATCCTCGGTCAACTCTATATTGATACGCCAGTCTTTGTCACGGAAACGGATATCAAATTGCTTTCGTGCGAGAGTCCCCGCATGTGGCGATTCCTCGTCAGGCGCATCGACTGGAGGTGCATCAGATATCGTAGGCAAAAGCTTAGGCAGTCGCGTCGCGATCGCTCTCGCCGTGTTATCGACCGCTTGCGTCGCAGTGCTCGTCATCTGGGCCCGAGCGACACGCACACGGTAGCCTTCAGCTTGTTTGAGCACAGGCAAGTCTTCACTATCCAGATGTTCACGCAAAAGCTCCAAGAACGGCTGCTCGTTTTCGTCCCAACGAAAACCATCTTTTGTGTGGCTAACCTCGAAACCATCAAGGTGAAGTTCGCCAAATAGCCGTTGATACCGGTAACTATTCGAACTGCCGAAGATGAGGGACGGCCGATACCCTTCGTCACCACTTCCTTCGATCACACGACCCCGTCGGAAAAGCGAAAAGCCAGCCTTGGCCGTGTTCGCCGGATCCCGCAGAGCGGCAAAGCCTTGGACCGACAACCCACCTCCTAGGTCAAATACGATGTCCTTTCGCCATAATTTTGGCGGGCCTTCTTTATCGCGGAAGTATGGTGCTGACAGAATCGGCGGTTCTTGCGGCGTGAGAGTGTCGCCATTGAAGCGGAGCTCCAGGGTTCCCTCGCGTATAAAGGCACGGTAAATGTCAGTCAAGTGCTCCTTGAGTTTCCCAACTGTACGCCCACGAGGGGCGTTAAAGGCATTTTCCAACACGATCTCAGTATAGTGAAGCTCAGGATCTTCCTGCTCTTCCTCAATATCTAGTTCTTTGATCTCATCATTGACAATGTTGGCGATCTCAAAACGCACGGTACGGGCCACCGGCTCGCCGAAAGCAGAGGTCCGAACATGCCACTGTGGTGCGAACCAGCAGGCGGCGCTTTTCATGCCCATTCCAAACTCAGAAAGACCAGTCCGGTCAGGTGGAACCGCGGCTGGGCGAAACGCTCGACCAAAATCCACAAGCGCAATTCCAGCGGCATTGTCACGGATGGCAATGCGCACAGTAGATGTTGTGTCGATGTCAATATTTACAACGAGCTTGAAATCGTCTCCATGGTGCGCCCGCAACTGGTTCTTATTTTGAGAGAAACTCTCAACCGCATTGTCCACGAATTCTGCAAGGGCATACCATGGCTTATAGTTCAGATGCCTTAATACTGCGAGAACGCTTACGCCGGGGCGAATATCAACTTTTTGTGCTGTCAATTTGCGGTCCTGCCTATGTGAGCCAGATGCTTATGCTGTCGTTTCAAATGAGGCTTTGGATTATTTTTGCCCACCACGGAGTTTGCAACAACCTCTGTTCCAGAACTTTTTCCAGCAGTAAACGATAGGAGTTCTTGTGCAATCGCGCGAACCACATCAACATTCACAGCATTACCCAGAGCCTTAAAAGCTGCAGTCTGAGTCTCAGGCAAATGCTCCAGTTTTCCCATACTTTGGAGACGGCTGCATTCCCGCGTGGTCATATACCTCTGCTCCCAAGCGATCACCGGTACTTGGCTGCTCGTCATTGCGACTAACGAAGGGGCAGTGACCGAACGTTTGACGCGGATCCCCGATGCACGAAACTGGATGACATAGTCCCAGATTAAGCGCTTCTCGCCTTTGCAGTTCCATTCAAACTTCTGGAAACTTGGCGCAAAACCACGGATGCGTGGTAGCCAGTCGTCAATCCATTTTTTGTGTCTCTCATAAAATTCGCGGTTCTGTCGGATGAAATCGATTTTCCACTTTGGATATCCGTCTAGGTTGCCGCGTGCGTAGGCCGGCAATGCCGAAACACTGTCTTCTTCATTCAAATCACTAAGGTCAGTTCCAAAACTTCCCTTGTAGGAACCCAATTCTTCAATACAGATTCCGCATGCCGAGCGATCGAGGAATGGATAAGATGCCCCAAATTCCATCGCCCAAATCGGAAATGACGGCAACTCTTCATCTGTTGGAAATCGATTGAGAAAATCCTGCCACGCATCAAGATAAGCTACGAAATTCTCGGGTAAAGATTTGGCGTCCGGTGGGTTCTGGTCGAGCACATTGCGAATAGAAAGGTCTTCTTTCGGATGATGCACCGGCCAAGAAAAATCACCAAGCCCACCGCGTCGACCAACAATAAACGCACGTTCGCGAACTTGTGGGACACCCAATTGGTGGGGCGAGAGTTTTCCGTCGTCCACGCTGTAACCAGCATGGCGCAGATCGCGCAAAATCTTATCCCATGTCTGACCCTGCCGGTGGCGAACAAGATTAGGAACGTTCTCAATAATGAAGAATTCTGGTTTCTTGTGCCGCAGGATTCGAACAACGTAATCGATCAAATCTCCCCATTGCGGGCATGCAAACCCTTGCTGACCGCCTGCTTTCGAAAACGGTTGGCAGGGGAAACCTGCGCAAAGAACATCATGGTCTGGAACAGAAGAAAGGTCAAGTGTACGAATATCACCATGGGGGGCAATTCCAAAATTCTTCTCATAAAGGCGTGCTAAATTTGCTTCGCGTTCACAAGCAAACACGCACTGATGACCAAGCGAACTAAGAGCAAGATGAAACCCACCGAGCCCTGCAAACAGGTCAATGAATTTTAAAGTCCTCATATTATTCGATGTCCAGTTGCGCTGCTGATCCCTATCTCACCGAAATGTGCAAGAGCACATCGTTAGACCGGCAACTAAAATCTTCTACCCTAAAGCTAAGATCAGTATAGTCACAGGTCTACAACGACAAACTATACCAGTTATCAATGCAAGAAAGCAAGCAAAGCGAGGTTAAATGTTGAAGCACTCTGTCTTCGTTAACTTTCAAAAGCCCAATATACGTAGGATATGAACACTCAGCAGCCTCGCATGTGTCGCTGTATCTATGCATCCTAACTGCTGATGCCTAACGCCGTGCTAAACCAAGCGAACCAAGCGAGTAGAACAGCAGCACCTAGCTATATTATTTTTTTCGTTCACCAAATAACTTAATCCATAGCGCAAAACCACGTTGCTGTAATCTATATTCTCCAACAGTAGATGGATTTTTTAGTATGATTTTTCGGTCTGTTAAAGCTTTTAAAGCGTGAGTAACAGTATGATCTGCGCCAGAAAACTTATCACGAATGTCCTTTTTTTTAATCCATTGATTCATGTTTTCAGCAATTATTGAAAGAACTTCTCTATACTCATCCGTTTTTATTTGCTCATTATAAGCACTGTGGTAGTACCTCGTGCCGATTTCATCTAAAGCACCCCCTGGGCTAAACGCTCCATGAGAAGCATCCTCAGCACTAATCTCACCATCATCATTAAATTCAAATGCCGAGTAAGCAAATTGTTGAATGAAGTGAGGATATCCCTCAGATAATGTAGAAATATAATTCTTTGCCTCTCCAGTAATTGTGATTTCTTCCTGATTTTTTTCATTTCCTACTTCGATTCCGCGATCAATAACATATCTTCGCTCATCTGGTGTTAGCTCTCTCACTTTCAAGTGAGAGAAGACTCGCAATGAAGATTCATGAGAGTTTTTAAGCTTTTCTATTACCTCAGGCAACCCGGCAACAACAAACATAACATTGTTGCAGCCGCACCTTTGAAGTTGCTCAGTTACAGCTTTGAAGAAATAACCAATATGTAAATCTTCACATGCATTATCAGCTTCATCAATAAAAAATACTATTCCATCACGTTGTGTTTCGCCTTTTCCAGGATTAGTAACCCTTAGGCATGTTTTTGATAAAGAATATGTAAAATTATCTAGCAATAAATCTAAATCGCTAATAGGTTGACTTGAGCTTATCCCTGAATCCATAATTTTTATTCTTGAAGCAAACTCCCATATTTCTTCCAAGAAAGCCTTTATTTTTTCAATCTGCCCAATTTTTCTATATAGATTTTGTTCAATTAATTTAATTAGACTGGCCAGTGTAGTATTTTTTGAAATTTGCACATTAACAGTTAAAAAATTTAATACACTATCACCTGATATTTTAATATCTCCAGTCGCAGTTGGATCAATAACGTTAATTAATGAAGATTTTCCAATTCCTCGCTCTCCAGTGACTAAGAAGTTTACAGGCTGACCATGTTTGGTCTGAAATAAACCCTTTTCCATAGCTTTAATTTCTATAATTCTCCCAGCAAACATTCCGGGTGAAACAGGACTATTAGGTTTAAATGGATTAATTTTCATGCAGATCTTTCAGATTCGTTTTAAAATAAGGCTTAACGAAGCGGCGCGCAGATTAGCCGGGCCAACGGAGTTCCGTAGGTACGGAGCATTTATTGATAACCTAGCCGCATGCTCCATAGCAAGGTTAGCATACAACCATAACAAAACTTCCCGCACTGTGTTCAGCTCTTTTGCCAAAAAGTTACCTATTACAAATCATCCTTCAAGAGGGAGCTCCGCTTGCAGGATCTGTCCTGCTTACCTTGTTAGCACTCAATACTTCGAGCTCGATATTCATTTTTTTATAGTACTCGGTCATGTAGCTTAAAAATTCAGGATTCATCTTTGCGCCGCATATCGGCGCAAGTTGCTGCCCTACCTGTGTTAGCATGACCTTACCAATTTCTAGTTGATTATTACTCTCATCTTTCAATGCAAAGCCTATCGCCCTGTCAAAGTATAGTAACTTAACTTTTTTGGGAAGCTCTAGAAGCGCAAAATCATCTCTGTCAAAACTAATTAAACCAAGAGTATCAAGATGGTGAAGCGCCACAAAGCTTATACCCTGTTTCTTGTATATTTCAGCATTAAGGTCAAGGACTACAGGGAAGAGCTCAGTTCCTTTCATTACTGCAAAGCTACATAGTCGAGTAAATAAGTGTGCGTCAGTCTTATCGAGAGTTGAAATTATTTCAATTGTACGTTTTGAAAACGAGCCAGGCTTGTTCGCTTCTCCGGCAAGTAAACTTGACCAAAGTCCTTGCATCTCTTTGTCAGAGACGGTTCTACATTTTTCGAAAAAGTGAGATATCCAATCATCCTCCATATTCTCTGGTTGCGCTTCTTCATTTAGTAAAGTGATAGCTTGTTCAGTAATAGATTCGATATTCTCTTGCTTCTTGGCTTCTTCATGGACAAGGCGACGGATAGCTCTTTGTTCAATTGCAGTAACGTCTGCATTTGATAGAGCATTTATCTTTGCAACCTCTGCATTTGATAGAGCACCTATCTTTGCAGCTTCTGCATTGGCAGCCGCTTCACGTCTTATTCGTGTTGGTTCAAATAGTGTGCCGAATGCATTTGAAATTTTTTCGATGAAAACAGACACCGGCTTAGTCAGCTCTCCAACACTCACCAAGCTTTTTTCATCAGACATTGCGATCCTTGTTTTGATTCCTAACGATTGAACTGAGCGGTGGTGGAACACCGTCCTCTGGAATGCTTTGTTAGCGGCATGCTGGTTCAATTCCAACAGTTCTGTATCTTGCCCAAACATCTTCCCCATCCCAGTCTACAGGCATTTTTGATCCCAGTCCTGATGCGTTTAACCTTTTATGCTCCTCTTTTGTGACCA
>JBPCVX010000100.1:0-9459 GCA_051010095.1 Hyphomicrobiales bacterium
TCGCTCATCGTGCGCAATACCATGTTGCGTGCCAATCGCGTCGCGCCGCCTGCATGGTACGCCTGCCCCGCAGCGCGGGTTTCGCGATACAGGCGCTCTGTGCGCGGCTGGCGCAGGGCTTCATAGGCACGAAACGCTGCAGCGCATTCTTTAGTGTCAGAAAGCATATTCCCAAGCGTGGCAGCATCTTCCAGCGCCATTGCAGCTCCTTGCGCCAAATAGGGCAACACACCGTGCGCTGCATCACCCACCAATGTTGCAGGCCCCACTCCCCACGCTGTGCCAGGTGCGCGATCAGCGCCTGCCCATTTTCGCCATTCTGGCGCGGCTGCCAAAACCTGCCGCAATACGCCCGTGCAGTCTTCAAACCACGTCTCAATTTCGTCTTTGGTGGCGGGCGCATTCCACCCCTCATCTTCCCAGGGCGCATCATATGCAGCGACTAAATTGTAGGCTTTTCCGCCGCGGATTGGATAATGGACGACATGTCCGCCCGGCAACATCCATAAATGCACCGCAGATTCAGGTACCGGCATAATTTCTGCTGGTATAAGCGCCCTGCCGATTGTTTGACCACTCAATTCTGGCCCACCATCGTTTACCAACTCAGAACGGACAAACGAACGAATGCCATCGGCGCCAACAAGCGCTGAACCGCTGATTTTTTTGCGCTTCACAGTGACCGACACATCATCGTCGATGGAAATTTTTGATACCGGTGACGAGAGATTGATTGTAATGCGCTTTTGCTTGGCACATGCTTTTGCCAATGCATCCAGCAGATCGCCACGATGGATAACGCGGTATGGTGCACCATAAGTTTTCTCGAAGCCCTCGCCTAAGCGAACCGTATTTAACGTCCGCCCAGTGATGCCATCCAGGATACGCACTTCTTCTGGGAAACCAGCAGCTTTGTTGAGCTCTTTTCCAATACCAAGCTGCACAAGAGCATGCGCAGCATTGGGACCCAATTGCATACCGGCGCCAAATTCCTGCAGTTCATCCGCCTGTTCGAAGACGGCTGCTTCATACCCAGCTTTTGCGACCGCAAGCGCGGTTGCCAAACCGGCAATTCCCCCGCCCGCTATTAGAAGTGTTTCAGCCATAATGAAACGCTATCGCGGTCGGGCGTCAGGGTGCAAGATATTTGTCGTAATTTTCCGCATGCAAACCCTTGCCCTTGGATGAGTAGAGGACTAGTTTGCCTGCCGGTCCAACCGGGCCATATTGCATTTCATTTAAAGGAACAGACCCATGGGTTTCCTCTCAGATTCTCTTGACCGTATCAAACCATCGCCCACCATTGCTGTTTCAACACTCGCAGCAGAGCTGAAAGCAGCAGGCAATGACGTTATCGGCCTTGGCGCCGGTGAGCCCGATTTTGATACGCCTGACAACATCAAGCAGGCAGCAATTGAGGCAATCAATGCGGGAAAAACAAAATACACAGCGGTTGACGGTATTCCGGAGCTCAAACAGGCCATTTGCGCGAAATTTAAGCGCGATAATGGTCTTGATTATGAACCCAGCCAGATATCTGTTGGCACAGGCGGCAAGCAAATCCTTTATAATGCGCTGGTGGCAACCCTGAACCCGGGCGAAGAGGTTTTGATACCGACACCTTATTGGGTGAGCTATCCAGATATGGTGTTGCTTGCAGGTGGTAAGCCGGTGTTTGTGGAGGCGACCCAGGAGAATGATTTCAAACTGCAGCCTGAAACTTTAGAAGCCGCGATTACGGAGAAGACCAAATGGTTGATCTTCAACTCGCCATCAAACCCATCGGGGGCGGCTTACAGCCATGACGAGCTGAAAGCGCTCACTGATGTGTTGATGCGTCATCCGCACGTTTGGGTGCTCACCGACGATATGTATGAACACCTGGTCTATGACGATTTTCAGTTTGCAACCCCTGCCCAGGTTGAACCAGCCCTTTATGAGCGCACGCTCACCATGAATGGCGTCTCCAAGGCGTATTGCATGACCGGCTGGCGGATCGGTTTTGCAGGTGGCCCTCAACCCTTGATCAAGGCAATGGCAAAGCTGCAATCGCAATCAACCTCAAACCCCTCTTCCATCAGCCAATGGGCAGCGGTTGAGGCGTTGAATGGACCGCAGGAATTTATTGCTGAGCACAATGAAGTGTTTAAAGAGCGTCGCGACATGGTTGTGTCCATGCTCAACCAGGCAACCGGGCTGAAGTGTTTGACACCAGAGGGCGCATTCTATGTGTACCCTTCTTGCGAAGGCGCCATCGGCAAAACCACGCCTGCCGGTAAAACCATTACCAATGATGAGGATTTTGTAACCGCGCTTCTGGGTGAAGAAGGCGTTGCGGCCGTGCATGGCGAGGCCTTTGGATTATCGCCACACTTCCGCATTTCATATGCAACTTCAACCGAAGCATTGGAAGAAGCCTGTCAGCGTATTCAGCGGTTCTGTGCATCTTTGCGGTAGCGCTGCACAAGTCATGAAATAAAAAAGCCAGCCTTGCAAAAACAAGGCTGGCTTTTTTGCGCGAGTTGTGTGGCTAGAATTTATAGCCAGCACGGAACGAGAACTGATTAGAGGTCAGCTTCGTTCTAACTGAATTCGTGTATTCAAGCGCCGGAGGCCCTGCATAATCTGCAGTGAAAGTCGTCGTTTTGTGACCCAGATCTTTGTATTGGTAGTCAACACCAACGATCCAGTTAGGCGTGACGAGGAAATCAATACCGCCACCAATGGTCCAGCCATGATGTGTGCTGGAGGAAGAAGTACTGGAAGATCCTACCCAGTTGGCATCGCTCAAGCGTGTATCAAGTGACGCGCCTGCATAACCACCTGCGAGATAAGCCATGAAGCTCTCAACCGCCCAGCCAACACGTGCACGCGCCGCCCAGGTTGTCTTAACCTTTTGGCGCATATCAACCATGCCACCTGGATAAACTTCGATAGTGGATGACTTCTTTGCCGTTGATGCATAAAAATCACCATCAAGACCAAAAACAAAGCCACTGCCTGGCATCTGCCAGTTATAGCCAGCATACCCGCCGAAGAGCCCACCATCTGGTTTGATTGTGGTTGTGTAGCTATCGATTGTCGATGTCAGCAGCAGCGGATCAAAAAGTTCGGTATCGTGCTGATTGCGTGCGCGTGCATTAATGTAACCAGCAGCACCACCCACGTAAAATCCGGTCCAGTTATAACCAACGGACGGTGCGGGAATGTAATCCATGTCCGCCGCATTTGCGGTTCCCACCATTGCCATTGCTGCCATACCCGCAGCCATGCAAGCCCAGCCTGTGTATCGTGTGCGTCCCATATCTATGTGGTCCTCGTGAAATCCCAGCCATGCCCTTTCAAACAAATCTATAAAGATTCAAATAGAAAGAACGTAAAAACGAAGAGAATTATTTATCTATTCGTTCTTCATTCTCCTAACCTTCAATAAAACTATGTAAAAATGGTTAAACCCACTGAACATTGTTTTGCAATGCTTGAAACTGCGTAGGCGCGGCTCAGTTTTTTCGCCTTGCCCCTTGCATCATCTGCCAATCGGCGCAAGCATGGTGAGGTCAACTTCCAGCAACAAAGGGGAAAGCCTGGAAAACGCATAAAAATTTCGCAAAAAACCTATAAAAGGAGGGAACGTTCCATGGGAGAAAATACGCCAAGTGGTGAAGCAGGGGGCCGTGGCCCCAAATGTATCGCGATTGTTGGACCCTATCTCAGCGGCAAAACATCACTTCTAGAAGCTCTTCTTTTCCGGTCAGGGGCAATAGGCCGTCAAGGCACCGCAGCCGACGGCAATACAGTAGGTGACGCGGCACCAGAAGCCCGCGCACACGGCATGAGCGTCGAATTAAATGTGGCGCACACGAATTTCATGGGTGACGAATATACCTTCATCGATTGCCCCGGTTCCATTGAATTTGCACAAGACCAGGTAGCCGCACTTTCTGTATGCGATGCCGCGATTGTTGTGTGCGAGCCCGATGAAAAGAAAGTGCCTGCATTGCAACTCATTCTCAAACAACTTGATGAATTTGGCCTGCCGCGCTTTTTGTATTTAAACAAGATCGACAAAGCACAAGGTCGCGTGCGCGACGTGCTGGAAATGCTGCAGCCCGCAAGTTCGTTGCCACTGGTGTTACGTCAAATTCCCATGTGGGAAGATGGCATAGCAACCGGTTTCGTTGATTTGGCTCTGGAGCGCGCATACCTCTACCGCGAACATGCGGAAAGCGAGAAAATCACCCTTCCCGAAGATTTGAACGACCGCAAAGAAGAAGCCCGCTTCTCAATGCTTGAGCAACTTGCCGATTATGATGACAGCCTTATGGAAGCACTGCTTGAAGATATGGAGCCACCGCGCGATCAGGTTTTTGAGGATCTTCAGAAAGAGCTCACCGATGGGCTTATTGTGCCGGTGCTATTGGGATCTGCTGAAAATGCCAACGGAATATTGCGCCTGTTCAAAGCATTGCGCCACGAAGCACCTGGCGTTGAAGCAACGGCTGAACGCTTGAGTGCTAACCAAGACAGCGCCAGCACCGTTCAGGTGTTTAAAACTTTCCACACCACCCATGGCGGCAAGCTTTCATTGGGACGTGTTTTATCAGGTGAGATTGCAGACGGTGTCACGCTTTACAACGCAAATGGCGACGGTATGCGCCCCGCTGGATTGTTCACACTAATGGGGCAAGAGCCCAACAAGATCAGCTCTGCACGTGTGGGCGATACCATTGCGCTTGGCCGCCTGGAGGAAGCAGCAACGGGCGATACGCTTTATGTTGAAAAAGATGGGGGCGCTCAACTTGCGACACTCCATTTACCAGCGCCCGTGTTTGGACAATGTGTTGAAGCCACTGACCGCAAGGATGAAGTGAAGCTCTCCACGTCGTTACACAAGCTGATTGACGAAGATCCTTCCCTCACCCTTGAGCACAATCAACACACAAACGAAATGGTGTTATGGGGGCACGGCGAAATCCATTTGCGTGTCGCGTTGGAGCGTCTTGCTGGAAAATATGGCGTTAAGGCTGAAGCCCGCCCCCGCCGCATTGCCTATAGCGAGACCATTCGTAAACCTATATCGGAGCGTGGGCGCCATAAAAAGCAATCAGGCGGCCATGGCCAGTTCGGCGATATTGTTCTGGATATCAAGCCGTTGTCACGCGGCTCTGGGTTCGCCTTTGATGACACGATCACCGGTGGCGTTGTGCCGAAGCAATATTTCAGCGCGGTGGAAAACGGCATCCGCGAATATATGGCGAAGGGCCCACTGGGGTTCCCGGTCGTTGATCTTGCAGCAACTCTAACTGATGGCTCCTATCACGCGGTCGATAGCTCTGAGCAAGCCTTCAAGACGGCGGGCCGGATTGCTATGGCGGAGGCTCTACCGAAGGCTTCGCCTGTTTTGCTGGAACCAATCGTTCATGTGAAAGTGCACGTGCCGTCTGATGCCACGGCGCGTATCAACCAAATCGTCTCGCAACGGCGGGGGCAGCTTTTGGGCTATGACGCGCGTGAAGGCTGGAACGGCTGGGATACGGTTGAAGCGCATATGCCAGAATCGGAAGTACAAGACCTAATCGTCGAGTTGCGCTCGGCCACTGCTGGCGTTGGCACATTTTCCTATGAATTTGACCACATGCAGGAATTGAGCGGTCGTGAAGCTGATCTGGTTGTTCAGGAAGCGTCAAACGCCGCTGCCTAAGCCACACGAACCATTACGCCCTGGAGATGTGTCTCCAGGGTGCGTTCTATTAAGCCCCTCTTAAACTCGCTGTGGTTAAGTGGCGCAAACTTAGTGTGAAGCTGGGAACGCGCTGATGACCATTCCATTTCCAAAGCCTGCTCTTGCAGGCAATGTAACGCCGCTCAACACCGGGGCCGAAAAGCTTTCTGTCGCGGTTCTTTTGCCTTGCTACAATGAAGAAGTCGCGATTGGCGAAACCATAATGGGCTTTCGCAAAAGCCTGCCTGGCGCACGGATTTATGTTTACGACAATAATTCCAGCGACAACACGGTTGAAGTTGCCAGGCTGGCAGGCGCAATCGTACGCACAGAAAGTCACCAGGGCAAAGGCCACGTGGTGCGCCGCATGTTAGGCGACATTGATGCCGACATTTATGTGTTGGCAGACGGTGATGCCACCTACGATCCGACCCAGGCTGGCACTTTGATCAACAAGTTGGTCGGTGAGAATCTCGACATGGTGGTCGGCACACGCGATGGCGGTGGTGCTGAAGCCTATAGGCGCGGGCACCGAACAGGAAACCTTGCTTTCAATAAGATTGTCGCGCATTTGTTCGGCTCTGGTTTCACCGATATTTTTTCTGGTTACCGGGTATTCTCGCGTCGCTTTGCCAAATCTTTCCCAGTTCTCTCATCGGGCTTTGAAATCGAAACCGAGCTTTCCGTTCATGCGCTCGATTTGCAAATACCTACCGCTGAAATTGCAGTGCCCTATGGCGCACGCCCTGAGGGCTCAACAAGTAAACTCCGCACATACCGTGACGGTGCGCGCATTATGTGGACAATCCTCAAGCTCTACAGGGCGGTTAATCCATTTAGATTTTACGCCTCCGTTGGTATCTTCGTAAGCTTGGTTGCAATTGCACTTGGCATTCCCCTCATCATCACTTATTTGGAAACCGGCCTTGTGCCGCGACTGCCAACAGGTGTGTTGGTGATGGGGCTCATGCAGATTGGTGTATTCTGTATGTTTAGCGGCATAATTCTCAATTCGATCTCCAAAGCCCGGCGCGAAGCCAAACGCATGCGATTTCTGGAATTCGCCTCGGTTGCCGAGCGCTCAAATGAGTAAGACGGCCGCCAGCAGCTTTCTTAGGTTTTGCGCTGTCGGTGTTTTTGGGTTCTTGGTGGATGCAGGCTTGCTGATTACTCTCATCACATTTGGCGCCTCCCCAATATTGGCGCGCGCAATCTCAGTTATCATCGCGATCACAGCGACCTGGGCGGCCAACCGCATGTGGACATTTAGATCGACCGATGAAAATCTTGGTCTGGAGTGGTTGCGGTATTTGGCAACGAGCGCGGCAGGCGCTGCGGTCAACTTTGCAATTTATTGCACAATCTTGTTTTCTTTCCCGCTTACATCACCAATTTTAGCGCTTGCGATCGGTTCAGGTATCGCCCTGGTGGTCAATTATCTGGGCGCGCGTTTTTTCGCGTTTAGCAGTTCCTACACGCGCTAAATAGTTTTCCTGACGCTATAAATAATTTGGAATTTTTCATGTAAATCATTGGAATATATGAGAATTATTTCTTGACTCCCGGAAGCGAACAGGCGCCAATTGCGAGGTGTCAATTAATTTGGGGGAAATTTTATGGCAGATACCTATGTTGTTGGATTTGACGGATCGGAACAGGCGCAGCGTGCGCTTGATTTCGCCGTCGCTAACGCAAAAGACTCTGGCGCAAGTATACATCTCGTTTTCGTGCTGGAGTGGTCGCCCTATAGCTTCCACACTGCCGAAGAGCTGGCAGAACGTCATGGCCGCCGCGAGAAAGAGCTTGAGCGGGCAAATGCGGTCATTCAACCCGCCGCCGACAAGCTCAACGACGCTGGGGTTAAGACAACATGCGAAGCACATCACGGAAACGCAGCCGACATTCTCTGCGGGCGCGCAAAAGAAAAAGGCGCATCCCAAATCATCGTCGGACGCACCGGTGGAACCTCATTTGCTGAGCGCATTTTGGGTGGGCTGACCATCAATCTTTTGCAGGCCTCACCCGTGCCCATCACGGTCGTGCCTTAGCATCTGAGACAAGAGTTCTTCTGGGGGAACAATCAAAATGTTAAATCGTTTACTTACTGTTGGGCTTACTCTTAGCCTCACCTCAACGGCGGCATTTGCGCAGGATGGCGGAATTGATAAAGCCATCAGCGACGCAATTGCACCGATTATCAATCCCTTCGTCGCCTTCATCTTCTCGCCGCTACCGGGCTCTGAAGCGATATTCGGAACGGCCTTTCCTTGGATCGTGATGTGGCTGGTGATTGCTGCGCTGGTTTTCACGGTTTATTTCGGATTTATCCAGTTCAGAGGTGTCGGACATTCGATCTCGCTGGTCCGTGGTGATTATCTCGACCCGAATGATGCTGGTGAAGTAACACCTTTCCAAGCACTGGCCACGGCCCTTTCGGGAACGGTGGGTCTTGGCAATATCGCGGGTGTTGGGGTTGCCGTATATCTCGGCGGACCGGGCGCCACATTCTGGATGATTCTTGCCGGCCTGCTGGGTATGGCATCCAAGTTCACCGAGTGTACGCTTGGCGTGCACTACCGCAATGAATATGAAGACGGTTCGGTTTCGGGCGGTCCGATGTATTATCTCTCGAAGGGATTGTCGGAAAAAGGCCAGGCGGGGCTGGGTAAATTCCTGGCTGTATTCTTTGCAATTTGTTGCGTGGGTGGCGCGCTTGGCGGGGGCAACATGTTCCAGGCCAACCAGTCATTTGCGCAAATCTCGAGCCTCATCCCGTTTTTCGAGGGTAAAGGCTGGTTGTTTGGTCTGATCATGGCGGCTGTTGTTGGTGTGGTTATCATTGGTGGCATTAAATCTATCGCCAAGGTTACTGAAAAAGTCGTGCCTTTCATGGCCGTCATTTATGTCGGTTCTGCTTTGCTGATTATCTTGATGAACATTGGTTCGCTTCCTGCCGCTGTTGGCGCAATCATTGGTGGCGCATTCGCGCCCACCGCTGTTGCAGGCGGCGCCGTTGGTGCGCTTATTCAAGGTTTCAAACGGGCAGCGTTCTCAAACGAAGCAGGCATTGGCTCAGCCTCCATCGCCCACTCGGCGGTGCAAACAAAGCATCCGGTAACAGAAGGTTATGTGGCGTTACTGGAACCGTTCATTGACACAGTTGTGATCTGCACCATGACTTCGCTGGTCATCACCATCACTGGGGCTTGGGTGCCAGACAGTGGCGTTACAGGCATTGACCTGACATCAAAAGCCTTCACCAGCCAATTTGGCTTCTTCGGGGTTGTGCTGGCGATTGCCGCCGTATTGTTTGCCTTCTCCACCATGATTTCCTGGTCCTACTACGGCCTGAAAGCATGGACTTACATGTTTGGCGAAGGTGCCGGCAAAGAAATGGTGTTCAAGATTATCTTCTGCATCTTCATCGTGATCGGGTCTTCGCTGAGCCTTGGTCCGGTGATCGACTTCTCTGATGCGATGATCTTTGCCATGGCGATTGCCAACATTATCGGCCTCTACATGTTGATGTCGAAAGTGAAGGAATTGCTGGCGGATTATCACAGCAAACTTGATAGTGGCGAAATAAAGAAAATAAAATAAACGTCCGAACATAGAGAAAGGGGCCGCGCATCGCGTGGCCCCTTTTTTTGCGCTTCTTGTTAAGCGGTTTATGCGAACTCAACGCCACTCTTCGTCATCGGCAAACGCATGACACGTTTGCCCGTTGCTGCCGCAAT
>JBPCVX010000101.1:0-31069 GCA_051010095.1 Hyphomicrobiales bacterium
GCCCTCAAGCGCACCCGCCTCGCCGTTGGCGATGCGCACATCAGACGCCTTGGCCATATCGCGCGCCTTATCAGCGGTCACGACGATATAGGCGTTCAGCGCCTGGTTCGAAGCTTCAATGCCCTCAAGATAAGCATTGGTAAGCTCGCCTGCAGTAAATTCCTTAGCCGCCAGCCCGTCGCGCGCCTGTGCTATGGTGAGATTGGTAAGTGAGATAGTGTTGCTCATATCGCTTACTCCACCACCTTGGGCACCATGAAAAAGTGCTCGTCTTTTGCTGGCGCGTTAGACACCACATTGTCTGGATAGCCGCCATCACTCACCACATCCTCGCGCATGCGCATGGTGGTTTCCACCACCGATGTGAGCGGCTCAACGTTCTCCACATCCACCTCGTTGAGCTGCTCGACCCAATCCAGAATGGTCGACAAATCGCCCTGTAGGGATGCAGCTTCTTCATCACTTACGGCTATGCGCGCAAGTTTCGCGATACGGCGTACGGTCGCCTCATCAACAGACATATTCAGTTATCTCCGAAATCCCGGAAAGGTTCAGCGTTAGGGCCACTAAAAACCGCAGCCAAACGCACCATTACATTCAAGCCGCGTTGATAACAAAGCCCAATCATCATCGCAACGGTGTTTCTTGGTTCAATAATCAAATTGGTCGAGGATACACGCACAAAAGAATAATTCTTTGTTGAGAAAAATGCGCTCGACATCGCTTTGACATGGCGCGAGTGTCAAAGTTCGCGAAACGATTCTCAACTAGCGGAGCGCGCTATGAGCAGCATTGCGCCATTTGACCTTCCCGGCACATTTTTCCGGGGCAATTTGCACACCCACTCAACCTTGTCTGATGGCCGATTGCCGGTGAGCGAGGTCGTGGATGCTTATCAGCGCAAGGGATATGACTTTCTGATGATGTCGGAACATTTCGTTGATCTGTTCGATTTCCCAATCGCAGATACAAGAGGCTTCCGATCAAACAGTTTCACCACCATTTTGGGTGCTGAGCTGCACGCGCCTGAAAATTCATGCGGCGAGCTTTGGCATATTCTGGCCGCCGGTCTGCCGCTTGATTTTGCCCCTTGTGGCGATACTGAGACCATGGAGGAATTGGCGGATCGGGCAGCACAAATGGGCGCGTTCATCTCCATCGCCCACCCCGCATGGTCGCAATTGAACCTGGCCGATGGTAAGGCAATTGAATGCGCGCATTCGGTTGAGATTTACAATCACGGCTGCGCGGTTGAACAAGACCGTGGCGATGGTTGGTATTTGCTTGAGGAAATGTTGCGCGATGGTCATCGCCTCACGGCAAACGCAACAGATGATGCGCATTTTCACTGTGACGATGCGTTTGGTGGATGGGTGAACGTGAAATCCGAAAGCCTCGATCCAGATGCCCTTCTTGAAGCCTTGAAGGAAGGCGCGTTTTACTCAAGCCAAGGACCGCAGTTTAACGACATCGCGATTTCGGGAAATGAAATCTCTATTTCCTGCACACCGGTTGATGCAATTGCCGTGCAAGGCGGCACATCACGTTCAGTAACACGCACCGGAAAGGCCATTACAACGGCATGTCTCGACATAAGCAAATTGTCAGTTATTTGGACCGGCCAAAGTGCCGAGCCAGCGCGTCGACGCGCTGATCTCGAATGGATACGCGTTGTCATTATCGATGCGGTCGGTAAAAAAGCCTGGTCCAATCCCATATGGTTGAAATGAACATTCTCAAATATGTATAGATTACTTAGGGTTACTTGATTACACTAAGATTATGGAAGGGCATGGAACAGAACTCACGCAAGCCGCACTGGTGGTATCTCTCGCCGTCACACTCGGTTTTATATTTGCGCGGATTAAGCTGCCGGCAATTATCGCGTATATTATTGCAGGCGCTGCCCTTGGCCCAACAGGCCTGAGATTTCTCTACAATACTGCAGAAATCCAATATTTAGCTGAGCTTGGCGTGCTTATGCTGTTGTTTCTCATTGGCATGGAGCTTTCGATCCGTGCCTTCATACATGTCCTAAGGCCGGCGATCATTGTGGCGCTGGGTCAATTCTGTGTGGCCTTGGGAACAACTGCATTGTTCGGGTTTGTGCTGGATTGGCCCTTCTCGCAAGTCTTGGTATTGGGCTTCATCGTTGCACTCTCTTCCACCGCAGTAGCGATTAAAATGCTGGATGAGATGGGTGAACTCCGCACTCATACGGGCCGCATTACTGTTGGCGTGATGATCGCGCAGGACATTGCGGTCGTTCCCATGCTCATTCTCACCCAATCGCTGGGAGGTGAAGGCGGAAATCCATGGCTACTGGTGTTCAAGATTGCGGTAGCGATCGGCTTCCTAGGTGTTCTGCTTTTCTGGCTTGGCAAACCAGGCAAAATCAGACTTCCCTTCTCTGATGTCGTGGAACGCAGGCCCGACATGATGGCGCTTTCTATGGTGGCTTTTTGCTTTGCCGCCGCTGCTCTTTCGGGGTTGGCCGGATTATCAGCCGCCTATGGCGCCTTTGTTGCCGGGTTGGTGGTCGCAAGCTCCACCATCCGCGCGCGCGCTATTGAAGTCACTCATCCTATACAGTCGGTGTTGTTGTTTATCTTCTTCCTCTCCATTGGCTTGCTGCTCGATATGGAATTCATAATTGCCAATTGGCAAGTCGTATCGCTTTATGTGTTCGGTATCATTTTCTTAAAGACCGCTCTAAACGTCGGACTTATCCGGTGGACTGGATTTAACTGGAATGTGGCGATACCAGCAGGCTTGTCCATGGCGCAGATCGGCGAATTTTCGTTCATTTTGGCGGCTGTGGCGTTACGCTACCAATCGCTTGAACTCAACACCTACCGCCTCGCCTTGGCCGTGATTGCCACATCGCTCATTGTTAGCCCCATTTGGATTGCTGTTGCCAATCGCTTCCATGGTGTCGCACAGTCTGGTGTGATGGATTTTCGCGCAGCGTTGAACGAAGCCTATCCCAACGGAATTCACGGCATTACCAGTCAAGCACACAGGGCAAAGGTGCTCTCTAAAATCGCCGCACGGACAGTGCGCCGTCGCATAGCACGCAAGAAGCAACTCTCAAAACTTGAGCGCGCACAAGCAGCCGCCGGACTCGCCACAGCGGGCGAAGATTTGGACGAAGATCCCAAACCAACAAACAAACGCAAAAAAACTTGATTGCAGAGGTATGCCATTCGCCGCATTGGCGAAGTTCGCTGCCCGTGCTAAAGCATGCGCAACTTCCTAGCGTTCATATCAGGCATTGGTTTCATGACAAAAACACGTATCGAAAAAGACAGCTTTGGCCCTCTTAAAGTTCCCGCTGACAAATATTGGGGTGCGCAAACTCAGCGCTCGCTTGGCAACTTTAAAATTGGTGTAGAAACCCTGCCCGTTCCCCTTGTGCGGGCCCTTGGCATCATCAAGAAAGCCGCTGCACAAACTAACATGCAATTGAAAAATCTGGACCGGAAGAGAGGCAATGCCATTGCTAAGGCTGCAGGCGAAGTCATCGATGGAAAACTCAATGATAACTTTCCCCTCGTGGTGTGGCAGACGGGTTCTGGCACCCAGTCCAACATGAATTCCAATGAGGTTATCGCGAACCGTGCCATTGAAATTTTGGGCGGGGAAATCGGTTCAAAGGAACCCGTGCACCCGAATGATCACGTAAATCGTGCGCAATCCTCCAACGACACGTTCCCAACCGCAATGCACATTTCTGCCGTTGAGCAGGTTCACCACGAGCTCATTCCAGCGCTTGAGTATCTTCATGATGGTATCGCTGCAAAAGCTAATGAGTGGAAGAAAGTCATCAAGATCGGCCGCACGCACTTGCAGGATGCAACACCGCTCACTTTGGGACAGGAATTCTCAGGATATGCAGCGCAACTCAAGTTGGGCATCCAGCGGGTAAAAGACACCCTGCCTCGGCTGTACCCCCTTGCACAAGGCGGAACAGCAGTTGGTACAGGCCTCAACACGTTAAAAGGCTTCGATAAAGCGTTTGCTGCTAATGTGGCCAAAATCACGAAATTGCCGTTTAAGACAGCCCCCAATAAGTTTGAAGCTTTGGCCGCTCATGACGCCCTGGTTGAGCTTTCTGGCGCGCTGAATGTGGTTGCGGTGAGTTTGTTCAAGATCGCCCAAGACATTCGGTTATTAGGCTCTGGCCCGCGCTCGGGCTTGGGCGAACTTTCATTGCCGGAAAACGAGCCCGGCTCATCAATTATGCCCGGTAAGGTAAACCCGACACAGTGCGAAGCCCTAACCATGGTGTGTACTCAGGTTATGGGCAATAACACAACTGTCACGGTTGCAGGCAGTCAGGGCAACTTTGAACTAAATGTGTTTAAGCCGGTCATGATCTACAATGTGCTTCAGTCGATCCGCCTGATTGCGGATTCATGCCGCTCGTTCCAGGACAATTGTGTTGCAGGTATCACCGCCAATGAAGACCAGATCGCCGATCTGATGGCGCGCTCACTCATGCTGGTAACCGCGCTTGCGCCTCACATCGGCTATGACGCGGCGACCGACATTGCAAAAACAGCCCATAAACGCGGCACCACTTTGCGCGAAGAAGCCGTTAGGCTTGGGCATGTAAGTGAAGCAGAGTTTGACAAGATCGTGCGGCCTGAAAAAATGATCGGGCCCTCTTGATCACGTGAACAGAAAGCCAGAAAAGCACTCAGTTATCATCGCCGGCCACAGCACCAGTGTGTCGCTAGAGCCGGAATTCTGGGAGGCGTTGCGACGCATTGCCAAAAGTGAAGGGCTGAGCGCTGCCGCCTTGTTGGAAAAAATCGATGCTGATCGCGGCGAAAGAAATCTCTCAAGCGCTGCTCGGGTTTATATTCTCAACCAGTTGCAGAACCCCTAGCGGTTATCAGGAGCATCAATACGTCGTTTTCTGCGGTCTGTGTTTGAAGGTGGTAGTGGCTGCAAGGTGGGATCGATCGGCAAGGCCGTCGAATTATCGAAGGGAATTGGCTGTTCCGCGCTGATTGGTGGTGGCAGAGTGTTTGTCTGCTGTTGGCGTAATCTTTCTTGCTCCTGGCGCAATTGCTCTTTCTCCTGGCGCCGTATTTCCGCCTCCAATGCACGGCGGGCTTGTTCTTCTTCACGCAATCTTGCTTGTTCAGCTTTACGGCGTGCAGCCTCTTCTGCTTTGGCTCTCTTTTCAGCTTCAAGGCGCGCTCTTTCTTCAGCCTTGGCTTTTTCTTCTGCCTCAACGCGCGCCTGTTCCTCAGCGCGGCGGCGCTCTTCTTCAGCCTTTCTCGCTTCTTCCTCAGCTTTTCTGCGTGCAGCCTCTTCACGCTCGTAGCGTTGTTGTTCTTCAAAAATGCGTTGCTGTTCAGCTTGCAATTTTTCCAGCTGATCAACGCCTTCTTTTAAGTTGCGAACCACCAGATACGACTTCAGTGCAGAGGTATCATACAGGCGTTGAAGATCATCAAATGGGCCCGCAAGTGCTAAGGAGAACTCCGGCAGTTCAGCATCATCGCGCATCTTAACCGTCCAAGATGCATCAAATTTACGGCTTGGTAGATCAGCAAATACCGACAATTTTACCGCCGACGGGCCTGCCTCAAACCGCAGCGGTTCAAAACGCGCTAACCCAGACCCAATCGACCAATTTCCTTCAACTGGACCGAACACCATAGTCCCTGAGCGCAATTGTTCTTCGACCAGGTCTTCCACGCTGATTTTTTTCCCTGCATCGTTCAGGGACTTCTGGAACTGTTGAGGATTAAGACCTGCGACCTGAGCACGTGGCGACCTCCACTTGCCGCTTCCCGAAAGGACTGAAATCAAACCAGCAGGGCTACGACCGCTCGCGTTGAGCACACCTTCCATGGTGACCCGGCCGATAGCAAATGGATTGTCCTGATCATCTTTAAGCCAGTGGCCTACTTCCACATTCTTCAAAGTGAAGCGTGTCGACAATTCTCGTTCATTGACCGGTCCGGGCACAACCCGCATCGTTCCCTCAAACGAGCCTCGGTTCGTCTGACCAGCAAGCGCTGCGAGCTCAATGGCTCCATTCTCTAATTTTGCAATAAACGATGCTCTCGCAAGTTTTAGTTTGTCACCGAGATGGAGCTGGTCGGCAGCGACGCTTAGGGTGCTGTCAAACAGTGTCAAAGCCTGTTCACGAAACAAGCGGTCTGTCCAGCTGCCATCGGCTGGCACAGGCCCTGGCATAAGCAGTATTGCGCTTGCAAACGCTGGCAAGTCCAACTCGTTTGCCTTAACGTTTCCAGACACGAGAGGACGGTCTTTGCCGTGTTCGATGGCGCCAGAAAATACACCTTCAGTATTGCCAATCTGATACTCAGCTTCCACTTCCGTGCGTGACAGCACGTCGGAACGTGCAAATAATTTAGCCTTGACTGACAAAGGCAAATTTCGCGCGGAAGATAGCCCAAGAGCTGTTGTCAGACGCGCGCTCTGCTCTGTGACCACGCTCACTTCACCATCACCAATGAGCTTGCCTTCTTCTAACTGCAACGTACCACTCGCGTGGTAGGCGGTGTTGTAACCTTCACCTGTAACTGCAACACGCAGTCCATTCTCTAGTGCCCCAGAGATGATCACGTTCACATCTCCTGGCCCGCTATCGGCGGATGTCGGGGGCAAACCAACGAGTCTCAAAACATCAGATCCATTTGACGTTTTGAACGCACCAGAAAACGCAACTTCTGAGGTATTCCAGCTGTTGAGGCCACCATCAATCGTAAGATTTATGTCGACCTCTCCTCCCCCAGCCACACCTTTCACAACAGCGCGGCTGTTTTGATTGCCTGAGACGATTTCAGCAACAACGTTCAGGGGTCTTTCTTTAAGAGGTTCAGAGATTTGCTTCGGTAAATTTCCTCCTAGAAGCTCGCTCAACACAACGCCGTTCTGCGCAGAGACATTTGCACTTACGAGCCCCTGGATGTCGGCAGGAAAACCGGTCAACTCACCGCTGAGGTTTATCTTATCGGTACCACCAAGGCCGGCCGAAAACTCACGGATGTTAAGTTGCTTGGGAGCAACTACCACATCCAAGATTACCGGTGATATCGCGCTCCCACTCAACTGAATTTCTTCAGCGCTCACGCTAAGCGCAAGTTCCGCCCCCTCACCCGCCAGTTTGCGCGCTAAACCAGGTAAACCGGCAAATCCGGCTTCTCCGTTGATCAATGATTTCAGATCGAGGCGCTGTGTTCGAATTGACGCAGCAACCTTTCGTTGATCACCACGCTCCCATGCAAGGTTCCCGGTTGCCGTTCCCCCATCAAAAGAGAATATCCCTTTGCTTACCCGCACTGTTTCAGGGGTCCCAGTCACGTTTCCACCCATGGTCAGGCGGCCAATGTTGCCCTCACCCTCGCCGTAAATTCCTGGTCTGAACCAGTTCACAAGGGTTCGGCCATCAAGCGATTCTAATGCAAACTCGCCGTTGAATTGCGGTGTATTTGCATCTGGCAGGTAGAGCCCGCTTAAAGCGAACTGACTGCGTCCTGGCAATACACCCTGCAGCGCGTTTACTTTCAAACGCTCCGACGTGGCATCAAGCGCCAACTGCGCCGTTTCAATAACGTCCCCATCGCTTGCAACTTGATCAGCATTAATTCGCACAGCGGCTCTAAGACGTTGGGGAAGCCTCTTAACAAGTGCTTCCATGCCTTCCAGGGAGAACAAATCTCTCACACTGCCAGCAATGCTAGATCCTAAGTGCTTTTCCAAATCATCCAGATCAATACGTCGCGATTCAAACTGACCTTGAATGATAACATCGTACCCCAGACCAACCGACGCGCGACCAGAAAACGCGTTGGTAATCGCATTGCGTTTATCGAGAGCAAATCCGACCTTTTCAAACGCCAGCGTTTCTTCAAAAACCTTGACCTCGGATTTGAACTCAAACGGCAGACGCTCGACAACGGCAAGCTGATCACCTTTACCGGCCTCACCGACGGGTGCTGGCACCACCCGAAAACGGCCATAAGCAAGCTCGCCATACTCTTTGCCGGTCAAATGACCATCAAAATTGTAGATCAATCGCACGCCAGTTTGCGGCTTAAGCCGCACGTTCAAGCGCAACGAACCATCAGGTCTGGCTTTGCCCGAGTTAATCGCAATGTCTACTGGTTCGTCACGGAACCAGACTTGTCCACGCACTTGTATGGGGCCAGATAACGAGCCCGCAGAAATTGTCAGATTGCCCTTATTAAGTTGTACGCTTGCATCCCGGCGTTTGTCGCGCATCACAAAGGTCGCATTGTTTAAGCGCACAGCCTCAAGCGATATTTCCTCTACTTTTACGACATCAGCGAGATCAATGGATGAATTAAACCACCAATTTCCGCCACCATCTGCCATGCGCTCAAATTCAAAGACCGGTTGATCAAGCTCAAACGACGTGAGCTGCAGTTTCCCGCGCAACAATGGAGAAAGCGACAGGCGTGCATTCAACCGCCTAGCAGTTAGAAAATTTTTGGCCTGCGCACCTTCAGCATTAGAAACCGTTATTCCACCCAGAGAAAGATGCGGCAGAGGCAAAAGCCTTATGTCAATCTTTCCCGCAACAGAGACGTTGCGCCCCGTAATTTCGCGGCCATATTTCTCGATGTCACCGCGATACTGCGACCAGTCGACAAAAAACGGGCCGATGAGCGCTGTGAACAACGCCATTACCAAAAGAACACCAATTATGAGAAGCGGAGATCTCATGTGAACAGAATAAACTGATTTGCCTTAATCATATACTTAAAGATTTAGGGTCATTGTGTTCTTTTTATAACGTTTAGACTGCAATAATTTTGCCTGGATTCATGATGTTTTTGGGGTCTATCGCCCGTTTAAGCTGCCGCATGACATCAAGGCCCGGCCCATGCTCGGCTTCAAGATATTTCATTTTGCCAACACCAACACCATGCTCGCCGGTGCATGTGCCCTCCATGGAAAGCGCACGCTTAACCAAACGTTCAAGAAAGCCATTGGAAATTTCCAACTGTTTGGCATCGCTTGGGTCTGCAAAAACCAGCACGTGAAAATTGCCATCGCCCACATGACCAACGATTGGTCCATATAGGCCGCTGTCATCGAGATCTTTCTTTGTTTCCATCACGCAGTCAGCAACTTTAGAAATTGGCACACAAACATCGGTTGAGAACGACTTTTCACCAGGTCTTAAATCGCACGCCGCCCAAAATGCATCGTGACGCGCTTGCCACAACTTGTTTCGTTCCTCGGTTTTTGTCGCCCAGTTAAACTCACCACCACCCCACTCTTTGGCAATCTCGCCAAACATTTCAGACTGTTCAGCCGTGCCCTCTTCAGAACCATGAAACTCCAAAAACAAGTGAGGTGTATCCGCCAATCCCAGGCCAGAATAATTGTTGCTTGCCATCACTTGGATTTCGTCAAGCAACTCAATTCGCGCCACTGGAATACCCATTTGGATTGTTTGAATGGTGGCATTACATGCACTTTCAATATCTGGGAATGAACACACACCTGATGCAATCGATTCAGGAATGCCCTGCAATCTGAGTGTTACTTCTGTGATAATTCCAAGTGTTCCTTCAGAGCCCACGAGCAATCTGGTAAGGTCGTAACCAGCCGATGACTTTTTGGCACGCCCTGCCGTGCGCACCACTTCACCGTTCGGCATAACCGCGGTAAGCGAAATCACGTTATCCTTCATTGTCCCGTAACGCACCGCATTGGTGCCGGAAGCGCGTGTGGCCGTCATCCCACCAATAGACGCGTTTGCGCCAGGATCTATTGGAAAGAAAAGTCCCGTGTCACGCAGATGCTCGTTTAGCGCCATCCTTGTGACACCCGGCTGCACCGTGCAGTCCAAATCTTCCGGATTAACGGAAAGTATCTGGTCCATTTCTGAAACATCTACGGAGATGCCGCCTTTAACAGCAGCAAAATGTCCTTCCAGTGACGTGCCCGTGCCGAATGCGATAACCGGAACTTCATACTTGTCACACACTTTAACGATCTTCACACAATCTTCAGTTGATTGGGCAAACGCAACAGCATCCGGTGGCGCACCTTTATTCCAGGTCAAATCATCACCGTGTTGGTCGCATATCGCTTGCGCGGTTGTAATCTTGTCTCCCATAAACTCGCGAATTTCAGCGATAGCTTGCGCCACCGAATTGCGGTTCATAACAGCTTGCGCCTCGGCCATTTCTCGCTCCCTGAATTTTGGACTTGCGCAATCATCGCGCTTCGTGATCCTTACTTTAACACAATAATTTATTGGGGAAAGTCATGCCATTTGATGCACCATATGAAGTGAAAGGCTTACAAGTCAAAGAGGATTGGATTGATTACAATGGCCATCTGAACATGGCCTTCTATCACGTCTTGTTCGACAATGCCGTGGATATTGTGTTTGCCGAGTTTGGCATGGGCCCAGATTATGTCTCCGAGCGCGGTGCTTCATTTTACACGATGGAAGCTCACGTGAATTATCTCCAAGAAATACATTTGAATGATCCCTTGCGCTTAACACTTCATTTGCTCGACTACGATGCCAAACGGGTGCACTACTTCATGCAAATGTTTCACGAGACAGAAGGCTGGCTGGCCGCAACCACAGAGCATTTGTGCATGCATGTGGATATGACCGAAAAGCGCTCAAGCCCGTTCCCCAATGATGTATATACAAAAATCGCTGAGATGCACGATGCTCACAAAAACCTGCCGCGTGCAGATCAAGTTGGTCGGGTTATTGGCATCAAACGCAAATAGAAAACCTAAGAATAGCGCTCATATCCAGCGCTGCCGCTTTCCATTATTTCGCGCAAGCGCACTAAACCATCAGCCATGCGTTCACGGGTGTCACCAATGAACGCAACACGAATGCGATTGCGCAATTGCTCAGATTCAGAGACAAAAAATTCCTCCTCGCCATCTACAATGATCCCGTTCTCAAGCGCCGCTATTCTGAATTTTGTAGAAGTCCAGGGCTCAGGAACCTTCAACCAAATGAAGCCAACCATCGGGTCGGAATTATAATCCAAACCATCTAGGATAGAATTTAACCGCTGATGGCGCGCAGAAATTTCAGTATCAACTTTGTTATGAATTTCGTGCGCATGCCCGCCAAGTACCATACGTGATGCGGTTTCGGTCACACTAAACGACAATCCACCCGACAGCGATTTTATCGCCTGCCGAACCCGCGCCTCGCACCCTTTTGGGCAGGCAATCCAGCCGGTGCGCAATCCAGCAAGCACAGATTTAGAAAAGCTGTTTGCATGAAATGTGAGATCTGGCGCAAAAGTTATCAGCGGCGGCGGCACGTTCTCTGCTTGTGGCGCATAAACATTATCTTCAAAAATCCAGAGTTGATTTTTCCGCGCCACTTCCGCCAACTTTTTGCGCTTATCAACCGGCATTGTTACCAGTGTCGGGTTTTGTAAAGTCGGCATCACAAAAAGCGCCTTTGGATGCTGCTGCGCGCAAACCCGCTCCAGATCGTCGACATCCAAACCATCATCATCAATAGCAACCGGGATTGGACGGCGGCCAATCAACGAAATTGCCCGAGCATTCGACGCATAAGCGAGTGCTTCGAAGGCAATCTTGTCGCCAAGCGCCGTCATCGCAGCAATCATTGCCAGCAACCCAGACTGCACCCCTGGCGTCGGCAGAACACGCGCGGGATCAGGCACCCAGTCCCCCACCGATAGCCATTTGCTGCCGGCCTCACGCCATTCAGCACGCTGGCGGCGCACATAATCAGTAACCTCAGTGGGAAAATCTCGGCAAACCCCCGACATTACATTTGCAACGATGCCTGCTTGACCAACATCGGGTGCGACGGTGGAATGCATAATGAGCGTATTGCGGCCCGAACCTGTTTCATAGGTTTGATGCCGGGTTAGCGTGGATTGAGGGAGGTCCACCCCCTTAGTCGCCCCTTCTTCGCGAGCCAGCACATATGTGCCGCGCCCCATTTCGCCAGCAACTTGTCCACGTTCTCGCGCAAGTGCATATGCGCGCCCAACCGTGCCAATCGTAACACCCAAATCGAATGCCAAATTGCGTTGCGGTGGCAACTTATCGCCAGACTTCAACGCGCCATTGGCGATGCCTACATCAATTGCGTCGGCCAGTTTCACATAGATTGGATCATGCGAATCTGAAAGTTTGGGCAGCCAATTTGTCATGGTGACAATTATTACATTGCATGGGTACAATTTGTCAATGTATTACAGCTGCAGGGGAGTGGATCAACTTTAATACAAAGGTGACCCTCATGACAACGAAACAAGAATTTTTTAGATCAAACTCAAAACCGGGCCGACAGTATCAAACATCTGGATCGTCATATTTTGCAAGGCTTCTGGCAAATTTTTGCCCATATCTCGACCATCGCGTCGCGAAATGGCGCTCACGTCGACAACTAGAAGAGCTGAGCGATCATCAGCTTCGCGATATTGGCATCACCTATGAAGATGCCTTGACGGAAGCCCGTAAACCGTTTTGGCGCGACTAATTACTCCCCTTCGCGCTTTGCGAAAATTGTCACTGTGCAATATTGTCATGGTGACAATTTTCGCCCCCAACCTTAACACCCCGCCATCCCAAGCCAAGATCTCGCTTTGTTTTCTCACCTTAACGCTTTAGTTTCAGTTTGGTTTTATTATAAATTTTAGCGATGAGTGTATTTTAAGAGGCGGTTGGCGACATGCCGGAGTCTTTCGGCAGATTTCTCAAATATGTGGGCGATCAAATTGCGCCCAATATTGGTTCTATGGTGGCGTCCAAGCGTCCCCTTGTTTGGTTGCTCGCATTGCTCAGTGGCGTGTTGGCCGCCTATGCCATCATCGCTTTCCGGTTCGCTATTGGATTCATTCATTATCCCTGGCTCGGCACATACCTGGAAGGCAATGTGGCCACGGCGGCAGCGCAAACACCTTGGTATATTTTAGTACTCGTCCCAACACTTGGAGGCCTTTTTGTCGGTTTCCTTTTGCATAAGTTCGTACCTGGCAGGCGCGCCCAATCTGTTGCAGATGTTATTGAAGCACGTGCGCTTGGAGGGGCAAATATCTCGCTTACGTCGGGCTGGTGGAGTGCTGCAATATCGGCGCTCTCGTTAGGTGTTGGCGCCAGTGCGGGCCGCGAGGGACCGGCCGTGCACCTGGGTTCAGCAATGGCCTCGGCTGTTGGCCGGAAGTTTGATCTCACCCCTGAAAAACGCCGTGTCATCTTGGCGTGTGGTGCAGCAGCCGCTGTTTCAGCATCATTTAATGCACCTATTGCCGGGGTTTTGTTCGCGCATGAAGTTATATTGGGCCACATCGCCATCTCTGCATTCGCCCCCACTGCAATTGCTGCCGTGGCTGCAACGCTTATCACCAGGTTTCATCTAGGTGACTTTCCAGCCTTCACGATCCCCACATATGAAATCACTTCGTTATGGGAATTTCCGGCGTTTGCACTGCTTGGGGTCACGTGCGGCGTGGTGGCGCTATGCTTCCAGTTTTCAGTTATCATTGCAGATTACACAGCGCGCTCCATCAAGATGCCGCTTTGGCTGCGCCCGGCCATTGGCGGGTTGCTGATCGGTCTGATGGCAATATTCATTCCAGAGATTTTGGGTGTGGGTTATGAAGTAACCGACCGGGCGCTGCATCAACTCATTCCGCTGGGTACGTTGTTTTTATTGTTGATCGCGAAGGCTATCGCGACCGCCATCACCATGGCCAGTAGGTTTGGTGGCGGCGTGTTTTCGCCTTCTATCTATCTCGGCGCCATGGCGGGAGGTGCTTTTGGCATTCTTGCCGCAAAGGTGTTTCCAGACCTTGCATCCTCCGATGGACTCTATGCTATTTTAGGCATGGGCGGCGTTGCTGGTGCCATTTTGGGCGCCCCTATTTCCACCGTGCTGATCGCTTTTGAGCTTACCGGTGGTTATCAAATGACCATTGCCTTACTCATCACTGTTTCCATCGCGTCAGTGATGCTGCAAGCGGTTCACGGCCATTCGATATTTCATTGGCAACTCAATCAGCGTGGACTATTTTTCGACGAAGGCCCACACCGGGAAGTGGTAAGGCGCTGGCGCGTTAAAGACTTCATGACGCCACTCTCTGAAGACGAGATATTGCTCCCGCCAGACCCAGATTCAGACATGCCCATGTTGACACCTGAAGACACGCTCGAATCCGCGTTGCGCGCCTTCGACCAAAGCAGTGAACCCCGCATTCCTGTCGTTGACACACAAGACGCAAGCCTGGTCATTGGCTGGGCTGAACATATGATGGCACTGCGCACTTACAACCAAGCGCTCGTAGAGGCACATGTGGAAGAGCACCGATAGATGTCGGCTTTACTATGACGCACATTTTTGACCTATAGTGACGAATGCATGCCTTGGGCCAAACCTTGAACCGTCTTATCCGCGCCGGGATTGATCAATGGCCAGTTGATGAACACAGGCGTCTGATCGTTACCAACATCATGGGGTACTTGGCTGCCCTCTCCTCCCTCAGTTATGCGTTCAGTTACGCGTCCCATGACTTCTCTTCCCTTTGGCCGGTCGCAATCGGAAATGTTTTGGTGGCACTTATTTATCTTTCAACACCCTTCTGGCACCGGTTTGGGCCAACGGCTGCGGGACTTGTGTTGGCGGGAACGATCTTTGGATCGATCTTCTTCTTTATTTGGTTTCTTGGGCGCGATAGCGGCATCCAGCTCAACTACCTGGGCACGGCAGCCGTCGCCTTCGCGGTTTTCGGCATCAAGCGTATCGGGTTGGTCATTGCTTCTGTGGTAATCGGCATTGGACTGCACCTTTACGCGCACTTCAATTTCCTCAACAGCCACGCAGCCGTAGCGCCGAAAATGTGGTTCCTCGATCAAATTTATGTGCTGACCGCCGCCTCCCTCACCATCGTTGTGGGCATCGTGGTGTGGTATGCGTTTAAGTTGGCAGCAGATGCCGAGGAACGCTCAGAACGCCTGTTGCGAAATGTGTTGCCTGACGCAATCGCGGAACGGCTTAAAGCCAATCCCCATGAAGCAATCGCGGAACGGCATGAAAGCGCAACAATTCTGTTTTCAGATATTGTCGGGTTTATGGATCTTTCACGCTCCAGCAGTCCTGAATTCATCGTCGATCTGTTGAACAAGCTTTTCACCGCTTATGACGAAGTGGGCAGCCATCTCGGGCTTGAGAAGATCAAGACAATCGGCGATGCCTATATGGCCGCCGGCGGGGTGACTTCAACACCTGAGAATTACGCAGAACGCGTAGTGTTGCTCGCCCAAGGCATGATGAAAGCAACCGAACGCATTGCTGAAGAAACGGGCGTTTCAGTTCGGTTGCGCATCGGCATTGCCTCTGGCCCAGTAATGGCGGGCGTAATCGGCCAAACCAAATTCGCCTATGATATTTGGGGCGACACTGTAAACCTTGCCGCGCGGTTGGAAAGCCATGGGGCCGCTGGGCGCATTCACATCTGCGATCAAACGAAAACACTCATTGCAGACGCCTTTGCTCTGGAGCGTGCGCCCAGCCGCAACATTAAAGGCGTGGGCAAGGCAACCACGTGGTTTATCGCGACCGAAGAAGGTTAGCTATTTGCGGCTTCTGATGCGCTCGTGGTTTTGCACCACTTCCTTCATAATAAAGCGAATAACACGTTCGGCGAAGTCAGGGTCCAGATTACTGTCTTCAGCAAGCTGGCGCAGACGTGCGATCTGTTTTTGCTCACGGTTGGGGTCCGAAGGCGGCAAGTCACGGGTCTTTTTAAACTCGCCCACCTGTTCGGTAAGGTGAAACCGTTCCGCCAGAAGATAAATGAGCGATGCATCCAGATTGTCGATGCTCTTGCGGAATTCCGCCAATCTCTGAGGAATATCGTCGCTCATCATATCACCCTTTTCTCATCCACAAGCCACATTCATGTGCACCCTTCAAAAGGGGCAGCTGACCAATGGCCGAATTCACCACACTTTGCTCCATGCGCTTTAGCACATAGTGACTGGCAAACAGAAGTTCGTATCCGCCCTGCAGCAGGCCACCAACCGCGTTTTGCTCATTATATCCCCGCCACAGCCAATCGTCAGGATAAGCATAGGGTAAAAAGATATCATGAAAGAACACCACAACCCCCTTTGGCAGCAACGGCAAGATGCGGTTGATCGCGATATCAACATCGGTGCCCGGCATTAGAATGTGGCTTGAATCAAAGCACAGGAAATCGCCCTCATGCAGCGTTTCAAACAGGCTCAGATCCACGTGCTGTAGCGTTGTTCGCTCAAAATTGATCGGCAGATTGGCCACTTCTTTGCGCGGTTCAGGATCAATCGCTGTGAAAGACGCGTCATACATCTCATGATCAATAGCAAGCGCCATGAAGCGCGTGGAATGGCCTGATCCCACCTCGACGATACGCTTTGGCTTTAACGTGCGCACCATTGTGTAAGCAATCGCAGCATCAAGGCGTGGAAACCAGTATTGATCGAAACGCGCCTGAAACGCACTCGTTCCGTCAATGCCGCCAAGTTCCTGGGCAAAATCATTTGCGTGATCAATCCAGGTCTGGAACGTTTCGTGCGCCTGCGCGAAGCGCGAAGACAAGCCTTTATATTCCGGTGAATGTTCAGGAACATCGCCGGCGTAGCGATAAGGTATGAAAAAGCCTTCTTTGCGCACGCCACGAAGTGTGTTGAGCGCCATCACTTCCAGTTTTTTGCTCTGGTCATTATTTTCCACTAGACAACATCCACCATTTTTCCAAGCGCGGAATGGTATATAACCTAAAGTCCAAACGAATCGCGAGCAGCTAACAGCGTATGTCCACAAACCCAATAGATTTGGATGATTTTGACGACAGCCTGCCGCCTGAGCCACGCCCGGGCGGAATTGCTGCGCGCGCGGCCGCTGCCGGCGCTGCACCTTATTTGCAATCCCTGAATGAAGAACAGCGCGCCGCGGTGGAAGCCCTTAACGGTCCGGTTCTGGTGCTTGCAGGGGCGGGAACTGGAAAAACCCGCGTGTTGACGACACGGCTGGCGCACTTGCTGCACACAGGAAGCGCCTGGCCTGGGCAAATTCTCGCAGTGACCTTCACAAATAAAGCTGCGCGCGAAATGAAAGACCGCATTGGCGCGCTCATCGGTGGTGTTGTTGAAGGCATGCAATGGCTCGGTACGTTTCACTCTATTGGTGTGAAAATCCTACGCCGCCATGCTGAACTCGTTGATCTCAAGTCAGATTTTTCCATTTTGGATACCGATGATCAAATCCGCCTGCTCAAGCAACTTATCCAGGCCCGCAGCATCGATGAAAAACGCTGGCCGGCACGCCAGATTGCGGCTCATATTGATGGCTGGAAAAACCGCGGCCTTGCGCCAGAGAAAGTGCCGGCAGGGGAAGCACACGCCTATGCAAACGGGCTGGGCGGTGAGATCTACAAAGAATATCAGGACCGCCTGAAAGTTCTCAACGCGGCAGACTTCGGCGATTTGTTGCTGGAATGCTTGCGGCTCTTCCAAGAACACCCTGATGTTCTGGCACAATATCAAAAGAAATTCCGCTACATGCTGGTGGACGAGTATCAAGATACCAATGTTGCGCAATATTTGTGGCTGCGCCTGTTGGCACAAGGGCATCGCAACATTTGCTGCGTTGGCGATGATGACCAATCGATCTATGGCTGGCGTGGCGCGGAAGTTGATAACATCTTGCGCTTTGAGAAGGATTTCCCGGGCGCCCATGTGGTGCGCCTTGAAACCAACTACCGCTCAACAGAACATATTCTTGCAGCAGCCTCCGGCCTGATTGCACATAATGAGGGCCGGCTTGGAAAAACCTTGCGCACAGATGCAACGGGCGGCGAAAAAGTGTGTGTGCGCGGCCACTGGGATGGCGAAGAAGAAGCCCGCGCCATTGGCGAGGACATTGAGCAGTTTCAGCGCAAGCAAATAAACCTCAACGCCGTCGCAATTCTCGTTCGCGCGTCGTTTCAGATGCGTGAGTTTGAAGACCGCTTCATCACGCTGGGCCTGCCCTACCGGGTGATCGGCGGTCCCCGGTTTTATGAGCGTGCTGAAATCCGCGACGCCATGGCTTACTTAAAACTCGTCGCACAACCCGAAAATGACTTGGCGTTTGAACGCATTATCAATAAGCCGAAACGCGGCCTTGGCGATGTGACAGTGAAAAAAATCCGTACCTTTGCTACATCGCAAGGCGTATCCATGTTCCGCGCCGCGCAGGCAATTGTCGAGACCGATGAAATTGGACCCAAACCGCGCGGTTCGCTTGCAGACTTTGTACAAAATGTCTCCCGCTGGCGGCAAATGATCGACGGGTTGCCACATACTGAGCTTGCTGAAATTGTGCTCGATGAATCCGGTTACACAGAGATGTGGCAGAACGACAAATCGCCAGAAGCGCCAGGTAAACTTGAGAATCTCAAAGAACTTGTGCGCTCGATGGAAGAGTTTGAAAATCTTGCTGGATTTCTTGAACACATTTCGCTTGTTCTGGATGCAGGCCGCGATGAAGCGGAAGAGAAGGTCAACCTGATGACGCTCCACTCCGCCAAGGGGTTGGAGTTCGATGTGGTTTTTCTGCCCGGGTGGGAGGAAGGCCTGTTTCCCCATCAAAGATCACTTGACGAAAACGGGCGCGCCGGTTTGGAAGAAGAGCGCAGGCTCGCCTATGTGGGCATAACAAGGGCGCGCAAGCTTGCCTACATTTCCTTTGCCCAGAACAGACGTATTCACGCGCTTTGGCAGAACTCCCTGCCCTCGCGCTTTGTTGATGAACTGCCGGAAGACCATGTGGAGGTCTCTCAGGTCCAGTCGAGTTATGGCGGCGGATATGGTTGGCAGGGCTCTGGCGGATTTGGTGAAAGCCGTTTCGATAATATTGATCCCTTTGCGTCTTCTTATGCCACCCCAGGCTGGAAGCGCGCGCAGGCTCGTGGCGCCGACACAAGCATTTCTCGCTCTGGCGCAAAAGTTATCGAAGGCGAGCTCCTCACGTCGCAAGAGCCAGATAAAGAGCGTTTTATGGTGGGTGATCAGATTACCCATGAAAAGTTTGGTTTCGGCACCGTTAGCGCCGTCGAAGGCAACAAACTTACGATTGATTTCGAAGAAAACGGGCGCAAAAAAGTGCTCGACAGTTTTGTTGAGCGTTCTAGTTAAACGTTAGTCTTTCTGAACAAATTCAGACCATAAGATAAAGTATTAACAAAATTTCTCAAATATACACGATATAGTTGTGTAATTAACCGATTCGCACGTATAAAAAAAATTTTGCCTATATACGATAAATACTGGAAAAATATTTCTCAAATCTACTTCTTTACGCACAAAGTAAAAATTAAATTTTACATGCGTGATTTGCCAAAAAAAATATATACTATGTTTATATAACTACATTTATTAATTGAATTATTTCCATATATACAATAAAAATGCATAGTATATTCGCAGTAGAATATAAATGCATATATATTTTACATCTATTTTTGATGCATCTAAAGCCAATATAACGAACGTGAAATTGCGGGGCAGCATCAATGCGGATGACGAAACACACAGACTATGCCATTAGGATGTTGTTACTATTGGCTATGCGGGATCCTGAACTCGTAACCATTCAGGAGGTTGCGCGTACATATGACATCTCCAAAAATCATCTCATGAAAGTTGCGCATAAGCTCGTCCAAGAGAATTATGTAAGATCCGTCCGGGGACGCAATGGAGGCTTGCTTTTGGCCCGTGCACCCGAGCTGATAAATGTGGGGGAACTCGTTAAGGCGACCGAAATCAGCTTTCCGCTCGTTGAGTCATTTCACGAAGACAAAAACAATAAAGACGTTCCATCGGCTGATAAATTTAGGAATGTCATTAATGAGGCACTTGATGCGTATATGTCGGTTTTGGCCGGTTACACATTGAGAGACCTCATGGATCATGTAGATTAGCGTTAGCTTAAAAGGCCCTATGGTAACTTGCCCAGAGCCTCATCTATAAGTGAGCCAAGTTTGTGAAGCCGGTCAAGTTCTTGAGCCGTAACTTCGCCATCAGATTCCATAAGACGCGCAGCTATCTGCCACAATCGCTTTAAGTTTTCCGGCGATGACTTTGCAATTTCTTCAACAGCACTTTGTATCGTTTTCAAATCGGGACTTTGTTTGTGGAACCAGTCCATTGCTGCGGTATGATCATAATGCGCGGAAACCTGATGGCCCAACTCTTCCGCGCGCCCCCGCATATAGACCGCCACTAAGCCATCTTCTTCTTCGTGTAAATTAGTGTCAGCTTGCGCGATGTAGGCAAGCAGTTGTAGCTCAGCGCCAATTTCGGAGATGAGCCTATCTGTGACAGCGCGTTTATCTTCATCAGAGGTTTGATGCATATCCGTGATGGTTTTAAAAAACGCGTCAATATCGTCGAAATGTTCGCTATAATCAGCAAGACTAATGCGCGAAATTCTAGACAGGAAAAAAGCGCGATCCAGTCGACGCAGATGACAAAAAGCCAACAGACGCGCGCCATCTTCGTCATCGACCAAACGCTTGCACGTAATCATACGTTCGGTGAAGATCCCATCCTTGTCTTCATAGCCAATATTCAAACGCACCCCGTCCAAAACATCGTGCATACGGCGTCCATCGACGGCACCGGCATCACCGGGATTGGCACCTTGATCTTTTAATGAGGCTTCAAATAGCCTGCGGATTTTTGAGACAAAGTCCATGTTCTGCTGCGACTCATGTAAGACGCACAAATTATAACACCGAACCACAATGGGAATAAAACTCAGGTTTTAGATTTTTTGCCTGATGCACCGTTCAACCCACAACAAACCCTGAACGCGTAACTTCATCGGCAAAACCTGAACCATGCGCATACATGAAATAGATTTCTTCAGCACAGTCTCAGAGTTTGCCCGTCTGTTGATATCAATAATTCGTTTTGCCGCGCTCATCTGTTCTTTCCGGCATCGCTCGTAACGCGAAGTGTCAGGTTCAGACTTGCGTGCACATGTGACATGCGCTGCATAGCGCGCGCGGGACATAAAAAAATTTTCGTTTTTTTGAGAGTCAGCATACGCTTCGAAAGTGAAAAGTAGCGCGGCGACACCTAACGCCGTTGACAAAATTAAGCGATTTATTGCCTTAAAAATCATAAAAGCAGCCTTGCGGTTCAATTTTGTCGATATAACGGCAATTCGTTAATTTCTCGATAGAAGGTTCACGGATGACTTCGACTTGGAAAATAAGCTCTCGCGCGTGTTCTTTTGATGAGGCGAATAGGCTAAGTGATTTTTTGGAACATGAATTTCCTGCGAATATCGACGCGCTCTCAATTTTTGAAGCTGACGAAGCGCAACACCTTTGGGTTGCTGAAGCCTATCTACAAGAGAATCCAACGGCTTGTTTAACGGAAGAACTAAGAGAACTTTTCAAAATTGAGCAGCTTGCCGAAACTGATTGGGTGAGCGCTTCGCAAGCAGCGCTTGCGCCTATTTCAGCAGATACTTTTTTCGTCCACGGCGCACATGATCGCGCAATCCGACCATGCGGAGGACATTCTGTCGAAATCGACGCAGGCATGGCATTTGGAACCGGTCATCATGGCACCACGTGTGGCTGCCTTTTGGCGCTTTCTTCAATTCTCAGAAGAGAGCATCCAAAAAGGGTGCTGGATGTCGGATGTGGGTCGGGCGTCTTGGCAATCGCCGCAGCAAAGGCGTTGGGGCAGAAAGTGTATGCAAGTGATATTGATGCCGTCGCAGTGGGTGTTGCGCGCCAAAATGAAATAAAAAAGGAAAAGGGCCCGCATGTGCGGACCCTTATAGCAAGTGGCGTAGAACATCTTAGAATTCGGGCAAATGGACCCTACGATCTCATACTTGCCAACATTCTTGCCGGACCTTTGGTGCGACTCAGCACCTCAATCTGTCGGCAAACAGCTCCTGGCGGAAACATCATCCTATCTGGATTACTTCACCGCCAAGAGGCTCGTGTTCTTAGCGCCTACCGCTTGGCCGGGTTATCCCTAAAGCAGCGATGGCAGCTGGATGGCTGGTCAACGCTATTGCTCTCCCGGCGGGGTTAGCTGCCGCTTTTCAACGTGGGTTTGCGAGACCGCGAACCACGTGACCAATATCAGCACGTTCAATGCCAATATCAGCAAGCATCCGGTCATCAAGGGCCGCCAGCTGACGTTCAGCCTGGACACGCTCGTAATAACTTGCGATGCGTGAGAAAATTCCAGTGAAATCGAAGCGCGGTGCCTTAAAAGAGGAACCGCCGAAACCCGAGGTGTTTGCGTAGTGTACGTTAGCCATGACACAACTTCCTTTTAGTTCGGGCACAACGGTCAATAATGACCTGGTGTGCATAGAGTTATTTGGTTTCGAACCCCGAATTCACTTTACTTCGTTAGCGTCTCCGGCGTTCTTGATACCTATCTAATCTCATTCAGCGTACTTACAATTTCTTTTTTTGCATTGCAGCAATGCACGCGTTGCATACCTCAATTCAGACAAAAAAACGCCACACTGAACATAGTTCAACGTGGCGTTTAATAAGCTGGCGAAATCTCGAAAAGCTTTCTGAGCTTCAATGTGATTTCGCTCTATTTCTCTTCTTTATAAAAGTCGGGGATTTCTCCGTGCAGAGCGATAATGCGACGGCGAGCCTCTAGCTCGCGCGCTCTAATGCTGCGCTCGAAAGCAACCTTCGACCACGCAACAATGCGGCTCCACAAAGATGCCGTTGGGATACGGTGTGAATTGGTCGTGCCTACATAAGCCATTTTAAAATCTCCTTGAGTGCTGGCTTGTTACAAACAACCCCAAGCGTGGTTTTCACACTGGCTGGGCTGTTTTTCATAATTACTCCGGTAAGATAGGAAACCTCGATTATTTGAGTACCCCTAGATCATGCAATGCAGATCAGCGCCCAGCGCATGGGTAATCACACACAATTGTCACAATGCCTGATGCCACCTGCACAAATTAACCTGTTCATGACTCCGTGCCCTCACGATCTGCCACAACAATTAGCCATTGCTCACGTCTTCTTACGGCGCACAAAAATATTTCCAGCCCTGCGTCAGCGCGGAGGCGCGAAATCTCCTTTGTAAAATTGATTGCCTATAAACATTGGAAATCTCCAACCTCCATCTTTCTAAGAGCGCAAACGCTCCCGCATTCATTGGTTAGTTTGCATTGCGGTATAATTATATGCTGCATTGCACAAAATTAATGTTTCAAATAGTAATCCTCAACTTTGGCCAGACGCAAATCTGCATTCATGATTGCAAGTGACGAAAACGCTGGCTAGTAAGGGACTATGTTTCAAAAATTCGAAGACAAGAGTCAGGGTAACCTGAGTGCTGAGCGGGTCAAAAAATTACGCGCGCAGCTCAAATCGCACGGCGTTGATGGATTTATCATTCCGCGTTCCGACCAGCACCAAGGTGAATATGTAGCGGCCGGTTCAGAACGGCTCGCATGGATTACCGGCTTCACCGGTTCTGCAGGCGCGGCGATCGTCACGCATGATCACGCTGTGATGTTCACCGACGGGCGCTACACGGTGCAAGTGCGCTCGCAGACTGACGATAAGCTGTTTGCACATAGTCATCTGATCGAAGAGCCTCCAAGCACCTGGATTGAGCGCAACGCAAGTGCTGGTCAAAAGTTTGCTTATGATCCCTGGCTGCACACTGTGAACGCTGTGAAAGGGCTCAAAGCTGCATGCCAGAAGGCGGGCGCGGAACTGGTGGCACTTACCGACAATCCGATTGACGCGGTCTGGGACGACCAACCCCCAGCACCATCGGCACCTGTGCACGCCCACCCGACGCAATTTGCCGGTGCCAGCACGCAAGAGAAATCCGAAACACTCAAATCATCGCTAGAAGATGTGGGCGCAGACGCTGCCGTTTTAACGATCCCAGAATCAATTGCCTGGGCACTGAACATTCGCGGCTCAGATGTACCCCACACACCGATTGCGCTATGTTTTGCCATCCTTCATCAATCTGCACTCACGCAGCTGTTTTTAGAGGCAAACAGGTTCGATGATGATGCCAAGCATCAACTTGAAGGCGTGGCGGATGTATGCCCTCCTGAGGCTCTTGAGAGCGCCTTGAGAGCACTTTCTGGAAAAACGGTCATGGTGGACCCGGCCTGGACCGCAGACGCGATTGTGACACTGTTGACGCAAGCTGGTGCAAAGGTCATCCATGGCAGCGACCCTTGCCTTTTGCCGAAGGCAAAAAAGAACAGTGTTGAACTGGAAGGCGCGCGAATGGCCCATATTCGCGATGGCGCAGCAGTCAGCCAGTTTTTGCGCTGGCTCGATGAACATTCGCCAACCGGTGACATCAGCGAGATCGATGCGGCACAACAGCTTGAAACCCTCCGCGCACAAAGCGGCGAATTGCGGGAAATCAGCTTCGACACCATTTCTGGCGCTGGCGCTAATGCTGCCCTGCCCCATTACCGTGTCACCACCGACACCAACGCGCCGATTGAGCAAGATAGTTTTTATCTCGTTGATTCAGGCGCGCAATATCAGGACGGCACCACCGACATTACCCGCACCATTGCCATCGGCACGCCAAGCGACGAGATGCGCGACCGCTATACCCGTGTTCTAAAGGGCCATATTGCAATTGCCCGGGCGCGCTTTCCCGTTGGCACCAGTGGTGCACAGATCGATACTTTGGCACGCTTACCCCTGTGGCAAGCTGGCCTCGATTTTGATCACGGCACAGGGCACGGCGTTGGAAGTTATCTTTCGGTTCATGAAGGCCCGCAGCGCATTGCCAAAACAGGCACGGTTCCCCTCGAACCCGGCATGATCCTTTCCAACGAACCTGGATACTATAAAGAGGGGCATTTCGGCATTCGGATTGAAAATCTGGTCATCGTGACACCATCTGCGCGCGCCGGTGAAGAACGCGACATGCTCGAATTTGAAACAATCACATTCACACCCATTGATACCCGTCCGATCGACCCCGCATTGCTGGACGATGAAGAGCTATTGTGGCTGAATGCGTATCACGCTGAAGTTTTGGAAAAGATCTCTCCAAGGCTTGACGGAGAAGATCTGGCATGGCTTGAACAAGCAACCAAGCCTATTGGGAGATAAGATCGAACCATCCATCTTCGTCCATTGTGTCGACGCCCAGGTCTTGTGCTTTCTTGAGCTTTGAGCCAGCACCTGGTCCAGCCACCACCAGATCAGTTTTTTTGGAAACAGAACCTGCAACCTTGGCACCCAAACGCTCCGCCATGGATTTAGCTTCATCGCGGGTCATCTTTTCCAGTGAGCCTGTAAATACGACCGTCTTGCCGGCAACCGGTGAGCTTTCATCTGCCGCCTCCAGAGGTTCAGGCGTCACCTGCTCCAATAGTGCCTCGACAACGTCGCGATTGTGTTTTTCCGCAAAAAATTCAACCATTTCGTGCGCCATCACCTCGCCAATACCGTCGATGGCGATGAATTCTTGCCATTCATCGCTTTCTTCGTCCTGTGCCTTTTCCATGGCACTCATGAGCGCGTTCATATCGCCATAGGTGCGCGCCAGGAGCCGCGCCGTTGTGTCGCCAACATGGCGAATTCCCAACGCATAGAGAAACCGATCAAATCCAATGGTGCGGCGCTCATCTATAGCTTCAAACAGGTTGGCAGCAGAGGTGTCCCCCCACCCCTCACGGTCCTTGAGGCGCTTCATGGAGCGCTTATCTCGGGTTTCCAGCGTAAAAATGTCGCCTGGTTGCGCGACCAAACCTTCCTGATAAAACGCTTCAACCTGCTTAGCCCCCAGCCCCTCAATGTCATAGGCGTTGCGTGAGACGAAGTGCTTCAACCGCTCCACAGCTTGTGCCGGACAAATCAGGCCTCCGGTGCACCTTCGCACCACATCTTCCTTGCCGGTTTTGGGATGCACCTCGCGCACCGCATGAGACCCGCATGCAGGGCAGATTTTTGGAAATTCAAAAGGTTGAGCATCGCTCGGACGCTTGTCTTGCAAATAACCCAACACTTGGGGAATAACATCTCCCGCCCGCTGCACGGTTACGGTATCGCCAATGCGAATGTCTTTTCTGGAGATTTCATCTTCATTGTGAAGGGTTGCGTTCGACACGACAACTCCACCCACCGTGACCGGCTCAAGCTTGGCCACAGGCGTCAACGCGCCGGTGCGGCCCACTTGAATATCAATATCGTTGATGACCGTGATCGCCTTTTCGGCCGGAAACTTATGTGCAGTCGCCCAGCGCGGTGCGCGCGAGACAAACCCAAGGCGTTCCTGAAGATCGAGGCGGTCGACCTTATAAACCACCCCATCAATGTCATAATCGAGGTTCGTGCGGGTTTCTTCAATGCCGTGATAAACTTCAAGCATATCGTCGACAGAATTGCACAGTGCCATATTGGGGTTCACATCGAACCCCCATTCAGCCATTTGGGCGACGGCCCCCATTTGGGTTGTCCAATTTTGTTCTGAAACCTCTCCCCACGCATAAGCGAAAAACTTGAGCGGCCTGGACGCGGTAACGCGCGAATCCAATTGGCGCAGAGAGCCTGCAGCGGAATTGCGTGGATTGGCGAAAACCGGTTTTCCTTCCGATTCCTGGCGTGCGTTAAGTGCTGCGAAATCCGTATGGCTCATGTAAACTTCGCCGCGAATTTCCACCACATCGGGCCAACCTGCCCCCTTCAACTTGTGCGGAATGCCAGAGACCGTCTTCAGATTAAGCGTGATGTTTTCGCCAACCTGTCCGTCTCCGCGTGTGGCGCCGACGATCATTTCGCCATTCTCGTACCTAATTGAGGCTGACAGGCCATCAATCTTTGGCTCCGCAGTCATGGCCAGTTCTTCGCTCTCTGGCAGGTTCAAAAACCGCCGCACACGCTCGCAAAACTCTCTCACATCCTCATCATCAAACGCATTCGATAAAGACAGCATGGGCACCGCATGCTCCACCTTCTCAAACTTGTCCAAAGGTGCTGCTCCAACAGATTTTGAAGGAGAATCAGGGCGCATCAACTCAGGAAAGCGTTCCTCGATCTCCTGATTGCGCCTTCTTAGAGAGTCATATTCAGCATCGCTTACCTCAGGTGCATCATCTTGATAATAGCGCTGATCATGGCCCGCGATTTCACCTGCCAGCCGTTCCAATTCTGCTGCGGCCTGATCGGTCGTGAGATCGGCAACATTTATGTCTTTAAATGTGTTTGAGTGCATTTTGCTAACCCGTATCCGCCAGCAGCCGTTCTGCCTGCGCGCGCGCTTCTTCGGTGACAGATGCGCCAGACAGCATGCGCGCGATTTCTTCTCTGCGGCTTTCTGAACCCAGCTCGCTCACTTTTGTCACCATGCGCGCATCCTCACCGCCGACCTCCTCCATTTTGGAGATCACGTAATGACTATCGGCCCGCGCCGCCACTTGCGGGGAATGGGTAACGGCTAGTGTTTGCAAACTCTTTGATAAACGCGCCAGACGCTCACCAACCGCAGCCGCCGTTGCGCCACCAACACCTGTATCAATCTCATCGAAAACCAAAGTGGGGGCTGAGCCCTTCGCTGCAAGCACAACCTTTAACGCCAGCATGACGCGCGATAGCTCGCCGCCTGATGCCACTTTCGCCAGAGAGCCAGCCTGTGACCCGGGATTGGCCGCGATGGTGAATTCAACACGATCGATGCCATGTTCGCCTGCAAGGCTATCGCCTGATTCAATCTGCGTATGAAAGGTCGCTTTCTCAAGTTTCAGCGGTGCGAGCTCGCCCATAACCGCCTTTTCGATGTCACGACCTGCCTTGCGGCGCGCAGCGCTTAACGCTTTTGCCTTCTTAAAATAGGTTTCGCGCAGCGCATCGCGCTTCTCGCGCAGTTCAGCAAGGTGGCTGCTGCCATGCTCAAGGGTGGCCAGTTCGTTTGCCAAGCGCTCTGCAACGCCGGGCAGCTCATCGACCCGGCATCGGTATTTGCGCGCTGCATCCTTCAAGGCAAAGAGACGGTTATCAACTTTCTCCTGATCACGTGCATCAAACACAAATGCCGACTGTGCTTCGCGCACCCCCCCTTTCACCTCCCCCAGCTCCACCAAAAAACGGTCCAGCGCAGCAATAACACCATCCAGCTTGCCTGCCGCATCGGCCTGACGGCGCTCCAGCTTGCGCAATCCAGCATTTAGCTGCGCTTCAAGATTACCACTCTCCACCGCGGTCTCTACATCGTTCAGGCAATCGGCAAATTTCTCCGCATTCATCATGAGCTGGCGGCGGTCTGCCAGAGCGTTTTCTTCACCTGTTTCAGGCGCAAGCTCGGTCAGTTCAGCAACGGCATGTTCAAGGTAGTCGCGCTCAACTTCTGCGCGCTCCAAACGCTCTTCGTGTGCGGTGAGATCGGTTTCAGCCTGATGGTAGTTCTTCCAGGCGCTCGAGACATCTTCGGTCTGTGCACCCAAGCCGCCGAAAGCATCCACCAGGGCGCGGTGGCGTTTGGGATCCACCATTGCGCGATCATCATGCTGGCCGTGAATTTCGGTCAACTCACGCCCGATTGCGCGCAGAAGAGATACGCTTACCGGCTGATCGTTGATGGAAGCACGGCTGCGCCCATCTGATGATTGGATGCGTCTGAGAATAAGCTCTCCGTCGGCCTCAATGCCGGCCTCTTGCAATTGGGCAAATACCGGATGGCTTGCTGAAAGCTCAAAAGCCGCTGTCACCATTCCGCGCTCAACACCAGGGCGCACAAGAGACGCATCTCCCCTGCTCCCCAAGGCAAGGCCCAACGCATCAAGCAATATCGATTTACCCGCGCCGGTTTCACCGGTCAAAACGGCAAGTCCTGTGCCCAACTCAATGTCGAGCTTATCGATAAGAACGATATCGCGTATGGAAAGAGCACTTAGCATAATGAGTGCACCTTAAATCAATCAGCCGCGAAGCGAAATCAATTCGATACGGTGTTCCACATCTGCTGGCGGATTAACTGAAAGAAACTTGTTAGCCGCTGCCAGATACTGAGTTCCAGGTGCGTGAAATCCAAGATGCTTCATTTTCCTGAGGCTCCAGACCATCTGATTGCAGTAGGCTATAAGCCGTTTTATACCATTGGCTGTTTGGGAAATTATGCCCAAGAATGGCCGCGGCAGTCTGCGCCTCTGAGGTGATACCAAGGGCCAGATAGGCCTCTGTCAGCCGCTCTAGTGCTTCTGGCGTGTGGGAAGTGGTCTGGTACTCAATAAGGACAGTCTTGAAACGATTGATTGCGGCAACATAAGCCTGTCGTTTAAGATAGTAACGTCCGACCTTCATTTCCTTGCCGGCAAGATGGTCACGTGCCAACACGGCTTTCGCTTCAGCATCTTGAGCATATGGGGTGCCGGGGAAACGCCTGCTTACTTCCTCCAGCGAGGCAAGAGCTTGTTTCGTAGAAGTCTGATCGCGCTTGGTGTTGGCAATTTGCTCATAGTTGCTGAGCGCAACCAAATAGTAGGCATAGGCTGCGTCTTTATGGCCGGGATGAAGTTGAATGAACCGTTTCGATGAATTTATCGCGTCATCATAATTGCTCTGCTGATAATCCGCAAAAGCAGACATCAACGTTGCTCGGGTCGCCCAAGATGAATAAGGGTGCAAGCGCTCAACTTCTTCAAACTCTTTAACCGCGCGCTTATAGTCGCCCTCATTCATGTAATCCATACCCTTGTTGTATAGCTCGGCAACTGGGGTTGTATCATCTACTGCGGGCGTTTCGTCAGCGCCGGGCGGTGGTTTCGCATCACCGCTGCCCCACACATAATCACCAAGGCTGTCAACACCTCCACTGGAGCATCCACCGGCAACAAGGCCAAACGCAACAAGTACTGATGCAGCGAATACCTTTAGCGCGCGAGATGGCGCTATATGCTCACGTAGAGATTTATTCTGATTAAACATCATAAACTACAAACTTTAGAAATGTGCACGCCTAGTCATGGGTGAGGCTTATAAAGTCTAATGCCAGTTCATCAACACTATATTAACCGAAAAGACAGGCAATTGAAATCTCCTGCGTTCGCTAGTGTGTTATTGAAACGGAAAACCCGGCGGAAATGTGACCGCCAGGTTTCTTAACGTGATGAAATCGAAGTGAGTAAACCTATTTAGTTAGCCTGGCGCCTCAAGAAAGCTGGAATCTCGAGCTGCTCATCTTCAATTGAAGGCTCTGCAGGCTCTGCCTCTGCTTGCTCAGGCTCCTGCTGCGCTACCGGCTCTGAGACAGCAATCGCTGCTGCACCAAATGCCGTGGCAACTTGCGTTGGAGGAATTGGCGTCTCAGCAAGCTTAGGCTCTGAAACTTCATCTTTTACAGGTGATACAGGTGTTTCCTCTTCGCGCTTGATGCCGCCACCAAGACCAACACCGGCAAGTCTTTCGAAAAGACCTTTACGGCGTTTACTTGCTTCAGGCTCGCTAGTTTCTTCGGATTTAGCCGCTTCCATTTGTGCTTGCGCAATTGGCGGAAACTCTTCTGGCTCGGGAATGCGTGGGGGTGCGACTGAAGGCTGTTGCATTGCAGGCGCTGGAACTTCTGGAGCCTGTGCAACTTCTTGCATCTCCATTGCAGCGGCCGCAGGCGCTGGAACCTCCTCAACCTCAGCAGTTTCAGTAGCAAGTTCAACCTGCTCCGGTGCACTTGGAACAATAGGTTCCAGTTCAGCCACTTCCGGCATTACGACCGGTTCAGGCGCTCTTTCCTCTGCAACCGGCGGTGCTGGCGCAGCGACTGGCTCTTCGTAATCATAACCTTCATAAGCCGTCGGTGACAGCTTCATATCGGCGTCTTCAATGCCTGTTGCAACAACAGAGACACGGATCGTACCTTCCATGCTTTGGTCGAACGTGGCGCCAAGAATAATATTTGCGTCTGGATCAACCTCTTCGCGGATACGCGTTGCAGCTTCATCCACTTCGTACAATGTCAAATCATTACCGCCAGTGATTGAGATCAGCAAACCACGTGCACCGCGCATGGA
>JBPCVX010000102.1:0-3475 GCA_051010095.1 Hyphomicrobiales bacterium
TTGTCATCTCGTCACCCTTGAGCATTGGCTTGACCATTAGATTTCCGCCAAAAACAGCTTCACCTTCTATAGCTTTGACGGAAATTGCCCTGACATCGGCATTCTTCGAAAATATCATCAGTTTGTCCTCTTTTTGCGTCTATTCGATACCCGGTATCTTTTGCGGATCGTGACGTACACTCTGTACCGCCAAGTAGTTTGTCCGGAGGTCATGTCTGGTCGAAAACAGAAATCTGTCTAAAGATTGCTGAAGAGGGAAGGACAACCGAACTCCTTTAGTTTAAGCCTCCCAATATGTTCCACGTTCTCACGCACAATATTTTGCCAATTTTTTCGATGTTGGCTCTCGGATTTTTACTTGGCCGCGTTGGTAAAGTGACGCATGCGGAGGCCTCAGCGGTCAACCGCGTTGCATTTCTCGTTCTACAACCCGCACTGATTTTCCCATTGATTAACGGATTGGAGTGGAGCGAGTTTAGAGCCGAAGCAATCGGGCTTTATGCTGTATGTCAGTCTGTTGTATTCGCCGCTACCTATCTGATCTCTCGCCACGCGCTTCATCGCGATGCGGCAGAGGCTTGGTTATTGGGCATGGCGGTGGTATTCGTTAACACCCTGCTATATATCTGGCCGATATCTCTCCTGAATTACGGTGAAGTTGCCGCTTTGCCGATTACTGGAATATTGGCTTGGGACACAGCATTTATTTTTCTATTTTTCATCATCACAACTGAATTGATAGCCAATCAGAGAGTTTCTAAGACACAGTCATTGCGCCGAATTGTGGCCAACCCGATTCTAATTGCGATTGTTCTGGGCGCCGCAAGCAACGCGATCAATCTCCAAGTTCCTCAGCCAGTTCTGACGGCATTGGATTTTGCTGGGGCTGGAGCAGCGCCTCTAACTTTGTTTGCTCTTGGTGTGATACTTTCGGGTCAAGCGCTGAAGCTAACATCAACTATTGTGACGGTTTCCGTTCTTAAGCTGGCGGTGTTTCCTGCGTTGGTTTGGGTGGTTTTGCAGCTTGGCGAACGCCCCCCAACGTGGAACACTTTGTTAGTGCTGACTGCCGCGGGTCCTTCCGGTGCAATGGCATTTTCACTAGCATTACTCAACGGCGTTCGCACCGATCAAATTGCTCCGGTTGTGATCTGGACCTCTGTTCTTTCGCTCGTATCGCTTGCATGGCTTGCCTAGCAGAGTTGCGCATTCTGCCCCAATTACATGTGCTATTTTTTATAGAGTCTCAGGAGCAGGGCGGCATGCCACCGTTTGCGCCTATTCGGCACCCGGTATCTGGCGCGGGGGCAGGCGGCGTGTCGACCAACTGTATGTTTACCCGGACCGTTAGGCCAAAAATTTTTGATGACGGCCTTAAAGAACGTAAAGCACGTCGAAGTTGTGGACTAGGTCGAATTTAACCCAATTGTGCAGCCTGCGATGCCAATTGCTTGATCTTGTCCCAGCTGTTAGTTTCAATTTGGAATTCTGGCGCAATCCAGGATCCGCCCACGCAGCAGACATTTGGAAGATTGAGGTAATCAGCAGCATTGGTTGCAGAAACTCCACCCGTTGGGCAAAATTTTATCTCTGGTAGCGGTGAATACAGTGCTCGCAATTTTTCAATGCCGCCAGAACTTTCTGCAGGGAAAAATTTCTGATATGTGTAACCGTGTTCGAGGTTTGTTAGCGCAGTAGACACATTATCAGTACCCGGAAGTAAAGGCAGTTCAAATTCGTGACATGCTTCCAAAATGGTTTGCGTACTGCCAGGTGAAACTCCAAATGCTGCACCTGCTTCTTTAGATCGTTTGATATGATTTGAGTTCAAAAGAGTACCGGCTCCGACAATCGCGCCCTTTACTTTGGTCATGGCATTGATGGCTTTGAATGCAGCCTCTGTTCGAAGTGTGACTTCCAAAACGTGCAATCCACCAGCGACTAGGGTCTCTGCAATCATTGTGGCTTTTGTGGCGTCGTCTACAGTCAATACCGGAACAACCTGAACGGAATCCAGATAGTTTTCTAATGTTTTCTGACGGTTATCCATATTTTCCACCTGATGCTCAGTTACTTCTTCAATCTTTGCAATCATCAGCTTTTGGGATTATTGCGCCTGATTTGCCTACTACTTCAACAGCAATGTTGTGGCCGCACCGAAGGCGAGCAGCTTCGTCTTCATTTCTAAGTAAGCTTGCCAAGTAACCGCCATTAAAACTGTCACCGGCGGCAGTGGTATCCACGACGTTGAGTGCGGCTGAAAACTCCAGCGAGAATTTGTGATTGGTGCTTGTTGTTACTGGCCCTCTGACGCCTCTTTTGATTGCACACGCATTCCAGTTGCGCTTGGCAAATCGTATTATAACGGCATCTTCAGAAGCATCATTAAACAATTCCATCTCATCATCTATTGACGGTAGAGCAATATCGGCAATGTCCCACATGTCTCCGATGACTTGGCGTGCAATAGTCTGATTCTCCCAAAGCCCGGGGCGATAATTGGAATCAAAAGCTACTAAGGCGGATTTTGTATCAGACACTTTGGACAGATGATTCATAAGTCGCGCTCTTGCTGGCGGACTTAGAATTGCAAGAGTAATTCCGGAAAGGTAGTAGATGGAAGCATCTGGAAGTTGGTGAATGGCTTCATCGTCAGAAAATAATTGGCGTGCTGCGGAGTGCTCTCGCCAGTAAGAGAAGCTGCGCTCACCTGTTTCATCGGTAGTGACGGAATAAATGCCAATTAATCGGTTAGGGTCAGGCACCACATGAGAAACATCGAGCGCTTCACGTTTTGCCATTTCGACAAACCCTGTTGATAACGAATCTTTTCCAACGCGGGTGAAGTAACCCACTGATCCTCGATCGGCCAAGGTTCGCTTGCAATAGACAGCTGTATTGAAAGTGTCTCCGGCAAATCCGACTTGAAAGGTGGAATGAGTATCCGAAGACGATGACTTCCGAATTTCAGCCATCACTTCACCTATCGCAAGTAGACTCAACTTTTTCATTCGTTTATCGACCTAACCAACCGCCGTTTACAGTCACAAACTTTCTGAATTGGTTTGCTTCTCGAGGATCAATTGCGCTGCTACGGAGTAACCGATCAAAATGGTTTGTCAATGCCCCGGTATCTGTTACTGGTGCTATCATGCGCGGCAGTTGGCCAGTTTTTCTGAAGAAATTTTTTAGAACTATTTAGAAAAGTTATGAAGCAATACCAAAGCCACCAAGATGCGCTTTCGGTGCTACACGCAAAAGACCAGCGAATAACATCGCTTGCATTGCCGTCAAACAGCCACATAATATTAACAATCAGATGGGCCAGAGAATCCATTAAACAAGACCATCATCAATCACAAATACCCTGAAGACGAATACACAGAACTTTGACACGATTTCAAACAGAGGCGGGAAAGCGATATGCACAAAACAATGGTCCTAACTTTTTCACTGTTTGCTGCGATTTCATTCC
>JBPCVX010000103.1:0-8446 GCA_051010095.1 Hyphomicrobiales bacterium
GTTGTCCTCCATCTAGCTCCACCACTACCTTCGATGACATACAAGCAAAATCGACAATGTAATTGCCAATCGGTTGTTGTCGTCTAAATTTATATCCCCCGAGTTGTTTTTTACGCAAGTAATACCAAATTACCCTTCTTCCATTCCTTTGACAGTGCCTAGCTTGTTTTTTGCTCCTGCAACACAAAATACGCCCGTTCAATATTGGCATGAAAATGCTCGGGGACTCTGTCCCACACCAATACATCCACGCTAAAGGGCAGATCGCTTTCTTCCAGCGCTTCACGTAAGTTCTCCACGGCATCACTTTGAGCTTTGCTAGTGAACACCACTAGGTCTAGATCTGAGGCGCCGCGGTGCTGTGACTGAAACGTTACTCTAGAGCCAAAGGCCCATACTTGCGTATTCGGCAAGTAGCGTTGCAATAGTGCTGCTAATTCCTTGCGGTGCCCAAGTTTTAAGTCAATATCCTTGTGTTGCCCTGTTCTTTTTGGAGCAGGCGTTAGGTCCATGATTTGCCACTCATGGTTTGATACAAGCTAATAGCATCGTCTATAAAATCTGGCATCAAAGCATGAATGGCGGGCATTCTTGCTTTACTATCTTCATGTGAACTGGCACTGCGCGCATTGATATATTTGAACCATTGTTCAATGCCACCGTCGCGAAACAGCCCGTTTTCATTGGCTACTCTAATGATGGTTTTGCGCCCTGTGGCTAATTCGGGCACCGCGAGCTCTTCTACAAGGTGGCGGCGTAAGCTTTTCATCATGGCCTCGTAGCAAATTTCAAATGCTTTTACAATGCCCATTTCTTCTAGCTGTTTTTGAACGCCATCAATTGCATCGCAATGTTTCGCAAAAAATTGCCAAAAAAGTTCCAAATTTTTCAAGGCATCGTTCAAGTTGGTAAAGTCACTCATCGGTTAACTGCTCCAGTTGTTTCAGATTGTATACAATCGCTTGGTCTAACATAGCAGTTTGAACCTGTAGTTTGTTGCGGTCGCTGCTCAGGCGGTGTAGATTTTCAGCCCAGAATCGCTATCTTCTTCTAGTGGGCCATGTCCCAAACCCAGTGTCGAAGAGTTAGGTGGAGTTGGCAACCCAAAGTCTTGCATTACTTAAATTTGATCCGTGCAAGATCCATGAACTTTTCGGTGATGGGCTTGACCAGAGCTTGATCAAAATTAGCTGCCACGACTCTTTCGATTTCTAGTTTGACGCGTTTTTGTTCGTCCGACTTGTTGAAAAAATCATCGATTTTCGTTGTTTCATCCAACATGCGAATGAGGGGTTGAAGAGCATACTTCACTTTGTGTTTATTGGACTCTTTCACTTGTGTTTCACCTCCCATTTCAGCAATTACGATATGGTAAAATGCCAACTCCGCCTGCGCCAGGCCTAGGTCATCCGCTGCCATTCGCTGTGCACGCTTGAAAAAGTGCCTTGTTGCCTGCTCCCGCGCTTCAGGGTCTGTCATGATATTTTCAAGCTCTCTGTCTGCTTGGAATGCGAGAGCCATCGCATGAAAGAATTTTTCTGAGAATGCGTTGTAAACCACATCAGCGGGATTGTTGCGTATCATTTCCATCATTTCTTCATCCACGATTTCTTGGTTGACCTGCTCCAATCTCAGAAAATCTTTTCGTGAAAACTGGGTTCCATGACGCTCGTTAAATGACGCAATGATCTCTGAAAGTGAGCGTTCTTCATCTTCTGTGTACGGATTTGCTCCAAACTCGGTTATTGGGTCTAGAGTCGCCGTCTCACCTTGAGCGAGAGAGGCGCTGCCGTCTTCCTCTTTCTGGAGCTTGAAAGCAGACAGGTCAAGCATGTCGTCTGTAATGTGAACATCTGCGGGAATATCCCGAGAAGGCAGCAGTCTATACAGCCAATCCGTGTAGACAAAGAGTTTCTCTAACCACGCATCGTTCAATGTTACGATCTGTGTCACAAAAGCATAAAACCGCTGGTAACTCTTGAGAAGAAGGCGGAACTCTTCTCTTGCCGGCTCGTCTTCATCCAGTTCAAACCGACGTAATGCTTCCCTGACTAATCCCTCCAGTTCAATGCGGTCTTGAGTAGAGAGTTCTTCTTTGAAAATTTTTTGTGCAAATTGTTCGACTTCTTGCTCGTGAACGTAGGAAGAATTGTTTATGCGACCGGTAAGGTCGTAGATCTGGTTGGGGTCCGTTCGTTCCTCGAGTTCGGTTGCTTCAAAGAACGGTTTAAATGCTTCTTTAACCTTTTCTGTTGAATTTCTAAAATCAAGGACGAAGGTTTCTTTCTTGCCTGGATAGGTCCTGTTCAACCGTGACAGGGTCTGTACTGCCTGCAGACCATCCAGGTTTTTGTCCACATACATCGCCACCAGTTTCGGTTGGTCAAATCCGGTCTGATATTTCTCTGCGACCACCAATATCTGGAACGCATCCGTGTCGAACTGATTCGATAGTTCACTCTCTGCAAAACCATTGGCGCTTTCTTCGGTCCACTTAGTGCCATCTTTCAGCTCTAAATCACCTGAGAAAGCCACTAGTGCTTTCAGGTTTTGGTAATTCTTCTTCTCAATATAGGCGTTGATGTGTTGCCAATAGCGGAGTGCATGCTCTCTACTCTGTGCGACAACCATCGCCTTGGCATGCCCATTAAGTTTTTTCCGAACATAACCTCGGAAATGCTCAACTATCACCTCTACCTTCTGATCAATGGCAGTTGGGTGTAGGGAGGCATATCGTGCCACCCGTGCTTGACCACGACGCCCACGTAATTCCGGGTCATCTTCAATCGTCTTTTCGAGTTGGTAGTAAGCGCCGTAGGTGGTGTAGTTCTGTAGCACATCCAGAATGAAACCTTCCTCAATCGCCTGACGCATTGAGTAAAGATCGAAGGGATAAGGTTTTTGGTCAGGGCCGAGGGTTCCGAACCGCTCCAGGGTTACATTTCTAGGCGTGGCGGTGAATGCCAGCAACGAGATGTTTTTCTGAGGCCCCCTTGCTGCCTGCTGTTTCAGAACGAAGTCGTTGATCTCTTGTAATACCGCTTCATTGCGTGTCAGTGCATCCACCATAGATTGTGCTGTTTTGCCCGATTGGGACGAATGGGCTTCATCGATGATCACTGCGAACTTCTTGGATAATTGCCCCGCAAGAGTTGCCAGATGTTCAGTGCCAAACTTTTGGATGGTGGTAATAATGATGCGTTTTCCGGCTTCAATTGCCTCTCTCAGGTCCTTCGACGTGCCATCTATCGCCTTCACTACTCCTTGGGTCTGTGCAAATCCGGAAATAGTGTTCTGTAACTGGCGGTCTAGGACTAATCGATCGGTAACAATAATTGCAGTGTCGAAAAGTGGTTTATCGAGCTCGTCATGCAAGTTGATGATCTGATGTGCAGTCCAAGCAATGGTATTGGACTTGCCTGACCCTGCACTATGCTGAATCAAATAGTTTTGGCCCGTGCCATTGCGCTTAGCGTCTGACAAAATCTTTCGCACAGCGTTCAACTGCTGAAACCGAGGGAAAATTAATGCCGCTTTACCCCCTTTTTTGTCTAAGTGAATGAAGCGACCAATAACGTCTAGCAGCACCTCTCGTGATAGCACTGCCTTTGCTTCCGGCAGGTCCTTATACAAGTAGGCGATGCGGTTCTCGTCTGCAACGTCCGGATTACCCGCGCCACCATCATGCCCACGGTTGAAAGGAAGAAAGCGTGTGTTACCGTTCATAAGACGTGTGGTCATCGAGATCAGGTTCTGGTCGACCGCAAAGTGAACGATAGCACCGCGCTTAAAAGTCAGAAGCGGTTCACCTGCTGGTGGGCGGTCTGTTCGATATTGCATCTCTGCGTGCTTGACGGTCTGACGTGTGAGATTGTTTTTGACTTCGATGGTAGTCACCGGAATACCATTCACGAAGGTAACAATATCAATGGCGTTACGGTTCCTAGCGGAATAGTGAACCTGCTGCATCACTGACAGGATATTCGCTTCATAAAGGCGCGTCAGTTCAGGGTTTAGGTTGGACGCAGGTTTGAAATAGCAAAGCGAAAGAGTGATATTTGGAACCAGCTTCAGGCCGTCTCTAAGGGCTTTGTGCGTCGGTTGGCTGCGCAGTGCCTGTTCTAGCCGTTTAAAAAGCGCACTCTCAGCCGACCCGCTGTAGTGATTTTCGAGGGCTTGCCATGCATCGGGTTGGCTAGACTTGAGGAACCGAATAAGCAGTTCTTTATCCAGTGCCAAAGGCACGTCATAGTCCGTTTCACAGGATCGTTCGATGTAGCCCTGATCATGTACCAAGCACTTAACGATGTGCTTTTCAAAGGCGCGCTCACGATAAATATCTGAGGGCGTGTGTGTGGTGTCATTCATGCCTGTGCCTCCGCATGAATGGCATCTAACTGCCGGTCGGTGCTTCCAGACCGTGCATAGGTGGAGACATCAATTTGACCGGTGACAGCAGAGGTGATGAGTGCAGCTCGATACTCTTTGAGACGGTCTATGGACAGCCGTGTTCTCTCAGTCACCTTACTAATCCGAGCGCTTTCAAGGTCTAGAAAATCAGCGATAGCACGCTGAGTGGTGAGGTCGGGGAGTGGGACCTGTATTCTGCCAAGCGTTCCCATACCTATGTTCTGCTGAGTTCCCCATGACCAGTTGATAGCGATTGAATCCTGGATGATCTGACTTCGTATGGTGTATAGCACGAAACGATTATCCATCTTCTGATCTGCACGGATGACTGCCAATGGCGACCAAATATTGAAGTCTGTGCGGTCGCCGACCATTGCTGCTTTCCCGGTTGTTGCTCCTGATTTCACAACATAAATATCCCCCTCCCTAGGGGCGTATTTTCGGGAATATCGAGTATTGTCTGCTTTAGAAATGTGTCCCCGTCGCCTACTGAAGTCGATCTTCCCATCTTGGATCGCTTCGGCGGATATGAAGACAACGCCCTCGTCTAAGAACTCAGGCGTTTCATGTGGTCCGTCTGTAATTGGTGTCGAGACGATTTTCTTGATTGGGAGCACCTGCCATTCACTTGGAAGAATAGATGCCCAAGCAGGTTTCGCGCATCTCGAAATATCTGTGCTCACCCCACCCCCCTCAGCAGGCCTGCAATCTCTGCTTCCAGAGTCACCTGAAAACCGAGGATGCCGTCCAGTTACTGCTGATGTAATTACCGCACTTCTTTTCTCCCTCAACAACTCCACCAACCGTTGTTTTTTCACTATGAGAGAGTTGATGCGAGCGGTTTCACGGTCTAAAAAATCAGCAATGGCACGCTGGGTGGCAAGGTCGGGGATAGGTAGGACGATGTTCGCAAGGTTCTCGAATTTAACCGATTTTCCATCCCTAATGCCAGTTACGGTCGTTTGAAGGTGCGAGATAAAGACATGCGACTTTAGTAAGAAATGAAAGTACTTAGGTTCGATTTTTTTCAGAGGCGCCAAGACGGTATATGCGGGACTGATGCATCCAGATTCGCTTACCTGCTCAAGGCCACCTTCAAATGAGCGAAGACTGATAACAAAGTCGTTTTGTTCGACGTGATTGAAGTTGTCAGTTCCCGCCAACGCAGCCACGATCTTGTTTCCGGTGAGCGCCATGAAGCGTTTTTGACTGAGCACACCGTGAGATTGTGTTGCTGCAAGTTGTTCATCTTTTTGGCGAGATTTCTCACCACGAACACGAAACAGAAACCGGGCGCGTTTTTTTGGTATGCCATCGGCAATTGGTAGCGAAAGGAACGCTTTGCTCACGCCACCACCTCCTTTAACAGACCTGCGATCTCTGCCTCCAGAGTATTCAACTCGGCATCAATCTCCTTGAGCGGCCGCGGCGGAACGTATTTGTAGAAATAGCGGTTGAAGTTGATCTCGTAGCCAACCCGACCAATTTCGCCGTCACGTTTGTCGGTGTAATTCTTATCCACCCAGGCATCGGGCACGAATGGCAGCACCTCCTGTTGAAAGTAGTCTCTCCAGTCCTCACCCAGCGGCACCAGTTCATGGTCACGAAGCTCTGGGTCTGCTTCGACCCTGCCTTTGCTGTCTTTGCAAACCGCTGCGTTTTCATCCCGTTCAGATAGCGCAGAGATGATTGCTTTTTTGACGGGCGGTTCAATCTTTATGCTGGACTGCTTTAACATTCCATTCAACGCACTTATGAAGATGGCTCGGTCGGTCCATCGCTCATTCGGTGGCAGTTTATTTACCAAAGCTCTCAGAATACCGGTCTGCTGGTACTCCTCTAATTGCTGAAAAGGTTTTGCACCCTTGAGAGATTCCAGACCCGCTTCTGTGACCTCAAATGCTAGTTTGAGAGGGCGTTCGACACGGATTTGCCGGTATCCAAAGTCTGTGCTGTCAAAGACTTTAGAGAAGTCACCTAGGTCCGAACCATTACTGAGCATCTCCGAATAAATACGAGCAATGTCATCGGTTGCTTCCTGAGGTATCTCCCGACGCTTTGAACCCAGCGACTTGCGCATCGATTTCCAGAACCGATCACCGGATGCGTCGATCAGTTGGACGGTGCCCCGCCGTTCGACGGGCTTCCGATTGGTCAGCAACCAAACATAGGTCTGAATACCGGTATTGTAGAAAAGATCTGTGGGCAGAGCGATGATTGCCTCGATCCAATCCTGTTCTAACATCCACCGACGTATCTCGCTCTCACCGGAACCCGCACCACCGGTGAACAAGGGTGACCCGTTCATGACGATACCGATGCGAGACCCGGCCTCGTCGTTGCGCATCTTCGAGATCATGTGCTGCAGGAACAGCAACTGACCGTCCGAGATGCGAGGCAGACCCGCACCAAACCGGCCGGACATGCCCTGTTCTTGTGCTTCTGCCTTAATCGAGTCTTGATACTTTTCCCATTTCACGCCGTAAGGCGGATTAGAAAGCATGTAGTGAAACGACTTATCCTGATGGGCATCCTGCGTAAGGGTGTTGCCAAAGGCGATGTTCTCTGGATTGTGGCTGGTGACCAGCATGTCGGATTTGCAAATTGCAAAGGACTCTGGATTCAGTTCCTGCCCGAATAGTTCAACCCGTATGCGGGGGTTAAGTGCCGTCATCTCCATTTCGGCGATGGCGAGCATGCCCCCTGTGCCTGCCGCGGGGTCATAGATCTGACGAATTACGCCTGAACCGGTCAGAGCATCTTTGTCGTTCACTAATAGCAACGAGACAATCAGTCGAATGACCTCACGAGGGGTATAGTGCTCACCTGCTGTCTCATTGGAGATTTCCGAAAATTTTCGGAGTAGTTCCTCAAACAGATAGCCCATCTCTAAATTGGAGATGGTGTCAGGATGGAGGTCTACCCGAGCAAATTTTTCGAAGACCTGATACAGCAACCCCGCATCATTGAGGCGTTTCAGTTGGTCAATAAACAGGAATTTCTCAAGGAATATGTCTCGCACATTGGCAGAGAACTTATTAACGTAGTCGATCAGGTTTCGGTGAATGTCTATAGCATCCTGCCCACGAAGCGACTCAAAGGTGAATAGAGATTGGTTATAGACCTTAAAGTTCGGGCCAGCAGTCGCAAATAGGATGCTGTCTCTTGCCTCATCATCCATAGCCTGGGGAAGCGACGCCGCGCGTTTCAGCACCTGTGATTTAGTACCTTCAAGAATACAGTCGAGACGCTGCAGGACAACAAACGGAAGAACAACTTTGCCGTATTCAAACTCTTTGAAGTCCCCTCGAAGGATCTCTGCGATAGACCATACCAAGGCACTCAGGGATTTGATATCACTGTCGCTCATGATTCACTTTCTATATGTGTCCCCATGAGTTTCTGCATAGTGTGGCGCTGCTCTTTTGACAATATTGTAGGTGTGCTGGAACCGCTCGTTACTTGGCTAAGATACTTCGTGTTAGGGCCAGAGGTTTCAGAGCTCAATGAATCATTGCAAGCGCAGGATTTAGGGCTGAAAAGTGCTGTAGCGCATGGCCCCAATCTAGCGCCAGTATCAGGCTGTATTCTGCACTTTGTCTTGCAGGGTCTCTAGCACTTTGGCGGCGTGGCGATCTAATCACTCCCCCCCTTGAGGGGGAGTCGGAGAAGTAGAGGCGTTAGCCTCGTGCTGATCCGGTGGGGGGACCAAATGATCATAAATAACCTCCAATACCCCAAAACAGTGTTCAAAAACCTCATTATTCCAGAACCTTAATACTTTAAATCCGGCATCCTGCAAGTACTGATCACGTTGTTGATCATAAATTTGATTATCTGCGTGTTGTCCTCCATCTCGCTCCACCACTACCTTCGATGACATACAAGCAAAATCGACAATGTAATTGCCAATCGGTTTTTGTCGTCTAAATTTATATCCCCCGAGTTGTTTTTTACGCAAGTAATACCAGAGCAACCCTTCGGCATCGGTTTGGTGGTGTCGCAGTACTTTGGCGTGTTGCTGTGCGTTTTGGGT
>JBPCVX010000104.1:0-2511 GCA_051010095.1 Hyphomicrobiales bacterium
CTATGAAGGTCTGGACGCGGCTACAGCGGTCTATGAATGGAATTTCCCAGCGCAAATGGTCGCGATCCGTACGGCGGAAGCCGCCCAGTCAGCGTCTCGGGAAGCATTGCAGCAGGAGCTTTTCAGCGATGACTATCTGATTGAGCGTCCTTTACTGCAGGCCATGCGACCGGATGAGAACGGGGCGCCCGTATTGCTGCTCGACGAGCTTGATCGGACGGATGAGCCATTTGAAGCGTTCTTGCTTGAAGCGCTGAGTGATTTTCAGGTGACGATTCCTGAACTCGGAACCATAAAAGCGCCGGAACCACCCATCGTGATCCTGACCTCAAACCGGACGCGGGAGGTACACGATGCACTTAAAAGACGGTGTCTTTACCATTGGGTGGATTATCCTGATTTTGATAGGGAAATGGAGATTCTCACCGCGCGTGCACCAGAAGCTGCTGAAGCGCTTAGCCGCGAAGTTGTCGCTTTTGTTCAGGCATTACGTACCGAAGATTTGTTCAAAAAACCCGGGGTTGCTGAGACCATCGATTGGGCCAAATGCCTACTGGCGCTTGACGTGATTAACCTGAGCCCGGAAGTGATAGCAGATACATTGGGAGCAATTCTTAAGTATCAAGATGACATTCAGAAGCTACAAGGCTCGGAAGCCAAACGCATTCTGGACGAAGCGAAGTCTTCGTTAGAGCCAGCCTGATGGGCAAAATGCGTCGACTTAGCGCCGCTTCGATCCAACCTTTGGGTTAAGCATGCCGGAGTATTTACCGTTAGATCTGCCCGACAATCCGAAACTCGCGGGCAATATCACGCATTTTGCTCGGGCTTTGCGCCGCGCGGGCTTGCCCATCGGCCCGGGACGGGTGATAGATGCCATTCGCGCTGTTGAGGCCGCTGGCTTTAGCGAAAAGCGCGACTTTTTTTGGACGCTGCACGCCTGTTTTGTGAACCGGCCGGAGCACAGGCGCGTTTTTGCACAAGTGTTCCGGCTCTATTGGCGTGACCCACGCTATCTAGAGCACATGATGTCTATGATGATCCCGGCGGTGCGCGGTGTTCAGGAGGACAGGTCAGCCCAGTCTGCCGAGAAACGCGCCGCGGAGGCATTGCTGGACGGGGCCGAAGCGCCGAAAAAAAACGATCATGAGACAGGTGAGGAAACATTGGTCGAGGTGGATGCTAGCTTGACCATGTCTTCACATGAACGCTTACGAACGCTGGATTTTGAGCAAATGAGCACTGCGGAGATGGCGGAAGCCAAACGCATGCTTAAGAAACTGAATTTGCCGGTCAAACCCATCTTATCGCGCAGGTCGCAAGCCAGCTTACGCGGTGCACATGTTGATCCTGCCCACACATTGCGTAGAGCCATGCGGCAGGGGGGAGAATTGCACCAAATTGCACTCAAAAGCCCCAGACCGCGATGGCCCAATCTTGTCGTACTGTGTGATATTTCCGGCTCGATGAGCCAGTACAGCCGGATCGTGCTGCATTTTCTGCATGCTGTAGCTAATGAAAAGGGGGCAGGTTGGGCCAAGGTACATGCATTTACCTTCGGAACCCGGCTGACAAATATTACCCGCCATCTCAATCAGCGTGACGTGGACGCAGCATTGGCAGCGGCTGGTGCAGAGGCGCAGGACTGGGAGGGAGGCACGCGGATCGGAGCTTGTATTGAAGCTTTCAATAGAGATTGGTCGCGGCGTGTGATGGGGCAAGGCGCGGTGGTCCTGCTTATTACAGACGGGCTGGACCGGGATGACACGGATCATCTTGCGCGTCAGATGGAACGTCTGCATTTATCCGCGCGCCGGTTGATCTGGCTAAACCCACTGCTGCGATGGGACGGTTTTGCCCCTAAAGCGCGAGGCATCGCTGCGATGCTACCGCATGTGGATAGCTTTCGCGCGGGTCACTCCATTGCCTCACTAGAGGCCCTTGCCGATGCCATATCACGCCCGGACGACGCTGGCGAAAAGGCAAGGTTGATGGCCGCAATATAACAAGGCGAACGCCCTGTCAGCCAAACCTATCCGCAAATCACGCGACTGCTTCGGCAAAGGCGCTCCGGTAAATGGAGCCTAATTCCTCTAGGGGCGTGCTGGAAGCGCCAAACCGAACCTGATCACCAGTAAATTTTCCTACGGATGTCAGTGACACCCCGGCCGGACCTGCAGCAATCATCAACGCTTCGGCCTGATCAAAGTTGCAGGCAATGAGCTAACGGCCCTGATCTTCACCAAAGAGCATTGCTGTGTCGTTGGCATCCAAACAGACCCCAACGCCAGCGGCTTCAGCCATTTCGAATGCAGCCAGCGCAAGACCACCATCCGACAGGTCCGTACAGGCCTTGATGAGCGTGCGATTGGAGAGAATAAAATCACCTGCCGCCTTTTCCTGCCCCAGATCAACGGGTGGCGCATCGCCTTCGATACGGTTGTACACCTCGGTCAGAACTGCGGATTGGCCCAGATGCCCATGTGTTTCACCAAGAACAAGCGCCACATG
>JBPCVX010000105.1:0-4796 GCA_051010095.1 Hyphomicrobiales bacterium
AGCGCCATCAAAAACAAAATGGCAAGCTTCCCATTAAGCTGTTTCTGGTAGATGGGTCCGAACACTCTCATAAGGGCAGTATCGATTTTATCAGCCCGAAAGTGGATCCAAACACGGGCACCATAACGGTACGAATTACCTTTCCAAATCCCGACAAGTCACTGCGTCCGGGGCAGTTTGCAAACGTTGATGTGCAACTCGAAGATCAGTCCGATGTATTGACGGTGCCCGAAGAAGCCGTTCAGCAAGATCAAGTCGGCAGCTTTGTTCTAACTGTTGCAGAAAACGGCACGGTTGCGCTCAAGCGCGTCAAAGCCGGGCGCCGCTATAAGGGCGTACGGGTCATTGAAGAAGGCCTCAACCCAGGTGAACAAGTTGTCACCAAAGGCCAAGAACGCGTGCGAGCGGGAAGTAAGGTGCAAATTGATGTGAAGAAATCCCAGAAAACTGGGGAGGCTTCAGGTGGGTAGCGGCGGTGCGCAAGATTTGGTGGCTTGCGGTGTGCACGCCGAGAAGTCTGCACTGGGCCCATGATCGCGAACTTCTTCATCAACAGGCCGATTTTTGCCAGCGTGATCGCCATTGTGATCATGGTTGCAGGACTCATCTCCATTTATCTGTTGCCGGTGGGTGAATTTCCGCAGGTCGTTCCGCCAACCGTCAACGTCTCTACGAGCTATCCAGGCGCAAGTGCTGAAGTTGTCGAAAAAAGTGTCACAACGCCCTTGGAAGAGCAGATTAATGGCGTTGAAGGCATGGTCTATATTTCTTCAACTAGCTCAGACAGTGGTGCTTCAAATATCGTTGTTACATTCCAAGAAGGCTATGATCTCGATATCGCTGCCGTCGAGGTGCGTAACCGGGTGGCGATCGCGCAAGCTCAACTGCCCGATGATGTTGTGCGTCAGGGCACTACCGTTAGCAAGCAATCAAGCGAGCTTACGCTCGGCATCAACCTGATGTCGCCAGACGGCACATTCGATGATTTGTTTATTTCCAACTACGCAGAAATTCACATCACGAACGCACTGAAGCGTATTCCAGGCGTTGGCTCGATCCGGCAAAGCTTGGGAATTTGGGCATCACAACGGGCGATGTGTTTGATGCGGTAAGCCAGCAAAACATACAAGTGGCAGCCGGCGCGCTTGGCCAACCTCCGGCGCCCGAGAGCCAAAAATTTCAATACACGCTGACAACGCAAGGGCGGTTGAAAACTGTCGAACAATTTGGCGATATCATTGTCCGTGCTGGTGAACAAACATCTGTTGTGCGGCTCAAGGACATTGCGCGCATAGAGCTTGGCGCTGAGGACTATTCATCAGTAGCGTCTATTGATGGGCAGCCAACAGTTGGCCTTGGTGTCATGCAGTTGCCGGGTGCTAATGCACTAGATTTGGCGGCAGACGTACGCACAATAATGGAACGGCTGTCTCAAGATTTTCCGAAGGGGCTTGAGTACCAGATCATTTATGACACGACCAATTTCGATCGGGCAGCCATCAAGGAGGTTCTTTACACCCTCCTGCAGGCGATCTTTCTTGTCGTGCTTGTCATCATCGTTTTCTTGCAAAGTTTTCGCGCAACGCTTATCCCCGCAATCACAATCCCTGTATGTCTGATCGGCACTTTTGCGCTAATGTATGCGTGGGGGTTTTCGATCAATCTATTGACCTTATTCGGGCTTGTTCTGGCCGTTGGTCTGGTGGTTGATGATGCGATTGTGGTGGTCGAGAACGTCTCGCGTCATATGGAAGAAGGTGAGACCGATCCCAAGCGTGCGGCACGCAAGGCCATGGAGCAAGTCACCGGGCCGATCATCGCGACCTCACTTGTGCTTATGGCGGTTTTTATTCCCGTGGCATTTATCCCCGGGATTGCAGGGAAACTTTATCAGCAATTTGCGCTCACGATCGCATCGGCTGTAGCGATATCGACGCTCAACGCGTTGACATTGAGCCCGGCACTTTGTGCGTTGCTGCTTGATGGCAAGAAAAGAAAGCAAAACCGGCTGGGTGCCGGGTTTGAACGTGGTTTCAAATCACTGACCGCGCGTTATGAGCGTTTGGTGGGCGCCTTGGGGCGGCATTGGGCGCCTGTCAGCGTTGTGTTTCTGGGTTTGCTGGGCGCCACCTGGTACATGTTTACAGTTGTTCCCACCGGGTTCATCCCAAACGAAGATCAGGGCTATTTCATTGTTTCTATGCACACGCCTGAGGGAACATCGCTCAGCGAGACGGAGAAATCGAGCGCCAAAGTGCACACTATCCTGGCTGCAGAAATGGGCGTTAAGGCGGTTGTGCGGTTTACCGGTTTTGATTTTCTTACCAACACCAGTGCGCCGAATGTGGGCACATTATTTCCAGTGTTGAAAACCTGGGATGCGCGCAAAGGAAAAGATGAAAACGTGACCGAAATCATGTCGCGCGTACAGGCCAAGTTTGCAGCACTTCCAGGAATATCTGCTGTGGCGCTCAACCCACCGCCAATTTTTGGATTGTCGCCAACAGGCGGGTTTCAGTTTGAGTTGCAGGATTATGTCGGTGGCTCCTTGCAGGTGCTCGAAGAGGTGGCCAATGAAACGGTCAAAGACGGCAATGCCATGCCGCAACTGAAGGGATTGTTCTCGCAATTCTCAGCCAGCACACCTCAAAGGCATATCGATCTGGACCGCGACAAGGCAATAACGCAAGGTATTCAGATAGATGACGTTTTCAATGCGCTGCAGACTTATTTGGGTTCAATGTATGTGAACGATTTCAATCTCTATGGGCGTGTTTATCAAGTGTACTTGCAGGCAGATTCTGGTGCGCGCGAAACCAGTGAGGACATCGGCAAGATTTATGTGCGCAACAAACATGAAGAGATGGTGCCGCTTGATGGTCTGATAAATGTTGAGCGGCGCGTCGGTGCGCGCACGATCAATCACTACAATCTCTTCCGTTCGGTGGCGATAAATGGCGGGGCCAATGATGGTTACAGCTCTGGTGAAGCAATTCTCGCGATGGAGAAGCTCTCCGAGAGCGTTTTGCCAAACAATTTCGGCTATGAGTGGACAGGCAACGCCTTCCAGGAAATCAAAGCAGGCAATGAGGCACCGATTGTATTCGCATTAGCACTGATCTTCGCGTTTTTGTTCATGGCAGCGCAATATGAAAGCTGGACTATGCCGCTGATGGTGCTTCTTGCGGTTCCGCTTGCCATATTAGGCGCTCTTTGTGCGCAATGGCTGCGGGGATTAGATAATGATATTTACTGTCAGGTCGGGCTGGTCATGCTAATCGGGCTCGCCTCAAAAAGTGCAATTTTGATGGTCGAGTTTGCGCGCCGGCGCCGGCAACAGGGGCTGTCCGTTGTGGTCGCGGCGCAAGAGGCGGCACGGATAAGGCTGCGCCCGATCATCATGACAGCATTTGCTTTCATATTCGGTGTGCTGCCATTGGTGATCGCAACAGGTGCTGGCGCAAGCGCGCGCCACTCCCTGGGTACGGCCGTATTCGGCGGCATGATTGTTGCGACACTTCTCAGCCTGGTATTTGTGCCCGTGCTTTACATTGTGATCGAGCGGTTTCGCGAACGCAGGATTTCGCCATCGCGCAAAGCGGCGCAACCTTGAGTGTTTCGATAACGCGCAAAGGCTGCTTAATTAACTCAGAAAACCCCACGAGATTGCTGTTTTAGCCAATCGGTAAACACGCGAACCGCTTTGCGCTTTTTTCCAGGGCGGGTGTGGATGTAGAAAAAGCCTGCGTCTTCCTCTGGAAAGAGTTCCACAAGTTCTCCCGATGAGATTTCCTGCTCGAACCATTGCCGTGTTGTGTAGGTAACGGCGTTTCCGCGCTTGATCTCATCAACAATCAGATTTCCGGGCATATGGGTTATGGTCAAAGGGTGCTCAAGCGTAATGTTATGGCGCGCAAACCAGTCGGTTGCTTCGCTGGTGCCAAATTCCTGCAGCCAGGGGACGTGGATAAGATCATGGGGGCTGGCAATCTTATGCCTTCCTATAAGGTCAGGTGTCCCAACGACGACCAGGTCAAGATCAATAAGGATGTCTGGCTCAGCAATGTTCCAGTCATGTCGCCCATATCTTATGGCTAAATCTGGTCCATCGGGACCTAGACTGATCATCCGGCCAGTTGGGTTTAGCAATAGAGTGATGTCTGGAAATCGTGACTGGAAATCCACAATTCGCGGCATCAGCCATTTCACCGCAAATGCTGGAGACATTGTTACTTGCACGGGAAGTGAGCTATCCACTCCGGCCAGCATCTGCACGCCTTCATGAATGCGCGCAAACCCTGCTTCCAACTCGCGCGCCAGCGTTTCGCCTTCCCGTGTTAACACGACACCACGTCCAGATCGTGTCACGAGCTGGGCGTCAAACCACTCTTCCAGAGCTTTGACTTGCTGAAGGATGGCTGCGTGCGTCACATTTAATTGGGTGCCGGCACGAGAATAGTTGCCAGTTTTCGCAAGCACCGAAAACGCTTTCAAGGCATTTAATGAAGGGACGTCAGTCCAGTTCATATGTAAATTTTCCTAACAGTTCTTTAGTTTTATTGAGTCGCATTTTGAGTGTCCATGGTCAAGAATTACCGAAAATACGTGAGATACAGGAAATGCGGAACGTTCTTTTTTGATGTGCGTGCGCAAGGAGATGTTCGAAAAAATTATAAATTGAGGTGGAGATGACACGAGCTGGTGAAATCCATGATGGCGGGTGCATGTGCGGCGCCGTGCGCTACAGGCTGCGCGGATCTTTTACCTATTCTGCCAATTGTCACTGTCGATCCTGT
>JBPCVX010000106.1:0-5737 GCA_051010095.1 Hyphomicrobiales bacterium
GAGATCGGCAGCTGGCGAGCTGACGGTGATCAATATTTCTCGCAATGGCCGCCGCAGCGCGAGTGGTCGTGCTATGATGTGATAGGCGAGGGTGACGCGGTCACCTTCATCCCGCCTGGTGGTGGCAAGCCGTGGCCTGCAAAAGTTATTGACCGCATGTAAGCGCACGTGTGAATCAAGCTAGGTGGGCAGGCAGATTAGGCTGGCTTCACAGCGCTCAACACAATGCAGCTTGGGTTTTTCAGATAAAACTCCATCTCGCTTTGGATTTCTGTAGCCTCGGGAGGCGCTTTTAAGGGTTGCCACTTTACCTCCACTAATCCTGCTGTGCGCATACATTCTTCATGTGTATCTCGGTCCCACTGCCAGATATCGACTTTGTCGCTTGCGATGTTAAGCGTGCAGTGATTGCCGTCGACAACGTTGTAGTCAAAGCCACATCTCTCCATCAGACGTGGATCGAAAACATTGAAATCATAGTCAGGCGAAATTGTATAGGTAACAAAACGACCACCAGGCGTGAGGTTGCGCGAGATCAGATCGCACATACGTTGAAGTGCTGATAAAGTTGAGGCGTAGTGGAACAGATACATGGCCGTGACCACATCGACGGCCCGATCGAGTTGAAAATTTGCATCACTGGCGTCCAGTTGGATAAATTTGAGATCAGGCAATGCCGTCGAGTGGCGGTTTTGCTCTTTCGCCAACCTCACCATTTCATGGGAGACATCTCCACCAAGTACAGACTTTGCACCAGCATCCGCCAACATGCGCGCTGTGCGGCCTTCTCCGCAGGCGAGGTCAAGAATATCCAGTCCCTTCACAACACCCAATACCGAGAAAAACGAGTAGATTTCTATTGCCCGATAAGCGCTCTCGGCTTCTGTCCAGTGTTGGTAGGTTTCCGCAAACTCATCGTATTCCTGCATCTGGTGTTCCCATGCCCAATACCTTTTTCATCTTCTCAGCGTCGAAGTTCGCACCGCACAATAAAACAATATTTTCTTGTTTTTTATATTTCTCACCACCTTTGAGATAACCCGCCAGGGCCAAACCGGCTGCACCTTCAACAAGCTGTTTCTCCTGCCAGGCAAGAATGTTCAGGGCGTTAGCAATTTCCACTTCCGAGCAATGCACAATTTCATCCACCACATCCATCGCGAGGGGCAGTGTAATAGAACCTTCATCAACTCCGCCCGCAACGCCATCTGCTAAGGTTTCAAGGTGCTGCGTTTCGACCACCTTGCCAGCGTCGATTGAGGCGGCGAGAGCGGCAGAGTTCTCTGCGGCCACACCAATGATGCGCGTATGAGGTGAGGCTTCTTTGAGCACAGCGCCAATTCCAGCAATCAAACCACCGCCACCCATCGAAATGAATACATTGTCGATGCGCTGGGCCTGTTCCAACAGCTCAAGTCCAATTGTGCCTTGTCCGGCGATCACCTCTTGATCGTTATACGGGGAAACGTAGACAAATTCGCCATTGTGGGCACATTCGCGCGCGTGCAGTTCTGCTTTTCCGGGGTCGCTGCCATGAAGGATGACCTTGGCGCCGCGCTGCTTAATACCTTCCAACTTCTCACCAACCACGTTCTGCGGAAGCACAACAGTCAGGGTGTGGCCGGTTGCCCGCGCGGCTTGCGCGCACGCCATGCCGTGATTACCAGAAGAGGCAGTTATCAACGGCGTATCTGCTGGAAGAGAGGAGAGTTTTGAGGCAGCACCCCTAAGCTTGAAAGAACCAGTACCTTGCAGATTTTCTGCTTTGAAAGAGAGTTCTTCGTGCACACGCGAATGCAATAAGGGAGTTTCAAGAATTTGGCGACTGATTCGGTTGCGGGCCTCAGTTGCGCGTTCCGCTGTGTCGTGAACACTCTGTGATGGGGTCATAGCTGCAGGCATTCTTATTGTGATTGTAAGATCGATACTGTAATCGCAATATCCTGTGCGGCAATACCTGTAAGATCTGCAAGTGTAATTTGTTTGTCATTGATCCTGCCTGGATGAGCATTAGACAACACGTCTCCCAGCTCAATCACCTGATAAGTAGAGATGTCGCCTGCCAGGAAAGCATGCTGAAACTCGCCATGGTCGAGCGCCTGGCTTTTCAAATCGCACACCAACAGATCAGCGCTTGCGACAAGCGCTGCGTCGAGCTCTTGCTTGCCCGGAGAATCCGCCCCAATCGCCGTAATGTGCGTGCCCGGTTTAATCCATTCGTGTTTAATCAGCGCTTCACGAGATGGCGTGGTAGTGATGATCACATCGGTTGCACCGCACGCGGACTTCAGATCGTTGACCGCGTCTGCATTAATCGCGCTATCATGTAATTTAGCCGCAGCTTCACTAGCACCTTGCACATTGCGATTCCAAATCGAAAATGCCAATCGGCGATCGGGCACCAATTTTTGCAAACACTCTGCCTGAAAGGCACATTGCAGCCCCGCGCCGACTATAAGTACGTTCGTGAAATCGTTCCGGGCAAGTGCTATGCTTGCCAACGCCCCGCCAAGGCCCGTGCGCATATCAGTAAGCCAACCCTCATCGCGCAAAATCGCTATTGGCGCACCGGTTTCAGCTGAGAATGCCAACATCATGCCATTGGAACTTGGCAGACCTTTTTTGGTGTTGTCGTAAAATCCCGTAGCAATCTTAATGACAAAAATTCCATCGCCATGAATATGACCATACTTGATGTGGCAATCACCATTCGCATCATCAAAAGCAATATGCCCGACGGGCGGCGAGGTTACGCGCGCCTCGGCAGAGGCGATATAAGCGTCCTCGACCGCGCCCAATGCCTTTTGAAATGCAAAGCGTGTTTCAATCGCTGCCCGGTCAAGGTCAATCATGAGCAAGTTTCATAAGCGCGCTACTGGCGTTAGCGGGTCACCAGAACCGAACATGTTGCATGGCGCACAACGCGTGCTGCGGTTGATCCCAGGAAGTAATCCTGAATGCCAGGCTGATGCGATGCGATAATAATCAGATCTGCGCTTTCATCTTCCGCGGTCTCCAGAATTGTGCGGTAGGCGTGCCCAATCTTGGTAATTGTTTCACACTTGACGCCTGACTTATCAGCAATTTCTTGCAATTGTTTTTGCGCTGCAGTGCGGCTGTCTGCAATCACATCTTTGGGAAGTTGTTCCGCCATGTAGGTCGGGAGTTCTGGCACGACGTTGAGCAACACTATCCGCGCGTCGTTTGTCGTGTTCATGTTTTTTGCAACGTCGATCATTGCCGCCCCTTTGTCGGCATGTGACAAATCGATTGGCACCATGATTGTTTTATACATAGGTTTGCTCTCCCGCTTGTAATTTGTTTTGGGGGCGTGCCCCTCACTCTCAATGGCTATGTGGTACTCATCTTGCGCTATTCAAGCAAGGCGCGAAGCTAAAAGCAATTTACAGCGCATAATTTAATCAAGGTGACAGGGCGAGCTTTCGTTTTACTGGCGGAAAAGGGTTAGAAAGTGCTTGTATATGGGTTGATTTCGGGACACGCGCAAGCAAAGCATTTGGCAGTGTCGAAAGAAATTTCTATTGCAACACTCTTACGCAAATGCCTTTCTTCGCCGGGTAAGTGTTTTGTAATTGCGGAATAGGTGAACCTTAAGTTGAGTGAAGACTTCTTCGAAAAAGGCTGGTGCTGGTTCACATTTGATGAAGCTCTTGCGGCCTGGGTTGAACATGCCCTTCCACACGCTCGCAAGGCAGTGGTGGCAGATGAACATGCTCAATGGTATCGTTGTGGCGGCACCTGGTTTGCCGGCGTTAACGCGCTAGAGAATGATGAAGATGGCACTTTGCCTGCGGGTCCCGCGCTCAGGGGTGCGGTTATCGACTTCATCTCTAATGAGCTAAATTTGTTGGGTTTTTCATGGGATAAAGCACAAATTTCAGTGTGTTATCCAGGCTACCCAAAACCCATGGAGCAAGAGAGCGAGGCGGCATTTCGCTACCGGGTGAAACGGGATGCTGCCCATGGCGATGGTCTGCACGCAGAGGGACCACAGAGGCGTCGGCATTTGCGCGAACAGCATGGATTTCTGCTTGGTATCCCTCTGGTTGAGGTGGGTGAAGGTGCTGCCCCTTTTGTGGTTTGGGAAGGCTCTCATGAGGTTATGCGTGAGGCGTTTTTAACGGAATATGAGAGACACCCTCCAGAAAATTGGAGAGAAATAGATTTAACTAATATATATCATTCTGCAAGACAGCAGGTTTTTGAGGTGTGCAAGCGTGTTGAGATAAACGCAAAGCCTGGCGAGGCTTATCTGGTGCATCGTTTGGCCTTACATGGCGTTGCACCATGGCGTGATAGAGCGCAAGCTGGGCGTGATGGCCGCATGATTGTGTATTTCCGTCCCGAGCTTGATACCCCAGCTCGTTGGCTGTCAGATGCCTAGGTATTGCGCTGGTTAATTCTTTTTCTTCACAACGAGGCCGAGTTTGATGAGGGTCGCGAGAGGAATACATTGGCCATAACGCGGGCCAGGTTGGACCACGCGTGCAAAGCATTTGTTGGTGCGGGAGCCGCGTGAAGACCCGCCGCTGCGAAAGCCAAATGTTGCTTTTGGCACTTTTCCCGTGACGGGATAGCCGGCGATCCGCAGGCGCTTGCGTACCTTTTTGCAATACTCAACCGAGCGCACAGAGAACCTGCTTTCGCCATGGCCTGCACGGTACTTCATCACGGCTGTGCAGATATCCTTGCCGCCTTTGCGCCACGCTGACGCGAGATAGTTCGTTCCAAGTCTGATATTGTTTTCTGGGTGTTCAAGTTGTGCGCGCGTTCCCTTGAACCCGAGCAACCGGGCGGTGGGCGGCATTATCTGCATCAAACCCACTTCACCTGCAGCGCCGCGTGCTGATTTTTTATAACGGCTTTCTACAAACATTACCGCATCGACGAGTTCGTACGGCACGCCTTGGCGCACGGCTTCACGCTTTGCAATTTTTTGGAACGATGATTTGCCAGCGTCAGCCGAAGCGCTGGACCAGATTGTGCCAACGCCCAAAACCGCGCAGGCATAAAAAGCAACTCGAAAAACGTTCACGTTCACTCAGCTTTACAAAATTGGCCTTCCCAGCCCCGAGCTTTGTTCACTCAATTTGATGCGATATACCGCTTCATTTCTTCTGCTTCAAATTCAGCTTCCGCGATACGGCGCTTTACAACATCTCCAATCGACACAATTCCAAGAAGTTCGCCATCTTCGACAACAGGAAGATGACGGAATTTATTTGCCGTCATAATTTCCATCAGGCCAGCAACAGATTCCTGTGTTCCACAAGTTACCACTGGTGAGGTCATGAATTCTGACGCCGTGCACGTTAGGCAGGCGGCGCCGCGCGTGGAAACTGCACGCACCATATCGCGCTCTGATAAAATTCCAGCAATCGCGCCGTTATCATCGGTAACAACCAAAGCGCCAATGCGCATTTCCGCAAGCGTGTTGGCTGCTTCACTCAGTAGCGTATCCGGTTTCACGGTTTCAACGGCATTGCCTTTTTCTTTTAGGATTCCTGCGACATTCATGACGTTTCTCCTCCTGCGGTCAGAATTTGATTATCGCACCGTGCGGGGGTGTTTTGTCAAGAATGTGCAGAAATTTACCAATTCTCCGGCAACACTCTAAAAATCGACTGGCGCACCACCTTCTGCAATACGGCGTTCCACAAAGGCATCTAATTCTTCCTCGATAGCTGCATCCATAGTGGGTTGCTGATAATCATCC
>JBPCVX010000107.1:0-7446 GCA_051010095.1 Hyphomicrobiales bacterium
GCTTTTCATTAACGATGCCGAGTGCTTCGGCAAGCGCACCATTGAGCGCTGTGATTAGAGCGTCTATGCGCCAATTTTACCAAGTTCTTCAATTTTCTTTTTAACGCGTGCAACCTCGTCGAGTGTGTCTTGAACGGGCTTCGGTAAAGTTGTTTCTTCGGGCAATTTAAACCCTCCCAAATTTCGGCGCAGGCCTGGTTAAACATACACCCCACCAATCGTGCGTTTTTATTATATTTTTTGCATAACAAATTAAATTACGACACATTGCATTCGCGCGCAATTTTGCACATAAGTGTGCTGATGCTAACCTTCGCGACTGCTCTCTTTTTCATGATCATCACGCCAGGACCTGGTGTTCTCACCACGGCAGGCGTTGGATCGGCATTTGGGTACCGTCCTGGCCTGATTTTCCTTACCGGCCTTTTCATCGGCACCAATCTGGTGGCGCTCGCGGTTGTTTCTGGGCTGGCAGCGATTGTATTTTCGGTGCCCGTATTGCGCACCGTTCTGCTTGTCGCCTCGGCTGCATATTTGCTTTATCTCGCTTTTCGTATCGCCACAGCAGGCGCTCAAATCAGGTTCATCGAGAAAGCGCGGCCGCCCGGGTTGATGGGCGGCATTGCGCTGCAGGCGATTAATCCGAAAGCCTATGCTGTGAACACCACGCTGTTTACAGGCTTCCCGTTTTGGCCAGACAATCTGTTCATTGAAACCCTCATCAAGTTCGCCATCATGAACGCAGTGTGGATACCGGTGCACTTGGTGTGGTTGTGGGCGGGGGTTGGTCTCAAGCGCCTGGACCTGCCCGACAACGTGCAGTTCGCAATTAATATAGGAATGGCTGTCGCAATGGTGCTTGTCGTTGCGCTGGCTATTCTGCCATAGGGTTTTGGCCATATTTCCAGTAGCGCCAGATCAATGGATCATATCGCGGCACCTCATCTGGAACGTTATCGATGCCGTGAGTTCCCCACGGGTTACAGCGCAGAACTCTGAACAACCCTAACCAAACACCGGCCCATGCGCCGTGTATCTCAATCGCCTCTTTTGCATATGCCGAGCAGCTGGGCACATGGCGGCACGTGCGCCCCATGATCGCGGAAAGTGTGAGTTGGTAAACGCGAATGAGCGCCATCATCGCGCGAGCGATTAATCCAGGATTTGGCGCGTTAGCTTGCTGCACTTGCCTCTGGCACGCCAGCCTCAATTTGATTTACCGCATCGACGACGGCATCGAATGTAAGAAGTGTTGATGCATGGCGCGCTTTAAAATCGCGCACCGGGATAAGCACCTCAAGATCAGCCCATTTACCGGTTGGCGCATCGCCCCCATCCTTCAACATGGCGTTCATTTGATCGCGCACTTCGCGCAATTCTTCTGGTGTTGAGCCGATCACATGTCGCGCCATAATCGACGATGAGGCCTGGCCGAGCGCACATGCCTTAACATCGTGGGCGAATGCACTGACTGTGCCATCTTTCATACTAAGATCGACGGTTACTTTTGAGCCACATAGCTTAGAATGTGCCTTGGCCGTGGCGTCAGGCGCATCAAGCCTGCCGAGATGTGGGATATCTGCGGCAAACTGAAGGATCTTTTTATTGTAAATTTCGTTCAACATGCTGGACACTATGGCAATTCAGGCGTTCAATCACAATATGACCTCTATATAGTCATACAAACGGGCTTCATCAATGTGTTGCAGGCGACATGATCCCCGTGATAAGGAACGCCAGCGGCAGGCACATTTAGTCTGTTGAATAATTTAAGGAAGTTGCGCGATGGACGCAGTCGTTGAAAGTGACAAAATCAGCAAAATGCCTACCGAAGAAGAGGCAAAACAAGCGGTGCGCACGCTTATCGCGTGGTCTGGGGATGACCCTGACCGCGAAGGCCTTTTGGACACGCCAAAACGCGTTGTAAAAGCCTATCGCGAATTCTTTTCGGGTTACGATGAAGACCCGGTCGCCGTGCTGTCGCGCACCTTTGAAGAGGCTGGTGGCTACGATGATATCGTGATGCTGCGCGATATCGATTTTAACTCTCACTGCGAACATCACGTAATCCCGTTTATCGGCAAAGCACATATCGCTTATTTCCCGACTGACCGGGTTGTAGGCATCTCTAAACTTGCGCGCGTTGTTGAGATTTATGCACGCCGTCTTCAGACGCAAGAGACCATGACCGCTCAAGTAAGCGATGCAATTGAAGAAGCGCTCGCACCAAAAGGGTCGGCTATAATGATCGACGCCGTGCACCAGTGCATGTCATTGCGCGGCATTCAGAAGCGTAATGTTTCAACGATCACCACAAAATTCACCGGCATCTTTAAAGAAGACGTGGCGCTGCAAGCCCGGTTTCTGGAGCTGGTGCGCACAAGCACCATGTAACCGCCATGTCCTCTGTTGAGGAAAGCACAAGCTTCTCACCAAAATTCTCCGCAGATGGCCTGCTGCCAGTCATCACAAGCGACGCCATAACAGGCGATGTTCTCATGTTCGCCTACATGAATGAGGACGCACTTAAGCTTTCTCTCGATACTGGTGAGGTTCACTACTTCTCCCGCTCACGTCAAAAAATTTGGCACAAAGGAGAAAGCTCCGGTAACACCCAAAAAATTATCGAAATGCGCACTGATTGCGACCAAGACGTTCTATTGGTGCGCGTCGAACAAAAAGGTGGCGCAGCTTGCCACACGGGGCGGCGTTCGTGTTTTTACCGGACCGTTGGAAAAGACGGAAAAACCCTGACAATTACGGACAATGAAAAGCTTTTTGATCCAGACGAGGTTTATAAGAGCTAAGCAGACAGTGCCTGCGCCAGATCTTCCTTCAGATCATCAATATCCTCAAGGCCGACCGACAATCTCAGCATCGATTCTGTAATGCCTACAGCGGCACGGCCCTCTTCGCCCAGATTGCGGTGGGTGGTGGAGGCTGGATGGGTAATCAGTGACTTTGAATCACCTAAATTGTTTGAAATATCGATGACTTGAAGACGGCGCAAAATATCAAAGGCCACATCTCGTTCGCCATCCACCTCAAAGGTCACCATGGTGCCGCCTGCACTCATCTGCTTTTGGCAAAGGTTAACTTGTGGATGGCTTTCGAGCTCGGGGTAGAGAACGGTTTTAACAACGCTCTGTTCACTCATCCATTCTGCAATATCTTTCGCCGCCGCACTTTGATGATCGACCCGCAAACGCAGTGTCTCTAGGCCCTTTAGCATGATCCAGGCATTAAACGGCGAAAGAGATGGCCCAGTATGGCGCAAGAACGGTTTCAGTTGTTCTTCCTTGAATTCTTCCGTGGAGAGAATTGCACCGCCGAGACACCTTCCCTGCCCGTCAATGTGCTTAGTGCCGGAATAGGCAACCACATCAGCGCCCAGCTCGAGCGGTTTTTGCAAGATAGGCGTGGCAAACACATTATCCACCACAACGCACGCACCAACTTTGCGCGCCATTTCGGCAACGGCGGCAATATCTGTCATCTCAAGCATTGGATTAGACGGCGTTTCAAGGAAAACCAACTTCGTGTCTGGCTTTATCGCTTCATTCCACTCATCCAGATTTCGGCCATCAACAATTGTCGCCTTCACACCGAAGCGCGGTAAAATATTGCTGACGATCTGATAACAAGAGCCGAAGAGCGCGCGGGAGGAAACAATGTGATCACCTGCGCTCACCTGGCAGGCAAGTGCCCCAAACATTGCCGACATACCGGACGCAGTGGCGTAACACGCCTCAGCGCCTTCGAGCAGGCGCATACGCTGTTCAAACATTTCAACAGTTGGGTTGCCATAACGCGCATAGACAAAACCTTCTGCTTCGCCCGCAAACCGCGCAGCAGCCGTTTCCCCATCCGGATAAACAAAGCCGGAGTTCATATAGATCGGCTCAGCAGTTTCTCCGTTGTGCGAACGATCAAGCCCGCCACGCACCAGCTTCGTCGCTTCGCGCCAGCTCTTTTCTGTCCCCTCGCTCATACTCTTTATCCCTAATCTTTAGCCTTGATGCCAGGGCAATCCGGCCACCTTCCAGCCCCCAACCGTGCCGCGATGCCCTTCTTCGCTCTTGTCGCCTTCAAAACCTTCCAACACGTTGAAAGCGTTCTCATAACCCGCCGCGGTTAAGGCTTCTGCGGCTGCAATTGAGCGCACGCCAGAACGACAGAGTGTAAAGATCTTCGCTTTTTTGGAAACACCCGCTTCTTCAACAGATTCGACAAATGCGTCATTTATTTCCATGGTTGGAAATTTCTGCCACTCCACCCGTAACAGACGCTCGACCGCTGGAATACCAACGAAATTCCACTCTGGAACTGTGCGCACATCAATCAATACCGCATCACTATCAGCCTTCATTTGTTCGTAGGCTTCACTTGGTTTCACGTCGCCCTTGTACATATAATTCCTCTACAGTTGAGTGTTCGTCACAAAGAACAAGTGTTCTTTATATCAAACTTTCACATTTACGCCAGTGTTATTGAACGACTCCAGATTAGATGTATTCTAAGTTTTTACCATATCCCCATAAGGACCATTCATGAGCGATAAATCCAAGCCGATCATTGCCGACCTCAAGCCAATTAAAACTGAACTCAAGGATGGCGAGAAGTATTTTTGGTGCAGATGTGGACTTTCGAAGAACCAACCCTTTTGCGATGGATCTCACAAAGGCACGGAATTCACACCGCTCGCTTTTACCGCGGAAAAATCCGGCGACGCCTTTCTGTGCCAATGTAAGCGCACGGGCAATAACCCCTATTGTGATGGTACGCATGCACGATTGGGAGATGCAAAGGTTGGTGATCCCGCACCTGAAGTAAGCCATGAGGGCGCACCACAAGCCGAACCAACACCTGAAGAGCCAACAGTTGCCAAAATTCATGCGCTTGCCCGCGACGGGCTTTCAAAAACCGGTCATCACGGCGAGATGGGCTCCATGGGTGTGCCGCGCAAAGATTTGCCCCACTGGGACGATATTCAAATTCTGGCAGCCCAATTCGCCCGCAAACCACTGATGGACGACATGGATGTAGGCACAGAGCTAGTGATCGGCCCGCGTGCAAAGAAGCCTCTGGTTCTGAAAATTCCGCTTTTCGTCTCTGACATGAGTTTTGGGGCGCTCTCTCAGGAAGCGAAAGTGGCGCTTGCCAAGGGTGCGGAAATGGCCGGTACCGGCATTTGTTCCGGTGAAGGCGGCATGCTACCCGAGGAGCAACAAGCAAACAGCCGCTACTTCTATGAACTCGCTTCGGCAAAGTTCGGTTGGCAGGAAGACCTGGTCGAGCGCGTACAGGCGTTTCATTTCAAGGGCGGTCAAGGCGCCAAAACTGGTACAGGTGGCCATTTGCCGGGCGCCAAGGTAACGGAAAAAATCGCCGAGGTGCGTGGCCTGAAACCGGGGCAGGACGCGATCTCTCCACCAACCTTTGATGCGCCAGAATCAATTGATGATTTCCGCAATTTCTCAGACATGGTGCGCGAGCGTTCCGGCGGCATTCCAATCGGGTTCAAACTGTCTGCCAATCATATTGAAGATGATATCGATTTCGCACTTGCTGCGGGTGCCGATTTCATCATTCTCGACGGCCGCGGTGGTGGAACAGGTGCAGCACCCCTGCTCTTCCGCGATCATATTTCAGTACCAACCATCCCGGCACTGGCCCGTGCGCGCCGGCATCTCGATGCGCAAAAGGCGCACGATGTTACGCTCATTATCACCGGCGGGTTGCGCATGCCGGAAGACTTCATCAAGGCCATGGCCATGGGCGCGGACGGGGTTGCTGTCTCCAATTCAGCCATTCAGGCGGTGGGCTGTGTTGCGGCGCGCATGTGCAACACTAATAATTGCCCGGCGGGCGTTGCCACCCAAAAGCCGGAACTGCGCAAGCGGCTCGATGTGGAGGTGAGCGCAAAACGACTTGCCACATTCTTCGGTGCGGCGACTGAATTGATGCAAGTTATGGCGCGCGCCTGCGGGCACAACCACCTTTCGCAATTCAATATGAGCGATATCACCACCTGGAAGCGCGAAATGGCGCATCTGTCTGGCGTAAAGTTTGGTGGTGTGGGAATGCCCTAGCGCTATTTGGCGCGCTTTTTCTGCTCGAGTTCTTCCTCGCGCGCGAACATATAATCGCGCGTGATCGGAAGGGTGTTCACATCTTTGGTGAGCTGCATCTGAAATACCATGTGCTTGCCATGGCGAAATGTGAACTCACTCATGATCAGGTAAAACTCCCACATGCGGCAGAAGCGTGCATCAAGCATCTCGGCAATTTTATCGCGATTTTCCTGAAAATTATTCTCCCAGGCAAGAAGGGTATCTGCATAGTGAAGGCGCAGAATCTCAATATCATTCACCCACAGGCCAGATTGCTCCACCGCGTCCAGGGTTTCTGACAATGCAGGCGAGTACCCACCGGGGAAGATATACTTGCGTACCCAGGCGCCAGTGGTTCCCTTTCCGCCCTTGCGGCCGATGGAATGCAATAGCGCAACGCCATCATCGGCAAGCAGCTCAGAAATCTGACCAAAAAATGCCGGAAACTGTTGCACGCCCACATGCTCAAACATGCCCACTGACACAATGCGGTCGAAGGGTCCTTGAACTTCGCGGTAATCAATGAGCTCAAAGCGAACGCGATCACTCAAGCCGCGTTCTTTGGCGCGCTGCGTCGCAAGCTGCTGCTGCTCAGTGGAGAGCGTTACGCCCGTAACCTCTACATCTTCCGCGGCCGCCAGATACATGGCCATTCCGCCCCAGCCGGAGCCAATATCAAGCACTCGCTGGCCAGGCTTCAAATCAAGCTTGGAGGCAATGTGTTGCAGCTTGTTTTGCTGGGCTTCGGCAAGTGTGTCTTCAAGCGTGCGAAAATAGGCGCATGAATAGTGCATATCCTCGTCAAGAAACAGCCGGTAGAGATCGTTTGAGAGATCATAGTGATGAGACACGTTCTGCTTTGAAGCATCTACCGTGTTGCGCTGGTGCAACTTGCGGATTTTCTTATATGTCCCGCGCACCAATTTTTGCATGGGCTGGTCGCGCAGGTTTGAGCGATTGACCGCAAACACTTTCAGCAAATCGCGAATGCCACCATCCACGATCTGCAAGGTGCCATTCATATAAGCCTCGCCTGCCCGCAGCTCCGGGTTCAGGAACAAAGAGGTGTAAAGCTTCGGATCTGTGATGCGCAGGGTGACTTCCGGCCCCGGTTCTCCAGCATAGACATGCTCGTTCCCATCCGCATCGATCACCCGCATGGTGCCGACTTTTATGAATCTGCTCATCATTGAATTGAGAAGTTTCATGAAGTAACCGTTTCATCTCGTGTGGACCCTTAGAAACCTAGGATTCCCTGGGGTCTTATTGCTTATTCAGTCGTCAATCGATATACAAAGGGGTACACAAATGGCAATATCGATTATGCTAAAAC
>JBPCVX010000108.1:0-2758 GCA_051010095.1 Hyphomicrobiales bacterium
ATACCAGGCACACTGGTTTAGCCGCGAATTGCGCGCGTCTGCTTCAACTGCTGTGCTTGTTTGCACAATTGCAACCGTTGCAAATATTACACTGTATAGAATCAGGAATTTTTTCATTTTTTGGCCTCTGTACTACGTTCGATCCGTCCGCATTTCTAAAAACTACCTCTAAAAAACGGTTTTCTCATAGCAATGGATCATCACAAATGCGGCATTTGCGTTTGTGACTGGGCAAGTCCAGTGGGATTGCCTATAAAGGCGCATCTCAAATGGAGGCTGTTGAACATGGATAACTGGCATTTGTATCTGTCGGGCGAAATTCACACTGATTGGCGCGAACAAATTGAGGCTGGCGTAATGCAAGCAAACCTGCCAATCACCTTTTCCGCACCTGTGACAAACCATGGTTTTAGCGATGATTGCGGTGTTGAGATTCTGGGCGCAGAGGCAGATAAGTTCTGGCACGACCACAAGGGCGCACAAATGAACGCCATTCGCACACGCACCCTGCTAGAACAGGCGGATATCGTGATTGTGCGTTTTGGCGAGAAATACAAACAATGGAATGCCGCCTTCGATGCTGGTTATGCATCCGCGCTCAATAAGCCGATGATTGTTATGCATGGGTCAGACCATCAACACGCGCTGAAAGAGGTTGATGCCGCCGCCCTTGCGGTTGCCGAAACCCCTGAGCAGATCGTGCGCATCCTGCACTATGTTATCACCGGTGATCTAGAAACGGCGAAGGCGCAAGCCGCGGAGTAGTCGAGTTTGTTCTGCTAGCGGTAGTTCGCAAACGCAAAGCATTCACTCACACCTCCTTTTCCAACGCGACCACATTGACCATCATGAATGATCCGGGGGCTGTTCTGTTCTAACAGTACACTTCACGACACCATCCAGTCTCAACTGAAACGGTGGCCGTTCCTGTTTCCTGATGAGATCAGTTGGGACCGCAATAAGGGCCCCAGAAAGAGCGGGCTTACGTTTTTTGACGTCGTCATCCCCGCACAAACATTTAATGATATTCTTTACCCGCGTAATGTGCCGCCGGTCGCTTTTTCGACACCTGCGATCACTTTCGCTGATACCGCGTCAATTTCTTCATCCGTGAGAGTCTTATCGCGGGGTTGAAGTGTTACTTCAATCGCGAGCGATTTCTTGCCATCACCCAACGATGGACCTTCGAAGATATCGAACACGTTAACTGCAGTGATGAGTTTCTTTTCGGCTCCTTTTGCAGCGCGGATAAGCTTATCGGACTCCACATCGCTATCGAGTACGAATGCAAAATCACGATGAACGGTTTGCAGGTCAGATACATCAAGCGCAGGACGCGCAGTGGCAGAACTGCTGCGCGGTGCAGGGATATTGTTTAGCGTGATTTCGAACCCGACCAACGGGCCCTTCACATCCATGGCCATGAGCACTTTTGGATGTAATTCGCCGAAATAGGCAATCTGGTTCTTCGGTCCCAACTGTAATGTGCCGGACCGGCCAGGATGAAACCAATTTGGGGCACCAGCGACAACTTGTAAGGAGTTAACCGGCGCGCCAGCTGCTTTCAATGCAGCCAGTGCATCCGCTTTGGCATCATAGGCATCAACATCGCGCGTGCCGCCTGCCCAGTTGCGTGCGACAGCATGGCCGCGACGGATGCCGGCGGCTTTTACTGTCTCGTCTTCAGGCGCGTCTCCCGCATATGCTTGCCCTAACTCGAAGAGCTGCACATCATTGAAACCGCGCGCCATGTTGCGGCCAGCAGCGGCAATCAAGTTCGGTAACAAAGACGGGCGCATATCGGACAGTTCCGAAGAAATTGGATTGGCAAGCTTGAGATCATCTTGCCCGCCACCAAACAGCTTGGCTTGGTCTTCCGACACGAATGACCAGGTGACCGCTTCACTAAATCCTTTGGCAGCCAAAGCGCGCCGTGCGGCGAGTGAGCGCCTTTGCAGCAGTGTCAGAACAGGGTGCGCAACGGCGTGTGGACGGCTCATTGGTGCGTTTGGAACATTGTCGAGGCCCACGATACGCGTCACCTCTTCAACCAAATCTGCTTCACCCTTCACATCGGGCCGCCAGCTTGGCACCGCGCATGTGAGGTGATCGCCATTATCTGTTACGTCAAAGCCTAGATCGGTAAGAATGCGCACTTGTTCATCAACGGACACATCAATGCCACCCAGTGCCTTCACCCGTGTTTTGCGCAGGTCAAAAGAGCGCGAAGTATCAGGCACCTTACCCGCGATAACGAGTTCAGAGGGTTCGCCACCACAAAGATCAAGGATCATGCGCGTGCCCGCTTCAGCACCCGTTTGCGTGAATGCAGGATCAACCCCGCGCTCAAACCGGTAGCGCGCATCAGAGTTGACATTGAGCTTCCGACCCGTTGTCGCTGTGCGAATAGGGTCAAAATATGCGGCTTCAACGAACACATTCATCGTTTCTGCAGTGCAGCCTGAAAGCTCGCCCCCCATGACGCCGCCAATGGCTTCTGGACCATTATCATCGGCAATCATTGTCATGGTCTCGTCGAATTCATACTCCTTGCCATCAAGTGCGAGGAGTTTCTCACCTGGTGTGGCGAGGCGGGCATGAATTGTTCCGTGCACTTTATCTGCATCAAACACATGCAGCGGGCGGCCATAGGCGTATGTTACGTAGTTTGTGATATCGACCAGCGCAGAAATCGGGCGCAAGCCTATCGCCCGCAAACGTTGTTGCAGCCAATCCGGGGAAGGACCGTTTTTTACGC
>JBPCVX010000109.1:0-2856 GCA_051010095.1 Hyphomicrobiales bacterium
TAGGCGATACCACTTGAAGGCTTCCCGTTTGTCTTTGGGTACGCCATTGCCTTTGTCATATATGACACCCAGATCGAACTGCGCAACTGCGTATCCCTGTTCTGCGGCTAGGCGATACCACTTGACGGCTTCCCGGTCGTCTTCGAGCACACCCTCGCCTTTGGCATACATTAAGCCCAGATTGAACTGCGCCGATGCGTTTCCTTGCTCTGCGGCTAGGCGATACCACTTGGCGGCCTCTCGGTCGTCTTCGGGCACGCCCCAGAAGCCTTCGGCATACAAGGCACCCAGAGCGTCCTGCGCCACTGCATCTCCCTGTTCTGCCTCTTTTCGCATGTGATCTACGAGTGGCCCCGCGAAAGCTGCCATTGATAGGCACAGAAAGACTATAGCCAGCCAGATGCATTTTCGGAAAAAGTTTGTCATGGCGCCGCTCCTTCGTCTTTGTTTCTGTTAGTGGTCTGCTACATTAATCGACGATGGGTGGATTTTATACAAAAAACGGGGCGGTGTTGCCACCGCCCCGTTTCTTGTTCCCTGCCTGACGGGGTTGCTTGCAGCTAGCCAGTGATGACATCCACAGCAACCTCCGACGTGGGGCCGCGCTCGCCGCGCGCATTGGCATGACACGCCGGGCAGTTAACACCGCTTATTGACGCGACGGCGACCGGCAAGGCCGTGGCGATTCGCGCCCTCAACCAAATTCCAGCCCATTATCAGGCGGATCGTCTTGCGGTTCCAACTATGCCGATCGGCAACGTCCGTCTGGCCCATACAGATTGCCCAAAAATCCTGAGGTCAGCCAACGTTATTGGCAGATCAGACGAAAAAGTAGCCTTCAAGCAAAGCGATCTTTCCGTTTCTAATACAGAGAATCACCGCCGCCGACTGGACGATTATCAAATAGTCAAAACAACGTTTCCACAGACAGATTCCGCTTAATCATGGATGGGGCACCTCGGAGTGACACTGAGCCCAAAAAACCAAATTAGTTCAATTGTGAAAGGTAAGGTGAAGTAAATTCTACGTTATAGGTTTATCTACTATTTCGGTGTCAGTAAGTTGTTGGACATACGTTACGCCAGACTCGTCCTTCCAGAATAGGAGGTCACCTTCAATAGAGTTTAATATTGGCAATTCTACATCACCCAAATTTAGGGAAGATGCTTTTTTTGTCTGTTTATTGATGCTTCGGGCAAACACATTTCGGTTCCACCATCCCATTTTTTCCACACATTCCTTCATATGCGATTCTAGTTGCTGGAAGGAAGGCATAGTTTCGAAAATTTTACGGTAGTCGTCAACCTTATGCCTAACGTTGGCAAGAAGCCGTTGAAGATTTTTAGGATTATACTCCATCGCATGATACATTCTGGCTTCTTCAACTCGGAGGTCCAAGCTTGCAATATGAACCATAAGTTTTACGTCCGATTGCGCTTGTTGTCCTTCTTCATTCAGTAGATCAGCGGAAATTATGGCGCCAACTTTTCCATCTAGTTTAACTGCTTCAGACGAGATTCTTTTGAAATCACTTATGAGGATATGGTTGCGTTGAAAAATTGAGCCAATAGATTGTTCAACTTGCGCAAGCCGGCTCTCCATAAGCCGAGTGAACAAACCAGTGTGTCTCCGCTCATCTAGGATATCGTTCAAAATAGCCTCCGCACTAAACAATTCTCCGTAAATTGTAGATTCTTGCCGCTTCAACGAAGTTTCCAACCTCCGCTTCAATGTGTTGATTTCTTCATTAATTTCTCCAATTTGTATTGTGGCCATGATCGTGTGTAGCACCTGCCAAATTAAAATAGGTGATGGAACTAGCTTAGCCTTGCCAAAGCGAAGCTGACCAACTACATTCTTTCCTTTTGAATGTACGACGGTTCCCAACAACCCCTCCGCGGACTTCATAATCGCATATTCACCCGTTTTTATTCCGTTAACTAATTCCGGTGTACCAATTACCCGAAACATCTGTCCAGTTTGAAGTCCCGATGCAACAATTGGCGAAATTCCTGCCAAACTATCAGCGATTCCTGCTCTGAGGTTTCCTCGATGCCAAGTCGTTGCATTTGTTAACTGCGACAATTCAATATCCTCACGAATCTTGGAGCTTAGCTCAGAATCATAGCGAACAAGAATCGCAGATCCTAAGCCACCAGGAGATTTCAACTCCATTAACTCTTCCGAACTATTAAAGATGTTTTTGCAGAGATGGACGACTAATTGTAGTTTTTTCAAGACAAAATTAAAGACGGAAACAACATTTATAAGAAATTGTTGAAATTGCAAACGGATATAGCTCGTTTTCCTTTGCAAGAGGTGATCTACAGTCGAAGGATCGACGAGGCTGCTGTGATGTTTTGCATCGGTCATGCCCAACTCACGGAGTCGTTCAATAAGTTCTTTGCTCGTCATATCAAGACTGCGAGCGATTACACACAAACGGACCTTTTTCATTTTTCACACCCCCATTTTGATTTGTATCGCAAATGTAGTCAATCCTAACGGTTTTAGTTTGGCAAGAATGCAGTAACGGCAGCTTTCAAAAATGTCAAGGGCCTGTACCGGATCACCACAGCTGAGACCCTTACCCTCAGGCAGCCCCGGCCAGCATAATGCTCATTTCAGTAGGTGTTTTCAACCCCAATGAAGCGCGCGGCCGCTCGTTGTTGTGGTAGTCCAGGTGGCCCGCCAGTGCCTTGCTTGGCTTTTTCGTTCGCCTCACTCAAAACCAGCGACAATGCCAAGGCAACCACCACACTACCTATCGATCCCCTCCGGGCAACCACCAAACTCCCAATCACTCCCCCCTTGAGGGGGAGTCAAAACAGACGAAGTCTGTTTTGGTGGGGGGAA
>JBPCVX010000110.1:0-5474 GCA_051010095.1 Hyphomicrobiales bacterium
GCTCAAAAAAAGCGTTCTTGTCGAAATTGCCAAAAAAATCAGGGACAATGAGAGGCTTGATGTTTCTTATGCAGAGCCATTTCTACACCACAAGTTCCAGGAGCTCTCCAGTTTCAGCTCTTTAATGCTGAAATTTGCCGCGATACTCTCGCTGTTCTTTGCGTCGGTGTTGGTAATTTTCCCTGAAGTTGGCGAAAAGCTTATTGAAATTCTGCCCGGCTATTTCTTGCTCCCTGAACGTTTAGCAAAAGCCCTGGATTATGTCTGGGGTCTGGTTGGCAAGCCGGTCGGCAAGCGCCACTTAATGTATCATTTGCCGAATATCATCATCTATGCATTTGGCGTGGCCGGTGTACGTTTGCTATGGAAGAAGGTCTATAAAAACAATTGGAAAGACCAGGTTAGAGTATCACAAGAAAAACTGAGAGGAGCGATCAAAGAAGGCACAGCACGATTTAGGTTCGTGCCAGGTTTCTCCGTCTTGTTTGTTGGTGAAGGCGACCAGATCGCGCGCAGTCTGGTGATGGATGAACCTGACGTCGGTGTTACGATCGCATCAACGCTTCCGGCATATACGAATTTTTGGGGACGATTTTCCACGATCGAAGGCGAAGAAGGTTTCCGCCGGGTCCTGGATCAGGTTAACACGCAAGATGCTGGTGAGTATGTGCTCTTCCCCGTGACAGATGAACATTTGTTTCTGCCTGGCCCGCATGAGTACGATATAGCGCCGCATCGCGTCGAACTTGCAGTCCGCCGCATCCGTGCATTTGAGCAAGAACAAGGCTGGGATCCAAAGCGTATCGTAATTGTCGGCGACCAGGAGCAGAAAAGTAGATTCATCACCACATCACGCGATCAAAGGATTGATGAAGAAGATGATGATGTGAGCTTGCGCACAATTACCCAGCATTATGAGAACATAAAAATAATCGACCCGACCGACACCACTCTTAGAAAAATCATCGAGATTGCCAATGGGCGCCACATTCTTTTCAGATCTTCAGATCAAGGGTTCGAGAAATATTCAACCGAATTCTATCACCGGCTTTCCTTGCTCAAGTATGAGCCTTCCAGCGATGAAACGCTCACCGTTGGTTATGACATCTCAGATCTGGAGACCGAGCATCAGATTATTTCGCGCACGCAGATCGAATACCTCCCCGTAATCCTCTCGCGCGAAATATTCGACGCCCTCATCAGCAATCATTTGCGCGAGGGCACTTACATATTTGTTCCAAGGCTTGTGAAACGAGAGCTCCAAAAGATTGTGGCCGAGCAGTGAAGCAATCGATGCCTCTTTAAAACAACCATTAATCAGCCATTTGATATCCAGGAGTTGAGCGCATGAGTTCGATCTCCTCTGGCGTCATTTCTTCCTCAATATTTTCAAACAAGGGTGAAGAAAGATAGCGCTCGCCGGTGTCAGGCAGCATGCACAATATTACTGATCCGGCTTCCGCACTTTGCGCAATCTTGTGGGCGATGGCAAAGCTCGACCCGCCAGAGACGCCGGTCAATATGCCTTCTTGTTGAGCCAACTTGTGCGCCCACTCCATACCTTCCGGCCCGGCAACAGGCACCAGATCATCATATACGCCTTTGTCGATTGCCTCCTGCAGCACGTAGGGAATGAAATCAGGCGTCCAGCCCTGAATGGGGTGCGGTTCAAACGCCGAATGGCTTTCCAATGGCTCGTTGTTCGCGCCGCGGGTCGTTTCGATACCACTTCCCAGAAGCTGCGCATTGGCGGGCTCGCTGAGTATGATTTTTGTTTCAGGGCGTTCTTTCTTCAAAACGCGCGCCACACCAGACACTGTGCCGCCGGTACCATAGCCCGTCACAAAATAATCAAGCCGCTCACCAGCGAAGTCTGCCAAGATTTCACGACCGGTTGTGTTTTCATGAATTAGCGCGTTGTGGTCTGTTTCGAACTGGCGGGCAAGAAACCAGCCATTCGATTCCGCCAGTTCCACCGCCTTGTTGTACATTCCAAAGCCTTTTTCAGCGCGCGGGGTCAGCACAACTTTTGCCCCCAAAAAACGCATGAGCCGACGGCGCTCGATGGAGAAACTATCTGCCATGGTTACCACCAGTGGATACCCCTTGGCCGCACACACCATGGCAAGGCCGATCCCGGTGTTGCCGCTTGTTGCTTCAACCACGGTTTGCCCTGGCTTCAGGGCCCCGCTGCGTTCAGCTTCTTCAATAATGCTGATCGCAAGTCGATCCTTTACGGATGCGGCAGGATTGAAAAATTCCGCTTTGACATAAATCGTAACCCCATCAGGTGCCAAGTGATTGACCTTGATGCACGGCGTGTTGCCGATTGTATCGACCACACTGTCATAGAGTTGGCCGCGCCCGTCTGTCTTGCGATGTGTCATGCGTTCCTGCCCTTTCTTCTGGTTCAAAGAAATCGTCGGTTTCGTCTCAAGAAAATGGAAAAACAACGTGGAAAAAATGCCTGGCTGCGAGCGTGCCATACAGATCAAATCGATGCAACGCGTCTTACCCGCCGCATTCGGCTAATTTGGCAAGCCGGCGGCACGAAGGGTTTCCGTCAGCTGCTCAACATAGCCGCGGTTGCGGTAAAACTGGGCATCGGCAAATTTCTCAAGTGAAAATCCTGGGTCAATCTCCAGCACTTCATCAGCAAATTGCCTCGCGCGATTGTGTTGTTGCGCGTGCTCATAGGCGCTTGCAAGCTGCAAACGCGACGTAATGTCCGCAGCCGCTATTGAAAGAGTTTCCTCCGCAATTTCAATCGCACCTTCTAGGTCACCCTTCGCCAGATAGGATGCAGACAGAATGTTCCTGAAAAGTGGTGGGTTAAGAGGATTAAACCGCATGGCGAGCTTGATATGACGTATGGCTTCATCATCATCGCCACAATGGTGCAGAACGTTTGCAAAATAGGCATTGGAGTTGGCACAGCCTGGACGGGTGGATGTGGCAGCACGCCCTGCTTTCAAAGCCGCGTCATAATCCCCGTTTATTAAATGCACATGGCTTAACACGGTGAGCGCCTGACCATCTTCATCGTCTTTTTGTGCCGCCTTTTCAGCCCATTCAATGGTTGATTTTCGTATTGGTTCAACTGGTTGGGACCAACCCTTTTGAAGATCATACCAATAGCACATGGCAACTTGCATAGGACCCAAGGCGCTATCAGGTTCAAGCTTGGAGACGTTTTCAAAATAGTTCCGCGCAATAACAATATCGTCACGGTTCATTTGGTAGAACGCATCCAAGCCCTTATAAAAATATTCATGTGCCTTATAGCTCTTTAGAGATTTGTGCCAGATCTTGGCTTGTTCGCCCGCAATAATTTTTACGTTCATCGCGGTAAGTATTCTCTCAGTGATCTCGTCTTGCAGGGCAAATGTGTCATCCAACGTGCGATCATAGGTCTCCGCCCAGATGAGCGCACCAGATTTGCTGTCTTTTAATTCAGCGATCATGCGGATGCGCGCACCCGCCGAACGCACCGAGCATTGCAAGGCATATTGAACACCCAGTGCAGGACCCGCCTCGTCAGGGGCCGCGCCACGAAACTGGTTTGCTGCCCCCATGGCGATCAGAAAAACGCCAGACACCTGAGTTAGTGCGCTTTGGATATCCGCGCGAAGGCCCTCAGCCAGAATCTCGTGCTTCTCTTCACCTGTTAGATTGCGGAACGGCAAGATCACAATGGAAGATTTCTTAGGCAATTCCAAATCACCGCGCCTAAGGCGGCGCGGCAGAACGAACGCGCTACGCCATTCCAAAACGTGCACAGGGTGAGGAATATTTTTGAGATCCTGCTCGCCAAGATCATCAAACTTCACGTCAACTTCGTTGTGAACCTGACTGAAAATCTGGTCGGAAATAGCAATGCACCCGGGCTGCGCCATGGCTTGCAGTCGCGCGGCAACGTTTACGCTATCACCATAGACATCTTCTGCCTCTTCGATGACATCGCCCGCGTGAAGACCAATGCGAAACTTAAGCTTCGAACCATCGTTCATATTGCTTTGTGCTTGCCAGTCCAACGCACAGTTTACGCCATCTATGGCGCTTGAAAATTCAGCGAGATACCCATCGCCCATGCGCTTGAAGATGCGGCCATTGTGCTTCGTCACCGTGGGTTCAATCAGGTCGACTTCACAAGCTTTGAGTAAGGACAAGGTTCCTGCATCATCCTTTCCCATGAGCCTGGAGTACCCGACCACGTCAGCAGCCAGAATTGTGGAAACCTTGCGTTTCATTGCGCTATTCCTTCATCACTGAAAGTATACCCACAACAATAGGAAGTCCAATATTCGATAATTAAAGAAAACAATTATAATAAAAGAATATATAGGGAGAATTTCGTTCTCCAGTAGCTGCACCTATGGGATTGCCAAATAGCATTTCTGAAGGCAACGTATGGGATCACACGTCTCACACTCAACAGTAAAATACACGATCAAGGGAGTTTTGAAGCAATGCGGCTGAGCCCCCTTGAATACGCAATGGGAGTTGCTGTGCCTCTCACGTGGGGCATGGGGTTTGTATTCGCGAAAGGTGCAATTGAACACTTTCCACCAATCTTTCTGATGTCGTTGCGATTTATCGTAACGGCACTTGCGCTAGTGTGGTTTGTGCCTGTTCCACGCACGCAGTTTAAGCAAATCTTTGTACTCACCTTCATATCGGCAACCATTCAATACAGCCTTACGTTCACAGGTTTAAAGGCACTGGATGCATCGGTCGCAATTCTCATTGTTCAGTTGGAGGTTCCGTTTCTGGTTTTACTAGGCGCAATTTTCCTCAAAGAAACAGTGGGGTGGCGCAAGTGGATTGGCATGGCACTCGCCTTTGTGGGTGTGGCATTTATTGCTGGCACCCCAAAAATCAACATCGATTGGGTGGCGTTCTTGATGGTGATCGGCGGAGCTTTCACATGGGCGGTGGGTCAGGCGTTGGCCCGCAAGCTGCATGGGGTGGAGGGTATGTCACTCACTGCGTGGGTAGCAGTTTTCGCCGCGCCTCAGCTGCTCATTATGTCGCTTATATTTGAAGATAATCAGCTACAAGCGGTCGCAAGCGCAAATTGGACAGTGTGGGCAACCGTTATTTATCTCGGTTTAGTCATGACTGCGTTTGGATATGGCATTTGGTACACTCTGGTAAGGCGGCACCCTTTGAACCTTGTCGGGCCATTTCTCCTTCTGCTGCCAGTGTTGTCAATCATCGGGGCTGCCATTTTCCTTGGCGAGAAATTGACATTCGAAATCGCTTTGGGCGCTGCAATTGTGATCGCGGGCATCGCAATCATTATTTGGGAACCCCGAAAATCGCGACACTAATCTTAGAGAGCAGCAAACTCTGCACCGTATTCATCAAGTACCCGCCGCGTAAATTGACCAATGTCGCGATATTCCGCTTCTGTCAGGTTTGCGAGTGATACACGCGCTGAAGCATCAAGCACTTCAAACCCTTTGCCGGGC
>JBPCVX010000111.1:0-7213 GCA_051010095.1 Hyphomicrobiales bacterium
TCGACTTTTGCATAGCCACGGATAAAACCTTCCGATTCCAGCACTTCGAGGAGGTTACCCCGAATTTTCGATGCCGGTGTTGAAACCATCGATTTACCGCGCATCTGTGCGTTGCGGATGCGGCTCAGCATATCTGCTATTGGATCTGTCATGCTCATCTTTCAGCACCCCTTACCAGCTCGACTTGACCATTCCAGGCACCTTGCCTGACGAGGTCAAATCACGAAGCGCGATACGCGACATTTTAAGTTTGCGATAATAACCGCGTGGACGCCCTGTCACTTCGCAACGGTTACGAACGCGATTAGGCGATGAATTCCTCGGCAGTTCAGCCAACTTTAATCGAGCGGCAAAACGCTCTTCCATTGGCAGCGAGTTATCATTTGCGATGGCTTTGAGACGCGCTCGGCGGCTGGCAAACTTTTTTGCCAATTTCCGACGCTTCTCATCTCTCGCGACTGCACTTTTCTTTGCCATATTACGTGCTCTCCGAATGTCTTAAGCAGCGAACTGCTTCTGCTCGCGCCGCACACCTTGGCGGAACGGGAAGTTAAAGGCTGTCAACAACGCGCGTGCTTCGTCATCGGTGCGTGCCGTTGTTGCAACCACAATGTCCATACCCCAAATTTTGTCGACTTTGTCGTAGTCAATTTCAGGGAAAATAATGTGCTCTTTGATGCCCATGGCATAATTGCCATTACCATCAAATGAGTTTGGTGAAAGACCACGGAAGTCACGCACACGCGGCAGCGCGATTGTGATCAAGCGATCCATAAACTCGTACATACGCGTTTGGCGCATTGTTACTTTACAACCAATATTCATGCCTTCGCGCAGTTTGAACGTCGCGATCGATTTGCGCGCTTTCGTAATCACAGCCTTTTGGCCTGCGATGCGCTCCATGTCTTCGACAACTGAACGGATGATCTTGGAATCCCCCACAGCGTCGCCCACGCCCATGTTCAGAACAATTTTGTCCAAACGCGGTACCTGTAAATCGTTTGAGTATTTAAACTCCTCGCGCAGTTTGGACTTAATGACCTCGTCATATTCAGCCCGTAAACGCGGAATGTAATTGCCATCAGCCATCGATGACCTCCCCGGAGCGCTTCGCAAAACGCACCTTTTTACCGTCTTTCAACATTTTAAACCCGACACGGGTTGGTTTGCCGTCCTTCGGATCTTCCAATGCAATATTGGAGAGATGAATTGGCAATTCCTTTGAAACAATGCCGCCTTCTTGGGTCTGGCTTTGTTTTTGATGGCGCTTTGCAACGTTGATACCCTGCACCACGGCGCGATCTTCAGATGGAAGCACTTTCAGAACTTCACCAGAACGGCCTTTATCGCGGCCAGTCAGCACAACAACCTTGTCGCCTTTTTTGATCCGAGCAGCCATTACAGCACCTCCGGAGCAAGCGAAATGATCTTCATATGATTTTTTGCACGCAATTCACGCGGAACTGGGCCAAAAATACGTGTACCGATCGGCTCGCCATTATTATTGATAAGCACAGCCGCATTGCGGTCAAAGCGGATCGCCGAACCATCACCGCGGCGGACGTCCTTCGCTGTGCGCACGACGACCGCACGCATGACATTGCCTTTTTTCACGCGTCCCCGGGGAATTGCTTCCTTGACGGAGACCACGATGATGTCGCCAACGGACGCATACTTGCGTTTTGATCCGCCGAGAACTTTGATGCACTGCACACGGCGTGCACCAGAGTTGTCTGCAACATCCAGATTTGTTTGCATCTGAATCATGGCTTAACCCATTTTCCTTCGAGATAACCGGACATCCGGTGTCTCACACTTAAATTTCTTTACTTCCAAACGCCCTAAGACGTGAGGTTTTCGACTAATTTCCAGCTCTTCAATTTGGAAATTGGTCTGCATTCTTCGATACGCACAAGATCACCCTGCTTGGCAGCATTTGCCTCATCATGAGCGTGATATTTCTTTGTGCGCCGCACAGTTTTCTTAAACAGCGGGTGCGTGAAACGGCGCTCAACCTTTACAACAACCGTTTTATCGGTTTTGTCACTCACCACCACACCTTGCAAAACGCGCTTTGGCATATCTCAAGTTCTCCGAACGTTACGTTACGCCTTTTCCGTGGTCTGACGCGTTTGCTGCATTGTTTTAATGCGTGCAATATCGCGGCGGATCTGACGGAAACGCGCGGTGTTTTCGATCTGACCGGTTGCGGCTTGAAAGCGCAGATTAAACTGCTCTTTCTTCAAGCTGAGCAGCTCATCACCAAGCTGATCATCGGTCATTGCATTTACATCACTGGCCTTCATGGTCTTGGACCCCTGATACCTTCAATTATTCGCCTAGACGCGCCACAAAACGCGTCTTGATTGGTAACTTTTGTGCACCCAAACGAAGGGCCTCACGGGCCACCTCATTCGAAACGCCATCAATCTCAAACAAAATGCGGCCTGGCTTAACACGAGCTGCCCAATATTCAGGCGTACCCTTACCCTTACCCATACGCACTTCAGTCGGTTTTTTCGACACAGGCACATCCGGGAAAATGCGAATCCACACACGTCCAGCACGCTTCATGTGACGCGTGATTGCACGACGCGCGGCTTCGATTTGACGCGCGGTCACCCGTTCTGGCTCAAGCGCTTTGATGCCATAGGCTCCAAAGTTCAAAGAGGTACCCCCCTTCGCTTTGCCTTTGATACGGCCCTTATGTGCTTTGCGAAACTTCGTACGCTTCGGCTGCAACATTGTCTTTATCCTCAGTCTATTCGCCAGCTCAGTTCAAATGTGCTGGCAGTCGTAAATTCCTTAGCGGCGGCCACCTTCACGGCGTTGCTGCGGCGGGCGTCCACCCTCTTGTGCTTCAAGCATGCGGCGTTCTTGAGCCATCGGGTCATGCTCAAGGATTTCTCCTTTAAAGACCCAACACTTAACGCCAATGATGCCATAAGCAGTTTTTGCTTCTGCAACACCATAATCTATATCAGCACGCAATGTATGAAGCGGCACACGGCCCTCACGATACCATTCGGTACGTGCAATCTCAGCGCCACCCAAACGGCCTGCACAATTAATGCGAATACCGAGTGCGCCGAGACGAATGGCTGATTGTACTGCCCGCTTCATGGCACGGCGGAAGGCAACACGGCGTTCCAACTGTTGTGCGATATTTTCAGCGACCAGCGTAGCATCCAGCTCAGGCTTGCGAACTTCCACGATGTTCAGATGAACTTCTGAACCCGTCATTGACGCAACTTTGCGACGCAGGCGCTCAATATCAGCGCCTTTCTTGCCAATCACAACACCAGGACGCGCAGAATGGATCGTCACGCGACATTTTTTGTGCGGACGCTCAATAACAACACGTGAGACACCAGCTTGCTTGAGTTCTTTTTCAAGAAACTCGCGAACCTTCAGGTCTTCATGCAACAGCGTGCCATATTCTTCGCCATCAGCATACCAGCGGCTGTCCCATGTGCGATTAATACCAAGTCGCAATCCGATCGGGTTTACTTTGTGACCCATTATGCGGCCTCCTCAACTTCTTTAAGCACGATGGTGATCTGGCTGAACGGCTTGATAATCCGCCCTACACGTCCTCGTGCACGGGGTTTCCAGCGCTTCATCACCAGATTTTTGCCCACGTAAGCTTCCTTTATCACCAACGCGTCAACATCCAAATCATGGTTGTTTTCAGCATTCGCAATAGCTGACTCGAGACACTTCTTCACTTCGCCTGCGATACGCTTGCGCGAAAACGTAAGTTCCGCCAGCGCTGTTTCAGCCTTCTTGCCGCGGATAGCAGAAGCAACCAAGTTTAACTTGATCGGACTCACACGGAGGTTCCGCGCAATCGCCTTTGCTTCATTGGATGCGAGCACCCGTTCTCTTGAACGCTTACCCATGATTACTTCCTCTTCGCTTTCTTGTCTGCAGCGTGGCCGAAATACGTACGCGTTGGAGCAAACTCACCAAGCTTGTGACCAACCATATCCTCGTTCACAAGCACTGGAATGTGCTTTTGGCCATTATGAACCGCGAACGTAAGTCCGACGAATTGCGGCAGAATAGTCGAGCGGCGTGACCAGGTTTTGATCGCCTGATTACGGCCAGCGTCCCGCGCGGCTTCTGCTTTCTTGAGCAAATAACCGTCAACAAATGGGCCTTTCCAAACCGAACGTGTCATTCAGCCTCTCCTTACTTACGCTTACGGCGCTGATGGCGCGAGCGTACGATATACTTATCTGTCGCTTTATTAGAGCGTGTGCGTTTGCCTTTGGTTGGCTTACCCCAAGGTGTAACCGGATGACGGCCACCAGAGGTTCTACCCTCACCACCACCATGAGGGTGATCGATTGGATTCATGGCGACACCACGAACCTGCGGGCGTTTACCCAACCAACGTTTACGACCAGCTTTACCCAAATTAATATTCTGATGATCTGGGTTTGAAACTGCACCAACTGTTGCCATGCATTCAGCGCGAACCAGGCGTGTTTCGCCTGATTTTAGACGCAGGATTGCATAACCAGCATCTCGACCAACCAACTGAACGTACGTTCCAGCCGAACGAGCAATCTGCCCGCCCTTACCTGGCTTCATTTCCACGTTGTGAACAATGGTACCAATAGGCAGGCTCGCCAGTGGAGCCGCATTGCCTGGCTTCACGTCAGCTGACTTCGATGAAATCACCCTATCACCAACCGCCAATCGCTGTGGTGCAAGGATATAAGAAAGGTCGCCGTCGTCATATTTGATTAGCGCAATAAACGCGGTCCGGTTTGGATCATATTCCAAACGCTCAACAGTCGCCGCAACGTCCATTTTGTTGCGCTTGAAATCAACCATACGGTAGGCACGTTTGTGTCCACCACCGCGGCGGCGCGCGGTAACACGGCCCTGATTATTGCGACCACCCTTTGACGTCAGCCCTTCGGTCAGCGACTTTACAGGTTTACCCTTGTGAAGCCCTGTACGCTGCACAATGACAAGATTGCGCTGGCTTGGGGTGGTTGGATTAAATGTTTTAAGTACCATCGTCTTACAATCCCGTGGTCACATCAATCGAGTGGCCCTCTTCAAGGGTCACGATTGCTTTTTTAACATCGCTCTGACGGCCAATTTGACCACGAAAGCGCTTGTTCTTACCTTTGCGTACGAGCGTGTTCACAGCTTTGACCTTAACTTCAAACAAAGCTTCAACCGCCTGTTTGATTTCTGGTTTGCTGGCCGTCTTAGCGACGTTGAACATCACCTGATTATTCTCAGAAGCCATTGTCGACTTCTCGGTAATCACCGGCGAGCGCAGGATGTCGTAATGCTTTTCCTTGCTCATGCGAACCGCGCCTCCAGCGCTTCAACAGCAGCCTTTGTCAACACAAGCTTGCGATGACGCAGGATGTCGTAAACGTTTATGCCCTGAACCGGCAACACATCGAGGTTGATGATGTTGCGAGATGCAAGAGCGAAGTTCTTTGAAACTTCTGCACCATCAACAACAAGCGCATGCTCAAGGCCAAGTTTGCCAAGCGATGCTTGCAGGTCCTTAGTTTTCGGGGCCTTTAGATCGGCGTCCTTTAAAACAATCAGTTCACCTGCACTTGCTTTAGCAGACAAAGCATGGCGCAATGCAAGCGCACGAACTTTCTTTGGCATGCCAACTGCATGGTCGCGCGAACGCGGGCCAAATGCCTTACCACCACCACGGTATTGGGGCACTTTCTTATTACCGTGACGCGCACGGCCGCCGCCTTTCTGGTTGCCTTGCTTTGCGCCAGAACCGCGAACATCACCACGTTCTTGCACTTGGTGCGTACCCGCACGGCGTTTAGCCAACTGGTACGAGACCATACGGTGCAAGAGGTCACGACGCACTTCTAAGCCAAAGAGTGCATCCGGCAAATCAACAGAACCGTCTTTCTTGGCGGCAAGAGTTTGAACATCGAGTTTCATTGTGCTCTCCTTCCCTACTCTTGCGTGTCGCCGGTGTTTTCATCACCGGTTACATCTTCTGCGGGAGCTTCTTCAGCAGGTGCCTCATTGGCAGGTTTTGCATCGTCTGCTGCACCTAAAGCGCGGAATGCGCCAGGAAGCGGTGCATCTTCATGCATTTTGCGTTTTACAGCATCACGCAAAAACACCCATCCTCCCTTGGAGCCAGGTACCGCGCCCTTCACGAGGATCAAACCACGATCAACGTCTGTCTGAACCACTTCCAGGTTTTGAGCGGTAACACGGGCAGCACCCATATGACCGGCCATCTTTTTACCCTTAAACACTTTGCCGGGGTCTTGGCATTGACCGGTTGAACCGTGCGAACGGTGCGAAATAGACACACCGTGAGAGGCACGCAGGCCACCAAAGTTGTGCCGCTTCATGGCACCGGCGAAACCTTTACCAATCGAAGTCCCGGTCGCATCCACATACTGACCAGCAACGAAGTGGTCAGCTGTAATTTCGGCACCGACATCAATCAAATTGTCAGCACTGACGCGAAATTCCGCAACTTTGCGCTTTGGCTCCACCTTCGCAACAGCAAAATGGCCGCGTTGCGCACGCGTCGTGCGCTTCACTTTGGCCAAGCCGGAGCCGAGCTGCAAGGCAGTGTAACCGTGTTTATCTTCTGTGCGCTGAGCGACAACCTGGCAACTGTCTACCTTCAATACCGTCACAGGAATGTGGCGGCCATCATCGGTAAACACACGGGTCATGCCCAACTTTTGTGTGATGACACCTGAACGCATTGGTCAAGTGCTCCCTTAAAGCTTGATTTCGACGTCAACACCGGCCGCAAGGTCGAGCTTCATCAAAGCATCAACTGTTTGCGGTGTAGGGTCGACGATATCTAATAGACGCTTATGCGTCCGCGTTTCGAACTGCTCACGGCTCTTCTTGTCAATGTGTGGGCCGCGCAGCACCGTGTATTTTTCAATACGTGTCGGCAGCGGGATGGGCCCGCGCACCTGAGCACCTGTGCGTTTTGCCGTGTTCACGATCTCCAACGTGGAGGTATCGAGTATCCGGTGGTCAAACGCTTTCAGGCGTATGCGGATATTTTGCCTTTGCATTGTCTTACGATGTCCTACAGTTCGTATATCGGACGCGTTTTTGCGCGTCCGTGTTTTTCATTACTCGATGATGTTAGAGACGACACCAGCACCCACGGTGCGGCCACCTTCACGGATCGCGAAACGAAGCTTCTCTTCCATCGCAATCG
>JBPCVX010000112.1:0-2641 GCA_051010095.1 Hyphomicrobiales bacterium
CGGAATGTCTCATCTCAGAATGCCTGAACTCGATCAAGCAGCATTTGAAAACAGGCGCAATATTGTTGCTGATCTGCGTGCCATTGTGCCGGGTGAAGGTGTCATCGATCAGGCCGAAGAGATGAAGGTTTATGAGAGCGATGGATTGACCGCATACAAGCAAGTTCCCCTTGTCGTAGTGCTGCCGGAAACCACCGCACAAGTTTCACAAGTTTTAAAATATGCCAAGAAACAAAACCTCAAAGTTGTTCCGCGTGGCGCAGGTACTTCTTTATCAGGTGGCGCGTTACCATTAGCTGATGGCATATTGCTGGGGCTCGGCAAGTTTAACAAAGTTCTTGATATCGATTATGAGAACCGATGTGCGGTGGTGCAGCCGGGCGTTACCAATCTTGCTATCACTCACGCCGTTGCACACGAAGGTTTTTACTATGCGCCTGATCCTTCTTCACAGATTGCGTGCACGATTGGTGGCAATGTTGCCGAGAATTCAGGTGGCGTGCATTGCTTAAAATATGGCCTCACCACAAACAATGTCCTCGGCGTCGAACTTGTAACCATCGACGGCGAAGTGATGCGCATCGGCGGTAAGCATCTTGATGCTGAAGGCTACGACTTGTTGGGATTGATCATTGGCTCCGAAGGTCTCTTAGGTGTAGTGACAGAAGTCACTGTGCGTATTCTTAAGTCTCCCGAAACCGCCCGCGCCTTGCTGGTAGGTTTTCCCTCCAGCGAAAGTGCTGGCCAATGTGTGGCCGATGTCATTTCAGCGGGCATAATCGCTGGCGGCATGGAGATGATGGACAAACCAGCCATTCATGCAGCAGAAGAGTTTGTTCATGCTGGATATCCCCTCGATGTAGAGGCGTTGCTGATTGTTGAGCTGGATGGGCCAGAAGCTGAAGTGGATGACTTGATTGAGCGGGTCTCCGATATCGCAAAGAAGAATGAGGCCGTCTCCCTCCGCGCCAGCGAGAGCGAAGAAGAACGCGCCGCATTCTGGGCGGGGCGCAAGGCGGCATTTCCTGCGGTGGGCCGCATATCGCCAGACTATTACTGCATGGACGGCACCATTCCGCGCGCTGCATTGCCCAAGGTGCTGGCCCGCATGAACGAACTTTCAATCCATTATGAATTGGGCGTGGCGAATGTTTTCCATGCCGGAGATGGCAATCTGCACCCGCTCATTCTCTATGATGCGAATGTGCCGGGAGAGCTTGAAAAGGCAGAGGATTTCGGCGCCGACATCTTGCGCCTGTGTGTTGAGGTGGGCGGAGTCCTCACCGGTGAACATGGTGTTGGCGTTGAAAAACGCGACCTCATGCCTGAAATGTTCACCGAGACCGATATGGCCCATCAACAGCGCGTTAAATGCGCCTTTGATGCCGAAGGCCTGCTCAATCCCGGCAAAGTGTTTCCCGAATTGCACCGCTGCGCGGAACTTGGACGTATGCACATCCACCGCGGGCAGATCCCATTCCCTGATATTCCGAGGTTCTAATGAGTGACCATCTGAAACCAGACAATGCGGATCAGCTTCTGGAGGCCATGCAATGGGCGGTCTCAGAGCAATGTGCGCTTGAGGTGCTGAGCTCTGGAACCAAGCGCGAGATCGGTAATCCGGCACGTGTGGAAACCCGGCTGGACATGTCGGCCTTTAGCGGTATTACGCTTTATGAACCGGAAGAACTTGTGCTCTCGGCCCGGGCCGCCACACCGCGGGCAGAAGTCGAGGCTGCGTTAACGGCAAAAAACCAGGAGTTTGCGTTTGAGCCGCCGGATTTTTCCCGTCTTCTCGGGGCGAATCATGAGGGTACACTTGTGGGCATGGTCGCCAGCAATTTTGCCGGGCCTAGGCGCATAAAGGCTGGCGCTGTGCGCGATCACTTCTTGGGCTTCAGTGCGGTGTCTGGCCGTGGTGAGGCATTTAAGTCAGGCGGCCGCGTAGTGAAAAACGTGACCGGGTATGATTTGTGCAAGGTCATGGCCGGATCATGGGGCACGCTGGGGGTGATGAGCGATATCACGCTTAAAGTGCTGCCTGCCGCAGAAACACAATCTACGCTCATGCTCACCGGTTTAAGCAATGGTACTGCCATGAAGGCCATGTCGGCGGCCATGCAATCTTCTTGTGAGGTATCCGGCGCTGCGCACATTCCCGAAGACCTGGTGGCGCGCTCGAAAGTGAGCGCTCTCGCAGGTGCTGGCCAGGCGGTCACTTTGTTGAGGCTTGAAGGCATAGCGGCGTCCGTCAACTACCGTTTTGAAAAGCTGGCATCGTTGCTGGCGCCTTTTGCTGAAGCTGTGATGCTTGAAGACCAACACTCAACGTTGGCTTGGAGCGAGCTGCGCGATGTGCATTATCTCGCAGAAGATGATGCGTGTGTGTGGCGCATTTCAGTTGCGCCCATGGCAGGGGCCGGGGTTGCGTATGCGATCTTGCAAAAGGCTGAAGCGCAGCTCTATTTCGATTGGGCAGGCGGCTTGATCTGGTGCGCGGTTAAGGGCAGCGACAAAGCCCACGCTGATGCTGTTCGCCAAGCGGTGGATGCTGCAGGCGGGCATGCAACCCTTATCAAGGCTCCTGAAGCGGTGCGTGCGGCTGCGGGCGTGTTCCATCCTCTTAAGCCGGGCATCGATG
>JBPCVX010000113.1:0-2607 GCA_051010095.1 Hyphomicrobiales bacterium
TTGGACATGATCGAAGATAAAGCCAAGCAAGATCCTTTGGCTTTGTTCCATCAAGCGCTGGAAAATGTATCTCCAGCTGTGGAAGTGCGCTCCCGCCGTGTTGGTGGTGCCACATATCAAGTACCAGTTGAGGTTCGTCCAGATCGCCGTCAGGCGCTTGCAATTCGCTGGATTATTACAGCTGCGCGCGGACGTAATGAAAACACCATGGTAGACCGTTTGAGCGGAGAGTTGCTTGATGCAGCAAACAGCCGCGGTACTGCTGTTAAGAAACGCGAAGATACGCACCGTATGGCAGAGGCCAACCGTGCGTTTTCTCATTACCGTTGGTAGTTGGTCTGAGGAGACCGTAAAATGGCACGCACACACAAAATCGAAGACTATCGCAATTTTGGCATCATGGCGCATATTGACGCCGGTAAAACAACAGCCACAGAGCGTATTCTTTACTACACAGGCAAAAGCCACAAGATTGGTGAAGTGCATGATGGTGCAGCCACCATGGACTGGATGGAGCAAGAGCAAGAGCGCGGAATCACGATTACGTCTGCTGCGACGACTTGCTTTTGGAACGACAAACGCCTGAACATCATCGACACCCCTGGTCACGTTGACTTCACAATTGAGGTTGAGCGTTCGTTGCGTGTGCTTGATGGCGCGATTGCTTTGCTTGATGCCAATGCTGGTGTTGAACCACAAACTGAAACGGTTTGGCGCCAGGGCGATAAGTACAATGTTCCCCGCATGATTTTTGTCAACAAGATGGACAAGATCGGCGCTGACTTCTACCGCTCTGTTGAAATGGTTAAAGAACGTCTCGGTGCAAATCCTCTTGTTATGCAGCTGCCCATTGGCGCTGAAAGTAATTTTGCGGGGGTTATTGACCTCGTTGAAATGCGCGCAATCGTCTGGAAAGACGAAAATCTCGGCGCAGAGTTTGAATATTTAGATATTCCTGCTGATCTTCAGGATCGTGCTGCTGAGCATCGTGAAAAGTTGGTTGAGGCTGTTGTCGAGCTCGATGAAGCCGCAATGGAAGCCTATTTTGAGGGTGAAGAACCCTCAACTGAGAAGCTTAAAGGACTAGTGCGTAAGGGAACGGTTGAAAATACATTTGTTCCTGTGTTTTGTGGCTCTGCTTTCAAGAACAAAGGCGTGCAGCCTCTGCTTGATGCGGTTGTGGACTATCTTCCAAGTCCGGTCGATATTCCAGCAATCAAGGGTATTGACGTGAAGACCGGTGATGAAATCACTCGTGAAGCCTCTGATGAGGTTCCAGCATCAATGCTGGCATTCAAGATCATGAATGACCCTTTTGTTGGTTCTTTGACATTCTGCCGCCTGTATTCCGGTAAAATCGAATCTGGTGGCGCGCTGATGAACACTGTTAAAGAAAAGCGTGAGCGCGTAGGCCGCATGTTGATGATGCATTCCAATGACCGCGAAGATATCAAGGAAGCATATGCTGGCGACATCATTGCGATTGCCGGCCTCAAAGATGTAACAACCGGCGACACTCTTTGCGACATGAACGATCAGGTCATCTTGGAGCGTATGGAATTCCCAGAGCCTGTGATTGAAATCGCAATTGAGCCAAATACGAAGGTAGACCAAGAAAAAATGGGCTTGGCGCTTGCGCGGCTCGCGCAGGAAGATCCGTCATTCCGTGTGAAAACAGACGAAGAAAGCGGACAGACCATTATTTCTGGAATGGGTGAGCTGCATCTCGACATCATCGTTGATCGTATGAAGCGCGAATTCAAAGTTGAAGGAACTGTTGGTGCGCCTCAGGTGGCATACCGTGAAACCATCACTAAAGCTGCCGATGTGGATTATACCCACAAGAAGCAAACCGGCGGTTCTGGTCAGTTCGCGCGCATTAAGATGACGATTGAGCCTGGTGAACCAACAACTGGTCTTGAGTTCGAAAGCAAGGTCGTTGGCGGTAACATTCCTAAAGAATACATTCCAGGTATCGAAAAGGGTGTTAAGTCGGTTATGGATACCGGTGTGCTGGTTGGTTTTCCGATGCAGGACATCAAGGTATCCGTCACTGATGGTGCTTATCACGATGTGGACTCATCAGTGATGGCGTTTGAAATTGCAGGCCGTGCAGCGTTCCGCGAAGCAGCGCAAAAAGCCGCGCCGAAACTTCTTGAGCCTATTATGAAGGTTGAAGTTGTTACCCCGGAAGAGTATCTGGGCTCAGTGATGGGTGATTTGAACTCTCGTCGCGGTCAGGTGCAAGGCCAGGAACCACGTGGTGTGGTTATGGCTGTAACAGCAATGGTGCCATTGGCGAACATGTTCAAGTATGTGGACAATCTACGCTCAGCGACGCAGGGCCGCGCGCAGTACACCATGTTGTTTGATCACTATGAAATTGTGCCACAGAGTGTGGCGGAAGAGGTGCGTGCCAAGCTCGCTTAATGCGATTTGGTACAAAGGTTTAAGGCAATTCGTTAAAGGAGAAACGGATCATGGCCAAGGAAAAGTTTGAGCGTAATAAGCCGCATTGTAACATTGGTACTGTTGGTCATGTTGACCATGGTAAGACGACGTTGACGGCAGCGATTACGAAGTATTTTGGAGAGTTTCAGGCGTATG
>JBPCVX010000114.1:0-3962 GCA_051010095.1 Hyphomicrobiales bacterium
CAGGCGCGGTCTAAAACTTCACCGGTGCCCAATGACGTTTGATGCGGGCCTTGTGGTGTTACAGGCCGGCAAGATAAGGTGTGCGAGACCAATTATACAATTAGTTGATTTTCACATGATTTTCCAAAACCATACATTCTTGCCCCCCTTCTTGTGCTCACTCTTTGCCCTCGCGGTGGCTTTTTCCTCGTTGCAAAGCGCAAGCGCCGCTACATCACAACAGGTGGCGTTTGAAGGTGCACCACCAGTTGTTTCTAAATTGCAGAAGAAACGTGCCAAGGCGCAAGGCAAGGAAATTGAACTTCAGCCAGGCATTCCACTGAACGGCGATATTCACCTTCCAGACGGCGCGGCACTGCATCCAGCAGTGATATTGCTGCACGGGTGTGAGACATCCAGCGCATGGCTCTCAGCCTGGACGAAACGCCTAAACAGTTGGGGTTATGCGGTGCTGACGTTCAATTCATTCGCACCGCGCAAGGTGGAAACTGTCTGCAAAGATCCCTACAAAATTCACCCGGGCATTCGCGCAAACGATATTACGGGCGCGATGATTTATCTGCGCACGCGTGGCGACATCTTAGCTGACCGCATTGCCGCAATGGCTCTCACCCACGGCGCATGGTCGCTGCTTTATGCGCTCACCCCGGATATTTTGCTGGATCAAAAACCACTTGCGGCAGCATTGGCGATTTATCCCATGTGTGGGCCGTTTTCCGCCTACACAGCTCCGCTATTGCTGTTGCGCGGTGAACGCCGGCACAAGACGGCCACCAACCGCTGCGACGAATTTGCACCAAAAGTGCCCAACAAACATGGAACCACCGTGCGCACTTATAAAGACAGCGACCATCCCATCGAGGTGTTTGCAGCAAGCGATACATCAAGCAATAATCTGGCAACGGCAACGACGGCGCAGGATCACGCCCTGATCAGCGAAATCGAAGGTTTCCTGAACACCCATCTGAAAGCTGAGTGAGGCGGACTACATTATCGCGCATCCGCCCGGCCAAGTCGTTTAAACATGTGTATGAGTTGAATTGATTGTAATTTCCAAACATGGGAAACTGATTAAAATGTTTGAGGTGGCCAAATGCTGCACAGATTAATTGCCGTTCCGCTTCTTGCTTATTTCATCGCCTTTGTCGTGCCTGCCTTTGGGCATGATATGACTGGTGTTTCGTTTTGGGAACATGATGGTAAGACTTACGTCATTGATCTAACTCAGATTCTTGATGCCGAGCCCCTTCTTGGCGCGGGGGCACACAAAAGGTATGAAGGATTTCTTAGCGAAGCAAAATGCGATGCAGCAGGCGAGCTAATCCTCAAGGCGTTTGTTGATCGTTACCCGCAAATCCCCGGCATCGAAACAACCCTAGATAAAAGTGGAAACAAACATTGGAGCTGGCACCAGGGATTTATCCTCGACAAATTTTGGGATCTTTCATTTTGTGACATTGTACAGAACTTGGAAGCATATCCGACCTCAGAAAGCGCCAAAGCTGCCAATATTGGGTACTATCTGCATGATGATCGAGATGAAGAGTATGTAAATAAAACGGAATGGTTCTTATTCAATAGAAGTATCAAAAGGCTTATAGAACTGACCGATCATGGATATCTTCCAGCATTAAGCTATTTAGCAGAGTTGGCAGAACGCGGTTTCATCTTTGAAAACAGCGTTGAAGTCGAGTATTTCCTGCGCACCCGGGCATGTGCAATGCATTATGAATGCGAAAAAATGAAAGACCGCATTACAGAGATTGAAGAGAAGTTGCCTGCTGATCGCGCAGCCACACTTAAGGCAAATGCAATCGATTTTTATGCAAAAGGTTTACAGAGTTATTTTCCAAATAATCAAACCGCAAAGCCATTATTTTGGGAGAGCAAGGAGTGAGTTGACCGCTCTACCCGCCGATCAAGTTAGCATCCCTATGGTTTGACCCTAAGCGGCAACGCAAGCGCGATGCGGTGCGCCAGAATGGACACCCTTCGCATGCGCACCGGAAAATTTCGAACCCTGACCCGCCTACAAGCTATTCAGCAAACGCGCATCTGGATAGGAATCTGCTGGCAGGCCAAGGCGTTGTTGTTCAGCCTTCACCGCAGCGCGGGTGCCCGCGCCCAAAATGCCGTCGATCTTGCCCACATCATAGCCCTTGCGTTGCAGCTTCTTCTGCAACTGCTTCATTTGATTGCCGGTAAGCGGCACCACCTTGCCATTGCCACTGCGCACCTTTGGTGCACCTGCAAGCCGGGTGGCAAAATAGGCTGCCGTTGAGGCATAGGTGAGGCTTTCATTCCAGGTGAGATAAACCTTGGTGAAGTTGTGGTAGGCCAGAAATGCTGGTCCGTTGCGCCCCATGGGCAACATAAGGGAGGCCGGTAATTTATCGGCGCGAATGCGCTTGCCGTTCACCTTGGTCACACCCCACTTCGCCCATTGGGCGCGTGAATGGGTGATCGCGATATCAGCCTGCGACCAATCCATCTTGGCGGGCGCTTTCACCTCTTCAAGCCATGGCTCGCCAGACCGCCAGCCATGTTTGCGCAACAGATTAGCGCTTGAGGCCATGGCATCGGGCACCGAACGAATGAGGTCGACACGGCCATTGCCATCAAAATCAACACCAGAGGCAAGGTAGTCAGACGGCAGGAACTGCATTTGCCCCAGTTCGCCAGCCCACGCGCCGACCATATCAGCGCTGGTGAGGTCACCACGCTCGATAATGCGCAACGCATCCATCAATTGCGGGCGGAAAAGCTCTGGCCTGCGGCAATCAAAAGCGAGTGTCGCCAGTGAGCGCTTGGTGTTGAAATTGCCCTGCACCCTGCCAAAATCCGTCTCCAGCCCCCAGAATGCCGCCAGCACCGGGCCCGGCACGCCATATTGCTTTTGCACGCGGCGGAAGGTGGAGGCGTTTTGTTTCAGCCGCTGGCGCCCACCGGTGAGCCTGTTCTGGCTGATCAACCGGCTTGCAAATTTGGTAAAAGGCAGCGAGAAAACGCCCTGCTTGCGGTCGTAAGCGATGACCTTCTTGTCGTAAGTGATGCCGCGCAAACCGTTGGCCACGATGTTCTTAGGTATTCCGTTCGCCACCGCTTCGCGCTTGAAATTATCCATCCACTTGCCGAAATTGCCACCACATTGCGCAGCCTGCGCACCACTGGTGGTGAAAAGTGCCGTGGCAAGTATAGCTGAGCCGATGAGGGGTTTGATAAGGCGCGGTGTGGGCATGTCGGGCTCCGTGTGGTGTAAGCGAATCTGTGGACCTTGTGACACAAGATGCCAGTTCTGGCTGCATGTGAGAAGGGCTTTAGAAAACTCAATCAATGAAATAGTTTAAACCCGTCATGACATCTGGATATGCCAAAAATATGAGCGCAAGCCTTCTGGCCGAGAAGCTGGTTCCAATTCTGCCGGGCGCACGGCTTTTTGGCGTCGGTGATGCGGACGACATTCCAACACATCAAGGTGCCTATGTGTTGATGATCCAGCTCAAAAAACCAATGCAGGTGGTGTATGCGCAGGTGAATGACGCATTTCTGCCAGCAGGCTGGTATCTTTATGCGGGCAATGCAGGCGGGCCCGGCGGGTTGCGCGCACGCGTTTCGCGGCACCTGCGCACAGAAAAGAAACCACGCTGGCACGTTGATCAGCTCACTATTGCGGCGGAAACTTCAGCACTTGTTTTCGCTGAGAAAAACGAATGCGGCCTGATCGTCGATTTGCTGGCGAGCAGCCAGTTCACCACGCCCCTACCCGGCTTCGGCAGCTCCGATTGCCGGGCGTGCGAGAGCCATTTGTTGGCGATTAAATGATACATCGTTTTATTGACCCAGCTCGCAGAATATTTCTACGGTTAAAGAAGTAGGTTCACATTCGTTTAAAGTGTTCGCGGGAAAGCATCCGGATCGAAATCTGGATCAGTTTTCCAACCTTCCTCTCTGCATATGATCTC
>JBPCVX010000115.1:0-12514 GCA_051010095.1 Hyphomicrobiales bacterium
GATCTTGATAATCTTCAGTCTCAAACACCGCTGGCATAGCGGTCTTCAACCCTTCCAGCAGATTGTCCAGATCTTGAGCGAATGCACGCGCCTGCCCAGCTTCTAAGCGTAGTGCTTTTGGACGGTGCGCCTCTTCAAAATTGTAAACATACACCCAGTCGCTGGGGACCGGTTTATTCTTGGCCTTTTCGAGCAGAAAACGCTTCACCGCATTATGGCGACCAGAGCCAGGTGCCCCCAGAACGAAGATATTGTAACCGTTTGCATCAAGCCCGGTGCCAAATTCCAGCGCATCAAGCCCGCGATCCTGGCCGATCAACCCTTTAACCGGTTGCAATTCTTTGGTGCTTTTGAAGCCCAGCGATTTTGCATCACAACGGCGGCGAAGTTTAGCAACAGGTAATGGCTTGACGGGCATAGGTAAAATCCTCAAGGGCAATCGAAAAATATAATTTATTTTTTGCATGCCGGACCATCTGCATGCAATCGATTCGTCTTTTTACAGCATCACGATTGCGTTCGCCGCCGCATTCGTTCGCCGGCTGGATCAAAAGCCGGTGCCACCAGTTTACCGAAGCGATAACCAATGGCAGCAGACGCTGTTTTGCCAACCGCACGCCCTTGACAATAAACCGGCTCACCGCCGAGCCGAGTGGCGTCTGTGTCATCAAGAACATTGGTCACAATGCGATTTCCTCCTCAAGACTTGAATAGAGCGAGATGGAATAACGAATGAGATCTGTGAGGTTGCGCGTTGAGCGTAACGCCCGAACCTGCGCTGCAGAATGCAAAGTGGTGCCGAACATGAACATTCCTACTAAGCGGCAACCAACTTATCTGTTGATTCAGCGAGCGCCTGATCGAGAATAGATAGAGCGCGATCAATTTCGTCTTTTGAAACCGTAAGCGGCGGCGCGATGCGCCATACCGCCCCACGTTCAGGCCTGCGCCGAATATTCATCGACAAACCAAGCTCAAAACACTTCTCTGTGGTGAGCGCGCCAAGCTGGTGATGCGGTGTGCGGCTATGGCGATCTTTTACGAGCTCCACGCCCTGCAGCAAACCAAGCCCGCGCACATCACCGATGGTCTCATGGCGTTGTTGCAGCTCTAATAGTCCGGCGCGCAAGTAGTCTCCCATTTCAGCTGCACGCTCGATAAGCCTGTCGTGGCGAATGGTCTCTAATATGGCAAGGCCAACATAGGCTGGCAGTGGATCGGCCACATGGCTGGTATAGAAGGTAAATCCTTTTTCATGAACGCTTTGTTCAATCTGCTGGCTGGTGGCGGTCGCAGCTAATGGAAGCCCCCCACCCAACGTTTTAGACATGCTCATAATGTCAGGCACAACATCAAAATATTCTGCCCCGAACGCAACACCCAGGCGGCCAAAAGCCGTTTGCGCTTCGTCGAATATCAGCAGCATCCCGCGTTCATCGGCAGCCTTGCGCAACCCCTTCATGAAACTATTTGGGGGCACCAGCACACCGCCAGCACTAATGACAGGTTCAATAATTATGGCCGCCGGTGCGCCGCGCGACTGCATGTCGAACTGTTTTAAGCCGTGTTCTAGACAGGCTTTTGCGTTCTCTTCTTCATCAAGACCTGGGGATATGGGCCGGTAGGCATTTGGCTCTGGTATTACATGCACTCCAGGCACGGGTGGGCCATAACCGCGCCTATCGCTGGCCATGGATACAGAAGCCGAACCGCCGGTGACACCATGCCAAGACCCGCCAATGGCCAACACCTCATAACCACCCGTGTGTAGTTTGGCCATGCGCAAAGCGGCTTCATTGCTTTCTGAACCTGTGTTCACAAAAAGAGATTTCGAAAGCGGCGGCGGCAGCCAGTCCTGCGCCAAGGTTTGTCCCAGCTTGGCAACCACTTCTGGGATCATACCAGAGAACATGTGCAAAGCTGTATCGCACGCTTCTTTTATGGCACCGGTAATCGCGGGGTGATTGTGACCGATTGTTGAACACATCTGGCCAGACGTAAAATCGAGAATTTCACGGCCCTCATCGTCATAGACCAATGAACCTTGCGCCCGCACAAATAGATTGTCGAATGTATCTCCACCAAAGCGGATGAGAAATTCATCCGCAGCAGCGCGCAAATCATCCTTGCTCATGCAGCAGCCTCATCAAATCCTTGCGAAAGTTGGCTCAAAAACACAGCCAACGCATTATCCATATGTGTTTCATACGCCCTTACAAGCCGTGTCCCGCTGCCACTCTTACATGCAGCAATCATCTCGCGATGTTCTTCAAGAGATTGACTAATACGCCCTTCCGCAGACCAAGGTACGAAGCGCGGCAAACTGTTCCAGAGCCGCTCTACAGCTTCAATTAGAAATGGATTTTGCGCACATTCAAATATGGTCAAGTGAAAGCGCATGTTCAATTCTACCATCTTTAGAAAGTCGCCCGCCTCCCAAATTTTGTATTTTTCCTCAAGCAGCCTTTCGAGCTTCGAAATCACTTCTTGATCAATGTTCTTTGCCGCAAGGCGTGCTGTTTGCGCCTCAACAATGCGCCGGGCACCATAAGCCTGGCGCACGCGCGTTTCATCGCACGGTGTAACCCGATATCCACGATGGGCTTGATGCTCCAACAATCCGCTCGATTGCAATTCCGTGAATGCTTCTCGAACGGGTGTGCTGGAGAGATTGAAGTTTGCCGCCACATCATTTTGGCGCAGAAAAGTGCCCGGCGGAAATTTGCCACTAATGATGTCATCAGTGAGTTTCTGGCGCACAAAATCCTTCTTGCTGTGAAACACCGTTTTCCTCCACTCCCAGAAAATGCGATTCAACGATTGCGTTATATTATGCATTATGCATAATCCGTGCATCTCGTCTATGACCACAAAATGAAAATTCCGCGAAGCCAATTGCAGCTTGCTAACCGCTTCGCCAGTGGCATAGATTTAAAAGTCGTCTGTTAGGGAGGAAAATAGATGTTAAAAAACACACTGAAGATTTGCGTCAGCGTTGTGGCGCTTGGCGTTGCCGCTACCGCTGCTTATGCTGAAAAGTGCAGCAACGACGTTTGGAAGAAAGTTCAAGAGCGCGGCAAAGTAGTCGTTGGCGTGAAAGCTGACTATAAGCCTTGGGGTTTCCGTGATTCCGATGGCAGCATCGTGGGCATGGAAATCGACATGGCAAAGATGGCTGCGGACGCCATGGGCGTGGATATTGAATTGGTAGCTGTTCAGTCTTCAAACCGCATGCAGTTCTTGGAGCAAGGCAAAGTGGACATGTTTATCGCCACAATGTCAGACCGCGACGATCGCCGTAAAATCGTTGGCATTCCAAGCCCTAATTACTACACATCGGGCACCAACATTATGGCACCAAAGGCTTTAGGTCTTAAGAATTGGGACGACCTGAAAGGCAAGCCTGTTTGCGGCAAGCAAGGTGCATTTTACAACAAGATCGTAACTGAGCGTTACGGCGTAAACGTGGTTGCCTTCACAGGAAACGCTGAAGCCAAACAAGCATTGCGCGACAAGAAATGCATTGCGTGGGTTTACGACGATTCTTCGATTGGATCAGACCTTGCATCTGGCAACTTTGATGATTTCGAAATGCCTCTGGCGTCTGAGGACGACAACCCTTGGGGCTTGGCTGTTCCATTGGCTGAGAAAGAGTGCATTTTCGGCAACTTCATGTCTGGCCTGACATACAATATGCATCAGGACGGCACGCTGATCGAGCTTGAAAAGAAATGGGGCATTAAGCCAACCAAATATCTGGCCGACCAGCAAGCCAAAGCAAAAGACTGGCTGGCGAAGTAAGCCTCACCAATTCGCAGGCGGCGCGAACGAGAAAACCGCGCCGCCTGTCACATCATTTTGGGGGGAACTGAATGCTGGAGTCGTTTACGGAATTTTTCCGGCAGATTGCGGATGAATATCCACGCTGGAACTTTATATTTTTCTATGACGAACGCCAATGGTGGCGGGTTGTCAGCGGATTTAAATATACTGTATGGCTGTCAATTGCCTGCGTGATTTTCTCGGTCATTATCGGCGTTGTTGGTGCCTGGTTACAGGGCTCGCCCATCGCGTGGGTTCGCAAGATTGTGCAAGGCTATATACAGTTTTTCCGCAACACACCGCCTTTCGTGCAACTTTTGTTTTTCTATTTTGCGCTCGGTCAATTCACCCCCACGATTGCTGGTGACGATGGTTGGACCGAATTACCGCTCATATCTAATGTTGGATGGGCCATTATCTCGCTGTCATTCTTCGCGGGCGCCTTTAACGTTGAGATTTTTCGCTCCGGCATTGAAGCCGTTCCAGAATCCACGCAAGAAGCCGCAACGGCTTTAGGTTTCTCGCGTCTGCAAACTTACAAAGAAATCGTTCTTCCCCTCGCCTTTAGGGTTTCGTTGCCATCGCTCAACAACAATTTGGTCAACCTAGTGAAGACCACCACGCAAGCGATCGGCATTGCTGTGCCAGAACTGCTTTACGAATGTGTGGGCATCTGGAATGACTACCCAAGCGCGCAGTACCCAACAATGCTGTTGCTATTTGTGTCGTTCATTTTCCTCGTCGGCATTCTGGTTTATGGCATGCACCGTTGGGAAAAGGCCATGCGCATTCCAGGGTATGGAGGCTGAGGATGGCTGAGAAAATCATACCTGGCATCAACGCAAAAGCCACAACAGATATGCCGGTGCTGCTGCCAATGAATACAGCGCGCCTGGCGGACGACCCGATTGGCTTTTCACGCATGATTGCAGCTATGCCTACCTGGGTATGGCCAGCAATGATCAGTGTTATTGTTTTGTGGCCGGTAACCGCGTTAGCGCAATCAAACTACACCTATGGAGAAGCTTTTTCTGCATTGCTTAAGTGGATGCCTTTCCTGGTATCATCTGGTTTCTTCTTCAATGTCGTGATTTCGCTTTTCACCATGTTGATCGGCACTGCCGCAGGCGTGATCTTGGGTTTAATGCAAATTTCGCCGAAGACATTTATCAGTTTACCCGCGAAATTTATAACACAGGCGTTCAGAAACTCGCCTTGGCTGGTATTACTTTTCATAGTGCTCTTGGCGCTACCCTTTGAAGTGACCATCGGCTCAGTAATTATCACCATTCCCGATTGGGTAAAGGCTGTTTTCGGATTGTCACTGCCTATTATGGCGAATATTTCTGAAGTTGTGCGCGGCGCAATTCGTTCGGTACCAAATGGCCAATGGGAAGCTGCGGAATCCCTGGCCTATTCCCGTCAGCAAACCATTTGGCGGATCATTCTGCCGCAATGTTTCAAGCGGATGATTCCCCCTTGGATGAATTGGTATGCCATTCTTACAATGGCCACCCCGCTTTGCTCGCTTCTCGGTGTTGAAGAACTCATTACGCTGAGCCGGCAAGCCATCGAGGCCGAGGACAATCATCCAGAATTGCTTCTGCCGTTTTATACCTTCGCGCTGCTTATCTTCTTTGCTTATTGCTATCCGATCGCGCGTTGGACCATTTCTCTTGAGCGTAAATTCGCAGTGAAGTTGTGAGGACAAGCCCATGAATGCAACCGCTTGGACAAAAGACCAACCCATCGTCTCGGTAAAAGAGGTGCACAAATCCTTTGGCGACCTGGAGGTGCTTAAGGGGGTTTCCTTGGACGTGATGAAAGGTGAAGTAATTTGTATCATTGGGCCATCCGGCTCTGGCAAATCGACGCTCATCCGCTGCGTTAATGCCCTAAACGATATCCAGTCTGGTTCAATCACAGTTGAGGGCCAAGAGGTACACGACCCTAACCTCGATAAGCTGGAGTTGCGCAAAAAGGTGGGCATGGTTTTTCAGCAATACAATCTCTTTCCGCACAAAACAGCGCTTGAGAATGTCATGATGGCCCCTGTCCTGGTTCTCAAGGAGAATAAGGAAGATGTTGAAAAGCGCGCGCGCGTACTGATCAAAAAAGTACGCCTGGAAGGTAAGGAAGACAGCTACCCCGGGGAACTTTCGGGCGGCCAGCAACAGCGTGTCGCCATTGCCCGGTCCCTGGCAATGAACCCAGACGTTATGCTGTTCGATGAAGTGACGGCCGCCCTTGACCCGGAAACGGTGAAGGAAGTGCTGACCACCATTAAAGAGCTCGCTGCAGATGGCATGACCTGTATCCTGGTCACCCATGAGATGGGCTTTGCGCGCGAAATTGCCGATCATATCTACTTCACAGATCGCGGTGTGATTGTGGAACACGGCCCACCCAAGACTTTCTTTGATGAAGCCAAAGATCCGCGCACAAGAGAGTTTTTGAGCCAGATTCTGTAAATCAACACTAGGTCGCCTAGCGCAGCCCACAAGATATCAGGCCGTGTCACCGCTTAATTTTTTGGCTTCTTCCCAGAGAGCTGCCGCGTCCGCAGTACTCAAAACCCAGCTCAATGGCACTCCATTTTCTGTCGCAATACCATATTTCGCGGCCATTACCGCGCCGATGACAATCGCGCGCCCACAACTATCGCCGCCAGCAAGAATGTTTGTTTCGATGGCATCGCGATACGAACTTGAGTGTTTCAAAATATGGAAGCACAAGGGCATGGCCTGCGCGAGCTGACATGCCCGCCCCGTTTCCTCCCCAAACACCACAGAATCTTTTTGAGTTGTGGTAATGGCGGTGCGCAAGCCTTCACCAAATTCCCCAGTGGCACTATTTGCGGCTGCCTCAATAGCGTCTGTTACATCGTCCCCGCGCAATACCTGTCGCAATAATCCAGCAAAAACATTTCCACACTCAACCGCAAACTCATTGTTGTTCGTCACACGCACCGCATCGCGTGTCTCTGCTTCTAGGTTTTGAGCGCCACCGTTTGCGGCCAGCAGTGCAGGTAAGCGCACGATTGCAGGCAGTTGGGTGTCATCAACGCCTGAAGGCTCGGTGACTTCATTGATGATATTATTCACAGTGCCTAAAGTCGGACGGTCGACATACCCCTGATATGTGCCGCCCAAACCAAACACTTCACAGTATTTTTTTTGAAATGCTTCTGTGTCGAATGAGCGGTTGGTTTCATTCATTGACTGCACCATTACCCGCAAACTCTCGCCATACTGTGACAGCATGCCATCACGGCGCGCGCCATGTGCAAAGTAAGAAGAAACCCCTGCGTAATGGGCCTCATCTATCGGCGTAAATGCGACAAAACCACCATGTTCTTTGACCACATCAGCGATGCGGCCAACTGCATAAATCCAGTGTAAGCCAAGCGAGGCAGCATCTCCCACTAAAGCGCCAAGGAGGCAAGCGGCGCCACGTCTCTCTAAGGTCATAGGTCAGATTTCCAAACTTGATCAGATGAAGGGCTTTAAATCAGCTTACGGGAAGCGTAAAATTTCTTAAACTCACATACTATAACAATTCTATATGGCGAAAACATCTCTCACATCTGATCTCATTATGTCGACCGCAATGCCGCAATACCGGCTCAATGCTTCAGAGACGGTGAAGATCGGTTTCCTCGGGCCTCTTACCGGCGACGTGAGTGCGTGGGGTGAACCTGGCTATCAAGGATGCCGGATTTGGGAAGAATGGATTAACGCAGAAGGCGGCATTGTCTTGAAGGACGGCCGGCACCGGGTTGAGATCGTACCCTTCGATTGCCACTATGATGGAAAACTTGCCTTCGACGGCGCCAAAAAGCTCATCCAGGAAGACAAAGTCAAATTTCTCATGACGTTGGGCGGCGATATTTTTCCGCCAATCGCAAGCCTGTTGCAGCATTCTAAAACACTGGCATCAACTTTATTACCAAGCGATTTATCGCCCGATACAGCACTACTCATTGCACCTAGTGAGGTGCATCCAATCTACAATGTTACAGGCGTAGACTGGCTGGCAGAAAACAAACCTCAATTGAAGACGGCCGCTCTTTGTGCCCAGCGCGACAGTTTGGGCCTTCCTTCAATAGCCACCTACCGTGCTGCATTTGAGGCCGCTGGGATAGACGTCGTAAAAGAAATTTTTTTCTCAGTTGAGGAATTCAACGCCCAGGCGATTGTTGCCAGCATGAGCGCTGACGCGCCAGATATATTGTGTTGGGACACTTCATATGAACCCTTTGTACATGCGCTCACTGAAGAAGTGCATAGATGCGGTTTGAAATCGCAACTTCTTTCCTGCACGGCAGACAATTACCGCCGGCTCGTTGCCACCACATCAGTTGAGTTCATGCAGGGTTTTATGTTTCAGTTTCCCGATTTCGACGATCCAGCACTGGACGCACAACATGTGAACTTTCCGCGGCCAAACGTGTTTTTTGATGAGTTTGATCGTCGTTTCCCGGGAAACTGGAGTGCCGTTTCCTGGGAGTATGTTTCGATTTTAGACCTCTGGCGCACTGCCGTGGAAAGCGCTGGCACAATCGAACCCAAATCCGTGCTTGCAGCGATGAAGTCAGGCGGCAACGCAAAACATGCTTTTGGAGATGCCCGCTGGTGGGGGCGAGATCTCTTCGGCATAGACAATGCGCTGGTTGGCAGTTGGCCAGTCGTCATGATTGATCAGGGCAAAGCCTGCACACAGGAGTTCCGATCAATTCTCAAATGGTGGGACGTGCACGGCAATATTCTCATAAAGCACATGAATGCCCTCGGGCAAATGTGGAACCAGCGCGCCGTCCTCACACCTCCCAACGCTGAGCAGGGCGCACGCGAACCCAATTTTACAAAAGCCCTACCGGTTTCAAAGGCCCGTTAAGGCGTCACGCTCTGATCCATCAACGCTGTCAAATATACCGCTGATAAAAACCTTCGTTCATCACCGATGCCACCTTTTTGCTCGAAGCGCCACTTCGCTAAATTGTCGAAACGATGCTCAGGCCTGTTCACCGCGCGGCGCGTGCTGTCTTTGTCGATTGAAGCAAGCAGGCTCTTCATTTTCGCCAATTCTGAATCATCGAAGCCACACATCTTTTCGCGCAGCTTAGCCGCAGTTTCCACAAGCCGATCAGCTTCATCTGTGCGACCTAGGTAGCGAGCTGTTATGCCCAAATTAAATTGTGCAATTGCGCACGCACCTTGAGAGAGATGAGCAAATCGCTCACGCTTAGCACCATCAAACGCATACCGATGCCGCTGCTCGAGGCGCATGTGGTGAAGTGAACTTTTCGCTCCAGATATAGACATGCCCTCAATCCAGGCATTGGACTGCACCCAAAGTTCGACAGAATGTCCAAACGCGAGATAAGCAGCATCGAAATCTCGAGACAGGAATTCAACGATACCGATATTGTTCTGGTGAGTTGCATTTCTAGGATCGTTTTGGTCAAACACCTCAGCCGCTAAGGACGCGTTCATCCAAAATTTTTTCGCGTCTCCGCGCTGCCCACCCAAATAGGCCCCCAATGCAGATGCTGATGATGTTTCCCACGCACTTTCCTGGGCCAAGAAATTGTGCCGACCGGTCATGTTTCCCGGGTGAGATCACGTTGTTCAGCAAACATCTGCAGTTGAACATATTCAACGCTGCTGTCGATATCGCGATGCTCAATCGCTTCAAATAACGAGCGATATCTGTCTTGGCTCTCTTTAATGCGTTTCGGCGAAAGATTCTTTTGCCTTTGCGCGCGCCAATGAGCAAACCGGCGCACATCGGTAATCATCTCATAAATCGCAATGAGCAGCGGATTTCCCGATCCGCGTGCCAATTGCAGAAAAAAATTTTCCTCGCACTTGGCAAACGCCTCCCACTCCGTCGTGATTTGCGCCATTTCATCGACAATCTTACGCAGCACTTCCACATCTTTTGGAGATGTATGGAGCACCGCTAATCGCACCAACTCTGGTTCAAAAATACTGCGCACAACCTGCAACTCGATGGGCGCTGTGCTTTCTGCCACCTTGGCATTCGTGAGCGAGCGCGGCAATGCACGCACCGACGTGCTGCGCGCAGGGTCAAGGACAAAGCTACCACTGCCCGCCACGCGTTTAATGATCGAGCGGGTTTCCAGCAACTCTAGGGCGTCACGAATTGCATTTCGGCTGACGTCGAACTCTTCAGCAAGCAAGCGCTCGGCGGGAAGGCGAGATTTGTAAATTCCCTCTTTTATGCGCGTCTGTATCTGGTCAGCAATGTCCCAAACCTCGTCCCGAACCGGTTTCTCGGCATATTGTAGCTGGTCTGACATAGCTAATTCTGACCTTTAGAGATGGTGTCCTCTTTGAAGCTGCTTAGCGCCAAACGCACGCATTTCCAAGCGAATAGAAATGAAGTGAGGCAACACATATGGTGCCTCACCACGTGTTGTCAGGGGCCTGTTTGCAGGTAAGACTCAAGAGAGTCGTCTAGCGCACTTGCCCAATCAGTATGATGCGCTGGCGCTTTGGTGCCAGTCATCGGTGAAACATAGCCATTATTCCGGAATTCCATGATGGCCTTCTTCTTATGCTTCTTCCATTGATAGAAAGCTTCATTTGCCGCATCCACATCAAAGCTTGGATAATCAGTGTCGGCTATGAGTTCGCGCACATAATCACCTTGATAAGCAATGCAGGCATAATCGTCTTCCAACGCATCTTCTGCGGCAACACGCGCTTCAACGTCTGCAAGCATTGTTGCTTTGTCCGGCACATCAATTTTGCCCATGATGATGTCGCGAACATACCAAGCCTGCGCATCGAACATATTGAACGTGTACCATTGGTCCTGCATTCCAAGGAAAAAGAGCTTGGGATTATTCACATAAACCACACCCTTATAGAGATCAGCCGAAGCAAGCCGGTTGGCTGTGCGCAATTTTAAGCTTTGTTCCATAAATGGGAAGTGATGTATGTAACCAGTACAAAGAATAATTGCATCAATGTGCTTGCTTGTTCCGTCTTTGAAGTAGGCAGTGTTTTTCTCAACCCGCTCAAGTAATGGCACCTCTTCCCAGTTATCAGGCCAGCCATATCCCATGGGCGCTGTGCGATGGCTCACTGTTATGGATTCGCAGCCGTATTTCCAACATTGTGAACCAATGTCTTCTGCAGAGTAACTGGTGCCAATAATAAGAATATCTTTGTCTTTAAACTCTAACGCATCGCGAAAATCATGCGCGTGCAACACGCGGCCATTGAACGTTGAAAATCCTTCAAAGTGCGGCACGTTGGGAACCGAGAAATGGCCACTTGCAGTGATCACATAGTCAAACAATTCATCAGTTTCAGTGCCTTCAAGAAGGTTCTCCGTAACAACCCGAAACATTCCGCTGTCTTCTTGGAATTCTACCCGGCGCACGGTTGTGCTGAATTTAATCCAATCGCGCACATTAGCCTTTTCAACACGTCCCTTAATGTAATCAAACAGCACAGCGCGCGGTGGATAAGACGCAATCGCTTTGCCAAAGTGCTCTTCAAATGTGTAGTCGGCAAACTCCAGCCCTTCTTTAGGTCCATTCGACCACAAATAGCGATACATGCTGCAATGAACCGGCTCGCCATGCTCATCAAGGCCGGTGCGCCACGTATAGTTCCACAGACCACCCCAATCATCTTGCTTCTCAAAACATACAATTTCTGGAATCTCGGCTCCCTTAGAAGCCGCAGATTGAAACGCCCGGAGCTGCGCCAAACCAGACGGCCCCGCCCCTATAATGGCAACACGCCTTGTCATTCCACTTATCCTCCCTGATAATTTTCCTATTTTTAGTTTTCAGAATAGTTTGGCAGAACCAATTTCCACTAATTTCAACCAAACACACAATGGATAACATCCAAAATAGCTCAATTCCAAACCAATTAATAGATATTTGTGCAAAATTGGGTTGTCTTAAGACACTAAATACCCTTATTCTTGCGTTCAAGTAATATCAAGACCAATATGTCTAAATTGGTTGAAATTGGTTGATACATTGCATATCCGACAGAATCTCTGCTGATCTAGGCTAGCAGGAATTAGCATTTGTGTTCGGTGCTGCAGTTACTGCAGGATAAACACCGTCAATCGCGTCTGAGAGTGAACCATGAATGAACTATCTGCACGTTTTGCGCAAAGCTTGGGCCCGCCGGCGGCAAGCCGCATATTTCGCCCAGGTATGCCCTCCCTCCCCGCCGGCACAGAGCGTTACAAAGTGGCAGGTCGTGGTTCTTGCATCTTAAACCTGAACGAAGGTGACGAAATTCACGTTACCGATTTGGAAGGCCGCCAGCCTTGTGAGATTCTTGTCGCAGACAAACAAGGACGCATTGATGCGGGCATTTTGGGCCAACAACCAAACAGCGACGCAGCAGGCATTCAGTCCATACTTATACAAGATAGTGAAAGTGCAAAGATTGTCGTCAAAGGACTGCGTCGGCGTAAAATCGATTTGGCAAAAGCCGGCACGCTGAGAGTCTTTTCAAGCAGATCATCCGCTGGCAACAGCGCTAAGTTTGTTGCGAACCGAAAAGCTACCTTGTTGGTTGCGGCCCCCGGTGAAGCTATGCGCCCTGACACGCAGTCACCACCGACACCAATTGAATTGATTATCAAGCGTGCCAACACCAAAAAGCATAGATCGACGCCATTGCCGGAA
>JBPCVX010000116.1:0-5144 GCA_051010095.1 Hyphomicrobiales bacterium
ACCAACACCTGTTGCCGCACCCTGGTAAGGTTCGATATAAGAAGGGTGGTTGTGACTCTCCATTTTGAAGACAGCCACTTGGCCGTCGCCAATATCGATGACACCGGCATTTTCGCCGGGCCCAATCACCACGCGATCTCCTGTGGTGGGAAGGGTGCGCAACCATTTTTTTGAAGATTTGTAAGAACAGTGCTCGTTCCACATGGCTGAGAAAATGCCAAGTTCAGTTAATGTGGGCGGACGACCGATCAATGAGAGGATGCGATCATATTCGTCTGGCTTCAAACCATGTTCGGCGATAAGCTCAGATGTAATTTCGATGTGATTGGCGTTGGTCATAAGCGAGGCGAGCTTTCAACGGGCGGTGTTGACTGACTTTTACGGGTGATGACACATTAGAAGGGCGGGAACAATGAGAAAAATGCGCTCAATTAGCGGATTGTTTATAGCTTTGATTTTTACAGCATTTGCAGCACTCTTAAGTGTGCCAGCAAACGCACAAGAAGCCACCAGCACTGCAGAAGCATTGCAACCATTCCTTGATAAAGCGCGCGATTCGGGGGCAACGGTTATCGTTGTTGAACCGGGAAGCGATAAGCCGGCACCCCAGACTGGTAATTTGAAGGCGGTCGAGGTGACGTCTGAAAAATTGCGTGCGAACGCGAAGCGCATTTTGCTGGGTGCTGGAAATTTCTTTGAGCACATGGATGCAGCTTTTGAGAAAGCAGCGCCCGGGCAGGGGCGATCATGGGTTTTTATGGGAATTTTGCTTGGCGCGATAGCGCTGGCAATAGGTTATTTCGTGGGGCGTATGGCTGACAATTGGGGGCGAAAATCTTTTGCGCATGTGTATAAACCAAACCCTATAAGGCGGTCAGAGAAAATAGGTTATCTGCTTTTCCGTGCCTTTATGCTGATAATCATGATGCTTGTCGCCAGTGGCGTAGCAGCCATTGTTGTTGTCATAGTTGCAGGTGAAAACCGGCCAATCTTTGTAACCGCAATGACCATGGTCGGCGGCTATGCGATCATTCGTCTGGTACGCCTAATATTCTTGAATTTGTTGGCTCCTGATGCGCCCAATCACCGGGTTATCAATATGTCCGATGAAGATGCCTCAGGCCTGTATGGTGGTCTTATAGGGGTTTACAGCTTCGCAGTCGTTGCGCTGGGCACCTGCATGTGGATGAACATTCTAGGCTTATCAAAAGACACCCACACCTTAGCTTTGATCATTTCAGTCGTCATGGCGACTATATTTGTGTGTTGGTTGTGTATTCGCTATCGCAAGGCCGTTGGCGGGGCGATTTTGGGCCATGATGAACCCTATGAGAACTCTTGGTGGGTCAAACTTCTTGGACGGTTTTGGCATGTTGCCGCAGTGGTTTATTTTGCTGCTGCATGTGCGGTTACAGTGGTTCGTCAAATCTTGTTGTTGCCTTCTGCATCAGGGCTTGTTGGCGTGCCTGTTACGGCCCTTGTGGCCGGGTTGGCGCTTTATGGTGTGCTTCTGCTGATCATCGATAAATCCTACACAGATAGGCTGGCTATTTCAGCTGATGAGAGCGATACCGTTGAAGATTTGGAGCGCCAAATCGAGGCGCAAACACCTGTATTTAAGTCACTTGCTGAAAGTGCTGCGGGTATTCTCTCTGCCTTTGTGGCGCTGGTGATGATCGCATCGGTCTGGGGAATGAATGTTTTTGACCCCGATTCCATTACAATGGATTTCCTTTCTGCCGCGCTGATCTTGTTTATGGCGTTTATTGCCTATGAGGCGGTGAAGGCTTGGATTGACCGCGAAATCGCCAAGGAAGAGCCTGCGCCAGACGCAGGAGGCGATCACGGTGGCGATGCAGAAATGGGCACAGGTTCATCGCGTATTGCAACCTTGCTTCCCATTTTCCGGAACTTTTTGCTGATTACCATCGTGGTGCTTGCCGGAATGATGATTTTGTCCGAATTGGGTGTGAATATCGGACCGCTCTTCGCCAGTGCCGGTGTGATCGGCCTTGCCATTGGCTTTGGTGCGCAAACACTTATCAGAGACATCTTCTCAGGTGCATTCTTCCTGATGGATGATGCTTTCAGAAAGGGAGAGTATATAGACATTGGTTCGGTGAAGGGCACGGTTGAGAAAATTTCGATCCGGTCTTTTCAATTACGCCACCACAACGGTCCACTAAACACAGTGCCGTTTGGCGAAATTCGCCATCTCACAAACTTCTCGCGTGATTGGGTGCTTATGAAACTCAAGCTGCGGGTCACCTATGATACAGACGTTGAAGTGGTGCGCCGGCTTATCAAGAACCTTGGTCAGGAACTGCTTGAACATCCTGAGCTTGGCCCCGCATTCCTGCAGCCTTTGAAGTCGCAAGGTGTTTATGCCATGGAAGATTCAGCGATGATTATCCGGGTGAAGTTTATGACGAAGCCTGGTGATCAGTTTCTTATTCGTAAGCTCGTATATGAACGCATCCGCGAATTATTTGAGGCAAATGATATCAAATTTGCGCATAAGGAAGTTACCGTGCGGATCGCAGACGAGGACATCGATGAAGATGGCCCGACAGAACGCCAGAAGAAGGCAGCAACAGGTGCCGCGCGTACCGCTATTGATGATGAGGGGCAGCCTGGTGGCGGCAAGCCTGCCGATGCTTTGTAACGTGAGTGCCTAGGCGGCTATGAGGCTTTCAAACAGCGGCGCACAATCTGTGTTGCCGTGCAACGCTTCAACCATGTTTTCTGGGTGAGGCATAAGCCCAATCACATTGCCTGAACGGTTTACAACACCTGCGATATCGTTGAGGGAGCCGTTTGGGTTTGTTCCCTCAACATAGCGGAAAACCACGCGGCCTTCGCCCTCTAGCTGTTTCAGTTTTTCTTCCGTTGCAAAGTAGTTGCCATCGTGGTGGGCAACGGGGCAGGTGACCACATCACCTTTGTTCATTTTATTTGTGAAGAAAGTTTCGTTACTATCTATTCTTAAACGAACATTACGGCACACAAACTTCAAGTGTGCATTGCGGAGCATGGCGCCGGGTAAAAGCTCAGTTTCCGTGAGAATTTGGAACCCGTTACACACGCCAAGAACTTTCACCCCACGTTTTGCTGCAGCGATTATTTCTGCCATGACGGGTGAACGCCCAGCGATCGCGCCACAGCGCAAATAGTCGCCATAAGAGAAGCCGCCAGGGATTACGATGAGATCGACATCTGGTAATTCTGTTTCCGTATGCCATACCCCTTGGGGTGCACGGCCAGTAAAGCTGGTAAGTGCTTTCACCATGTCCGATTGCCGGTTGATGCCCGGGAACGTAATGACGGCTGATTTCATTCGCTCATCTCGATTTCGTAATTTTCGATCACAGTGTTGGCGAGGAGCTTTTCGCACATGGCTTCAATGTTGGCGCGGCCCTCCGCTGCGTCATTTTCAGAGAGATCGACCTCGAAATAACGGCCCTGACGCACAGAATCGATGCCGGAAAATCCAAGCGCCCCAAGAGCCCCTTCAATGGCCTTGCCCTGTGGATCGAGCACACCGTTTTTAAGCGTTACCTTCACCTTAGCCTTCATCACGATTTATCCTCTTTTTCCGCGCCATTGCTGTCGTCGCGATCTGATTTTACCAGTCTCGGCTTTGTGCCCATTTGTGGCTCATTGCGTTTCAAAATGCCCAGACGTTCTGCAACATCTTGATAGGCTTCGACGAGCCCACCCAAATCGCGGCGGAAGCGATCTTTATCAAGCTTATCCTGGGTTTTCATATCCCACAGCCTGCAGGAATCTGGGCTTATCTCATCAGCCAGAATAATGCGCATCATGTCATTTTCGAACTGGCGACCAAACTCAAGCTTGAAATCGACTAACTTAATGCCAACGCCTGCGAACATGCCCGATAGAAAGTCGTTGATCCGCAACGCCATTGTCATGATGTCATCAAGTTCTTGCGGTGCTGCCCAATTAAACGCAGTGATGTGTTCTTCTGCAATCAATGGGTCGCCAAGATCATCATCTTTCAAGCAGAACTCAACGATTGAGCGCGGCAGAGATGTGCCTTCTTCAATACCCAGCCGTTTCGACATAGTTCCAGCCGCCACATTGCGCACAATGACTTCCAAAGGAACAATTTCCACTTGGTGAATGAGCTGCTCGCGCATATTGAGCCGCTTTATGAAGTGGGTGGGAATACCGATTTCACCCAAACGCAGAAAAATGTGTTCGGAAATACGGTTGTTCAACACACCTTTGCCATCGATCACGTCCTTCTTTTGGGCGTTGAACGCGGTGGCATCGTCTTTGAAATATTGAATGATTGTGCCTGGCTCTGGCCCTTCATACAGAATTTTGGCCTTGCCTTCGTAAATCTGGCGGCGTTTGCGGGTCATTTTGATTCCTTGGATACGGCGCGGCAGTTGCGAATCGCATGCGCCGTTTAAGCCAAAATAGGTCACACAATCAAGGTGCACAATGCATTGCTACCAGGTTTGTTTATAATCTTAGCTGGAAACTTCATCGCTATTCATACTAGCGTTAGAAAACAAGCATTGATCGGAGATTGAGGGGGAGTTCATGCGGGTATTGATTGTTGGTGCTGGGCCAACCGGCTTAACGGCTGCCGTGGAGCTCTGGAGACACGGCATAAAGGCGGAAATCATTGATAAACGCGATGAGGCTTCTGGATTTTCTAGGGCGGTTGGTATCACGCCCAGGAGCTTGCATCTTCTCGAAGCTTCAGGCGTAACGAAGCTTTTGCTTGGAGAAGGCGTGCGTCTTCAAGGCGTGAGGGTATACCGTGGCAAGGAGCTCAAGCTGGCGCTGGGCATCAACCCGCCTGTCATCAAATATGGCTATGACTATGTCGTTGGTCTTGCCCAAGATCGAACGGAAGCAAACTTGCGTGCAGTACTGGAAGGAATGGGCGGTATTGTGCGCTATTCCACTGCGTTAAAGAAGCTATCGCAAGATGATGACAGCGTTCTCGCTGAGCTGGAAGACGGCAGTTTGGAAACCTATGACTATGTCATTGCAGCCGATGGTATCCGAAGCACCGTTCGAGGCAATTTGGGCATAAAATATCCTGGATATGAGTTACCTGAAACTTGGTCGATTGCTGATGTCGACGTGAAGGACTGGCCAAATGC
>JBPCVX010000117.1:0-15405 GCA_051010095.1 Hyphomicrobiales bacterium
GGCAAGCAGAAGAAATGGAGTAGTTGGCAACAACGGTAGCGCAACTCCAACAACACCCAGTGCGACAGACAGGCATCCAAAAAAGACTAAAAGCGTGCGTTGCATTTTTTTAGCCGAGTTTTGTTTCACTTTGTGCAAATCTCTTTCATGTTCTGCTTTACCTTTGCTCAAGAGAATTGTTTCTTGTTTCCCATATGTATGCCAAAAGAGGATTATGGCTGATAAAAAGAAAACTGTAGCACTTCCGCAACCGGGATTTTTCCACCGCCTTCGCACCTATTTTCTTACGGGGCTTGTGGTCGCCGCGCCAATTGGGATTACCGTCTATCTAATTTGGTGGTTTGTTTCATTTTTTGATCAATGGATTAAGCCCTATATTCCCTCCGCGTACAATCCAGATAACTATCTTCCATTTTCGGTACCCGGTGTTGGGCTTTTGCTTGCATTGTTTGGGATCACTGTCATCGGGGCATTCACCGCAAACTTGTTTGGTCGCACAATAATCAACCTTTGGGAGAGGCTGCTATCAGGTATGCCAGTGGTGCGCACGGTTTATTCCGCGTTGAAACAAATTTTTGAGACGGTTTTGTCCCAGAAGTCCGATTCGTTTAGAGAAGTGTGCTTGATCGAATATCCACGTAAAGGATTGTACGCGATTGCTTTTGTATCGTGCGATAGCGAAGGCGAAGTGCCTGCGCGGGCAAAGGCAGGTGATCTAATTAGCGTGTTTCTTCCGACAACTCCAAACCCAACGTCTGGCTTTTTGCTGTTTGTGCCTGAGCGTGATGTGATTAAGCTCACGATGACGGTTGAAGAAGCGGCAAAACTGGTTATTTCAGCTGGGTTGGTGGTGCCAGATCACGAAGTGGGGGCTGAGGCGCCCGATCACTATGTTCCGCAAATTACCGAAGAAACAGCACAAGAAATTTTAAAAGCTCAAGCCAAAAACCGCACATCCGAAGAGCGTGAAAAAAATACCTCTGATGCAGCCGAGTGACTATCCCGCACTTAACAACCGAATGGCCTCATCTCTTTCAAACAAATAAAGCAGGATTCTTAGGGCTGCGCCACGAGGAGAATTGAGGTGCGGATCCTGTTCAAGAATAAGGGTTGTGTCATCGCGCGCAGCTGCTAGTAATTCGCCGTGCAAGGTGAGATCCGCAATCTTAAATGCCGGCGCACCTGATTGGCGCACGCCCAACAGTTCGCCTGATCCTCGCAACCGTAGATCTTCTTCAGCGATCAAAAATCCATCGTCGGTTTCGCGCATTATTTTTAGCCTAGCCTTGGCACTTTCGCTGAGATGGCCAGCATATAAGAGGAGGCATGAAGACTTCTCAGTGCCACGACCAACCCGGCCGCGTAATTGGTGCAATTGAGACAGCCCAAACCTTTCAGCATTTTCGACCACCATTATGGTGGCTTCCGGCACATCCACACCAACTTCAATGACGGTGGTTGCGATAAGAATTGAAATATCGCCACTTTGAAAACGCTCCATTACGGAGTCTTTTTCGGAACCTTTCATGCGACCATGGATTAGCCCGGTCTGGCCTGGAAAAAGTCTTTCAAGCGCTTGCTGGCGTTCCTCTGCTGCAGCCCAACCCATCTCTTCGTTCTCTTCCACAAGTGGGCACACCCAATAAACGCGGGCACCCTTAGCTAGTGCGCGCGGAAGGGCGTTAAGCACATCGCCAATGCGTTCAGCAGGAAGAACACGTGTGTCTATTGGCGTGCGACCAGCAGGTTTTTCTGTGAGTCGCGATACATCCATATCACCATAATACGTTAAGGCGAGAGTGCGCGGAATTGGAGTGGCCGTCATAACTAAAACATCCGCTTTACCGGCAGCCTTCGCTTGAATTGCAAGACGTTGATGCACGCCAAATCGATGCTGTTCATCGATAACAGCCAAGCCCAGGTTGGCAAATTCAACACCCTCTTGAAAAATGGCATGAGTGCCAACCAGAATATCGATACCTCCTTTAGCGAGCTCTGCCAAAACGGCCCGCCGCGATGTTCTCTGATCACGACCTGTCAAAATTTCAATTCGAACGCCAGCGGGTTCTGCGAGCTTGCGTAAAGTTTCTAGGTGCTGTCTGGCTAGAATTTCTGTTGGAGCCATAAACGCTCCTTGAGCGCCGCTTTCAACGGCTGTGGCCAACGCGGCAAGTGCAACAATAGTTTTGCCAGCACCTACATCGCCCTGTAACAGGCGCAACATACGCTCATCAGACGCCATGTCGTGAAGTATTTCATCGATTGCTGTTGATTGTGCGCCCGTGAGGCTGAATGGCAGATTGCCAGTAATGTGGGCGCGCAATTCACCTGTGCCAGCCAGTGATCGACCAGCGACTCTCTTCATTTGTTTACGAACGAGCGCCAAAGCAAGCTGATTAGCCAGCAATTCGTCATAAGCTATACGCGCCCGAGCTGGTGAAAGTGGAGAGAGGTCACTCTCCATTCCTGGCGCATGCGCTAGGTGAATGCTTCGCTCGAAACTGTCCCAATGCTGTTTAACGTGCCAGCTTTCGTCCTGCCATTCGGGGAGCGCTGGCACAAGATCAACGGCTGCGGATATAGCTTTGTTCAGCGTCTTGGGGGACAGGCCAGCTGTCATGGGATAAACTGGCTCGATAAGTGGCATTTTGGCAAACTCGTCTGGGCTCACGATATAGTCTGGATGCACGATTTGAGGTGCATTGTTGAACCATTCAACTTTTCCTGAAACAAAGCGCGTTTGTCCTTCAGGCAATTGGCGCGCCAGATAGTCATTATGCGCGTGAAAAAAGACCAACGTAATGGTGCCACTTTCATCAGAACACAGCACTTTGTATGGCACACGACGGTTATGGCGCGGTGGGCGGCGATGCTGGCCAACTGTCACTTCAAGAGTCGCAATTTCGCCGTGTGGCGCATCGGCAATGAGTGGACGCGACGAACGATCGATAACATTAGAAGGTAAGTGCCAAACCAAGTCGGCGACGCGCGCTTCACGGCTTTCGCTATCTGAAACACCCAACAGCTTAGCCAGAGTTTTGACCAACTTAGGCCCAACGCCCGGTAAAGTTTGGGCGCTCGCAAATAATGGATTAAGCAGCTCAGGTCGCATCGGGACTTTCTTTGTTCGCGGACAATTTTTGCCACCATAGATCTTGACGAAGTGCAGAACGCAGGGGAGTAGACGTTTCTTGCGGTGCGTTGTCTATGTAGCGTTTAGCCTCGGTGAGGGAGTCTCCGGTCAGTGTCCTGAGATAAGCTAAGCCAGCAGAAATTGAAAAATCTTCGCCAGTTTCGAGTTCAAAATTCTCTGGCAAATCAGTCCAAACGCAAGCATCGAAGTGGCTTTTGTGCAGCCACGTAACGAGAATTTTGTTAAGAGGTGGATTTGAGCTATTCAAGCGGCCTGTTTCCAGTTGAGCATACCCAATTCGTTCCAATGGTGCGCGCTCGCGTGCAGCCAAATCTGCGATTGCCTCATCTAGGTCTCCTCGGACGCTCTCAATATAGCTTGTTGGGCAAGGTGCACCGTGTCGTGGGTCAATGATGACCACCAAAGATAGTTGGCGCTTTGGCGAAATGCGCGAAAACTCCAGAGGTAATCTAGGACCTGCGCCCAAATGCCAGCCGTTTTTTGTCCAGGGTTCTAAATTTTCCAGGTCCCAAAGCAATGAACCCCAACCAATTATGGCAATACGCATGCAGATTCCCACCGTAATATTTGTTTGAACACTAGACCTAAATCGCTGCAAGGCCTATGTGATGCAATGACCTTGTGGATATCACCTTATGACCAGTGATTATGACCTAGATGATTATAACCGCCGCCGAAAATTAGTTTTCCGCGCAAACCATCGCGGTATGAAGGAGATGGACGTTGTGTTGGGTGGTTATGTGAAGCGTCACATTGATCGTATGAGTTCGGATGATCTGGAAGAGCTTGAAAGGATCATCGTGATTCCTGATGCAGACTTACTCGCATGGCTCACAAAACAACAGGAAGTGCCTGAAGAACATCGCTCTCAACTGCTTGATGAAATTCTAGCCTTCACAACCACGCCTGATAATTACACAAGCGTTTAAGTTATGGAATTTCGTAAACTCATCGATTTCAACGGCAAGGCTACGATTGCCCGCACACCTGAGGGCTTAGATGCTCTCGTCCTTGGCGACTTGATGCGCGTGGCATCCGCAAAGCATGATTCACTTGGGCCAGTTTTACACATCACACGCGATGATGCGCGCATGGCTGATCTAAGTGCAGCGTTGGAATTTTTCGCCCCTGATATTGATGTCTTGCGTTTCCCCGCATGGGATTGTTTGCCCTATGATAGAGTGAGTCCACGCTCTGAAATTGTAGCACGCCGGGTAAAAGTGCTTGCTGACTTGGCGGGTAGAAAAGAGATATCGAAAACGCCCTTGGTCGTCCTCACGACTGTTAACGCAGCGCTTCAACGCGTGCCTTCTGTTGAGATGATCCGACAGTCTCATTGGCAAGCTAGCCCCGGAAACCTGATCGATCTGTCGGGATTGCAAACCTTTTTGAGTGAAAACGGCTTCGCGCGGACGGGAACAGTTGTTGACCCGGGCGATTATGCCATTCGCGGTGGTATTATCGATGTTTTCACGCCCGGTGCTTCTGAACCTGTTCGCCTTGATCTCTTTGGCGACAGCCTTGAATCGATACGTACATTTGATCCACAGACACAACGCACTACAGGTCAGTTAAAGTCAGTGAACTTACTGCCTGCAGGAGAATTGCGCTTAACACCTGAAACAATTGGACGTTTCAGAACGCGATATGCTGCGGAATTTGGTGGCATTACCTCTTCCGATCCACTTTACGAAGCGATTAGTGCTGCACGTCGTTATCAAGGCATGGAGCACTGGCTTCCGCTCTTCCATGATGAGATGGCAAGCATTTTTACCTATGCTCCTTGGCACGCGATTTCTCTCGATAATGCGGTCGAAGAGGCGTCTTCTGCGCGGCTGGAACTCATTCAAGAGTATTACAATGCTCGCGTTGACGCCTTGGAACAGGACACTTTTGGCGCTGCACCATATAAACCACTTAAACCAGCACAATTGTATCTAAGCGAAGCAGATTGGGAACAAAGCGCAGAATGTGCGCCGCGCGTTTATCAGTTCACTCCTTTTGAGCCTCCAGAGAGTGCTGGGGCTGCTGTTGTATCAGCGGAAGGCGGGCAAGGGCGAACATTCGCCGCTGAACGCGCGGAAGAAGGTCGAAACGTATATGAAGCTGTTCGTGATTATATTGTTTCGCAACAACAGTCGAACCGTCGTGTTGTCATTGCATCGTGGACGGAGGGCGCGCGTGAACGATTAGCGGGTATCTTGCGTGATCACGAAGTTTCACCGGTTTCAGAGGCGAAAAACTGGGCCGAAGCGGCGAGCCGTGAACCTGAAATTGTTAACGTGGTTGTCCTCGGATTGGAGAATGGCTTTATCACACCTGATCTTGCGATCATTTCAGAGCAAGACATTTTGGGTGACCGGCTGGTGCGGCGTTCTCGTCGAGCGAAAAAGGCATCTGATTTTATTTCCGAGCTGTCTGCGTTATCGCCAGGAGATCTGGTTGTGCATGTAGACCATGGAATTGGCAGGTTTGAAGGACTGCGCACGATCGATGTGCAGAACGCACCACATGATTGTCTGTATCTGACTTACCACGGTGGAGATCGTTTATTCTTGCCGGTTGAGAATATTGAGTTGCTATCGCGTTACGGGGCCGACGAAGCGGGCGCCCAATTAGACCGCCTTGGTGGCGGGGGATGGCAAGCTCGCAAGGCAAAATTGAAGAAGCGTGTACGCGAAATTGCGGAAGGCCTCATCAAAACGGCAGCTGCTCGGCAATTGCGCAAAGGCGATGTGCTTGACACCCCGGAAGGTCTCTACGACGAGTTTTGTGCGCGTTTTCCTTTTGAGGAGACCGAAGACCAACTCAACTCGATTGATGCCGTTCTAGATGATCTGGCCGCAGGTCTGCCAATGGACCGATTAGTATGCGGTGATGTCGGTTTTGGAAAAACAGAAGTGGCTCTGCGATCGGCATTTGTGACAGCTCTCAACGGCAAGCAAGTTGCTGTTGTTGTGCCCACAACACTTTTGGCACGCCAACATTTTGCAACCTTCAAGGAGCGTTTTGCAGGGTATCCCGTTCGCATCGAGCAGGCTTCGCGCATGGTAAGCCGTAAAGAGCTTGAGGAAACAAAACGCGGGCTTACCACCGGCGATGTGGACATTATCGTGGGTACGCACGCGCTTCTAGCAGATAGCGTTAAATTCCGCGATCTGGGGTTAATGATTATAGATGAAGAGCAGCACTTTGGCGTTAAACACAAAGAGCGACTTAAGGAAATGCGTGCCAACGTGCATGTTCTGACACTTACTGCAACGCCCATTCCGCGCACACTGCAGTTGGCGCTTTCTGGGGTGCGTGAACTGTCTCTCATTACCACACCGCCACTCGATCGATTGGCAGTGCGAACGTTCATTTCACCATTTGATCCTGTAATAATTCGCGAGACATTGCTACGTGAGCATTTTCGGGGAGGACAAAGTTTCTTTGTTGTACCGCGGATTTCTGACCTCACCGAAATGCAGGAGTTTTTGACTGAACATGTTCCTGAAGTAAAGGTCGCAGTTGCTCATGGGCGCCTGGCGCCTGGTCAATTAGAAGACGTCATGAGCGCATTTTATGAGCGCAAATATGATGTCTTGCTCTCCACGACGATTGTTGAATCTGGGCTCGACATACCCACGGCGAACACACTTGTGGTGCATAGGGCTGACATGTTTGGGTTGGCGCAACTTTATCAGCTACGCGGACGGGTGGGGAGGTCAAAGCAACGCGCTTATGCCTTAATGACTGTGCCTGCGAATAAAGTTCTGACAGAAGCAGCCGACAAACGCCTACGGGTGCTGCAATCTCTGGATTCTCTGGGTGCGGGATTCAGTTTGGCGAGTCACGATTTGGACATACGCGGTGCTGGTAATTTGATTGGCGAAGAACAATCCGGCCATATCAAGGAAGTGGGGTTTGAGCTCTATCAAGACATGCTTGAAGAAGCGGTCGCGAGCTTGCGCGACGGCGGTGGAGACGACGAAGCGGAAGAGAAATGGTCACCAAACATAAACATTGGAACATCGGTTCTTTTGCCCGAACACTATATTTCTGATTTGCAGGTGCGTTTGGGATTGTACCGAAGACTGGCAGATTTGGAAACAAACGAAGATCTTGAGGGGTTTGCGGCTGAGTTACATGATCGATTTGGCACCCTGCCTGAAGAAGTGAAACACCTGCTCGCAATCGTCGGGATCAAAATGCTGTGTCGTCGGGCCAATGTTGCCACGGTCGACGCTGGCCCTAAAGGAGCGGTATTAGGATTCAGGGAAGATAACTTCGCAAATCCGGCCGGGCTCGTTGTATTTATCAATGAACAAGGAAACCTTGCCAAGCTTCGACCGGATCATAAGCTCGTTATAAGACGCTCATGGGAAAGTGCTGCTGATCGGCTCAAAGGCGTGCGCAATATTTTGCGTAAGCTGGCGAAAGTCGCGAGTGCAACTTAAACGGCACTTCGTTCCCCATGTGCTTTGCTGATTGCTCCTGCAATGACATCTGATGGCTGAGCTCCCATAACCGCATATTTTTGATCTACGATGAAACAGGGAACACCGGTGACGCCCATTTGGCCTGCTGTAACAATCTCCTGTCGAACCTCGTCCTTGTCCGCGTCACCTGCAAGAAGACGCTCAACAACTTCGCGCTCTAATCCTGCGTCTTCAGCTGCATTTAACAGGGTATCTTGATCTGACAGATCTTCGCCTTCCAGAAAAAACAAACTGAACAAACGCTCAACCATCGCATCTTGCGCGTTGAAGGCAGCCGCCCATCGAATGAGGCGATGGGCATTTAATGTGTTTGGCGACTTCTCAATGCTTTCGAAATCAAATTCTATGTCGTCGGCTTTGCCTGTTTCGCGAATGCGATCGTATGCCTCTTTGGCGCCTTCTGCGCCGAACTTGTTTTCAAGATACTCTTTCCGGCTCATGCCGTTTTCAGGAATTGTCGGATCGAGTTGGAAAGGACGCCAACGTACTTCAACAGGAATCTCAGGATGGGCAGCAAGCGCTTTTTCTAGCCGCCGCTTACCAATCAAGCACCAAGGGCACATGACATCTGATATTACGTCGATGGTTATTGGGGATGCAGTCATGGTAAGGCTCCCATACTAAAGTGATGCCGAATAGATGATAATTTTTAGAGAGATTGCAAGGCTTTCCGCATCACTTTTCCATTGGTGGTGCGCGGCAGGCGATCGACGACTAAAATTTCTCGTGGGCATTTATAGGCTGCTAAATGCTCTGCGGCATACGAAACTAGTGACTCAGTTTTGACCTCACAACCTTCAGCCGGCACAATGTAGGCTGCTATAACACTAACATCCGCACGCACGCTGCGCTCGGCCACCGCCACTTCCCCGACGCTCGGATGAAGTTCCAAAATTTTCTCAACCTCGATAGGTGAGACCCGAAACCCCATAGCGTTCATTAGATCGTCATTGCGCCCATCGAACCAAACATATCCATCTTCGTCTATTTGAGCGAGGTCCCCACCCGCAAACCACTCACCAAAGAGTACCTGGGTTTCTTCTTTCGGGCGCTTCCAGTATCCCAACATTAAGCCCGGGTCACTGCGGTGAACAGCGAGAAGACCCGTTTCGCCTGCAGGCAAAGGGGTTGGCGCCACGTCACTTTTTGCATCTGCAGGCAAAATTGCGACTTGGCGAGCTGGTTGTGGTTTGCCGGGTGACCCCCGCTTTGTTGGAATGTCGGGAGCGCTTGAGATGTAGGTGGAGATTTCACTCATACCCAATGCTTCGTAAAGATTTAATCCCGTCGCTTGATGCCAACTATCTGCAACGTCAAGTGGAAGCGGCTCTCCGGCGGTAAGGCCATGTCGCAGTGCAGGGAAACTATCATGCGAAATCTTATTGTATTTTTGAATTTGACGGTAAAGTGTTGGCACAGATGCTATAATCGTTGCTTTGTACTGTTGTGCAAGTTGTGGCCAAATTGTCGGGTCTGGGGCGCCTGTATATACGATAGATGTAGCACCATTCACCCATGGATCCATGAGGCCGGTACCCAATGTGTAGGTCCAGTTAAAAGCGCCAGTGTGCAACATCACGTCGTCGCTATTGATCCCATACCACCCCTGATACATGGGTCTTCTGCCCCATAACACCCTTTGCGCGTGCAGTACTCCTTTAGGGCGACCACTCGTGCCAGATGTATAAATCAGAAAGGCTGGATCTTCTGCCGACGTATCTGCATAAGTGCCACGCGTGTGCGTTTTAAGGTCGTCGATATGGGACTGATTAAGAGGAACAATATTGTTGGGTAATTCTGGAAGTGCTAGATCGGAAGTGTAGGCGATAGCAGCGATATCTGCATCTTCCGCCATAAAGGCAACTTCCTCTTCGGTTAATTGGGAAGACGCGGGAATAGGAACAAGGCCCGCTGCGTTTGCACCCAAAAACATAAGTGCATAATCTACGCTGTTGCGCATGCGCAGGAAAACTCGAGAGCCGTTTGCAAGACCGTAACTGTTCAGGCCCTCGGCAATGCGCAAAATTGCGTCCTCAATTTCGGAGTAAGTCCAGATTTCAGCATCAGATGGCTGCGCAGATTTGCAGACAATTAGGGCTACCTTATCTGGAGAGCGCCGCACACCTCGCGCGAGGCAATGTCGAGCCAATGAGAATTGCTCAGGTACGCGGTCCATAATTACATTCTCATCAGGCATCACTATGGTTCCATCCACCAGGTGGGGAGGCGGACGCCGTAGAGAGGTGTTTTTTTCGGGTGCTGAAGTTGCTTCCAACGCGCGGTCCAAAAGCTATCTGCATGAAATAGCGGAATAAAATAGGCTTGAGACATGATTATCCTGTCCAATGAACGTGCCATTTCGACGAATTTCGATCGGGTTTTGGCGGCGATCAATCCGATAATCGCGGCATCTATACCGGTTTCATCGGCTCCCATATAGTTGCGCGCACCGGGCTGGTTGGCAACCGATGGTGACCAATAAAAGCTTTGCTCGTTGCCTGGCGACAGCGAAGAGAACCAAGTGGCAGGGATCATCTCAAAATCATAATCGTTCCGTCTCGCCTGGAACTGACTGGAATCCACCAACCGAACAGCAACATTGATGCCGGACTTTTCTAAAGCGCGCGCATAGGCAAGTGCCAAACGTTCTTCCTGGCGTGTCAGCACCATGATTTCGAACGCTAAGGGCTTGCTGGAACTCTCCTCGACCATTTTGCCTGCACGCACCACATAGCCTGCCTCTTTAAGCAACCGCAGCGCCATACGGCGGCTTTTCCGGTCCCGACCTGAGCCATCTGACTGGGGCAGAAACGGTTTTCCTTCGATCAGGTCCTGATTGAGCGACGCTTTATATGGCGCCAGCAACTCGCGTTCCAGCGCGCTTGCGGGGTTTGGGTAGGCCGCAAGTTCAGAGCGTGGATAAATGCTATAGGTGCGCTTATAGAGATCGCTATAGAGGGACTTATTGATCCATTCTGCATCAAACAAATAGATTAACGCCTGACGCACGCGAATATCCTTAAACGGCCAGCGCCTGGTGTTAAACACAAGCCCGGCCATGCCCGCTGGTAGACCTGTTGCAATCTTTTCAAGAATGACATCGCCTTTTTTGACGGCGGGAAAGTCATAGGCGTTCGACCACATTTTTGGGTTACGTTCTTCGCGGAACAGCACAATGCCTTTCTTGAACGCCTCAAACGCGCTGCTCTGGTCTCGAAAATAATCATAGCGCACGCGCTCAAAATTAAATCGACCCTTGTTTACCCCCAGATGCCAACCCCAATAATCCAGATTGCGCCGATATGTGATGGAGGTTCCCGGGTCGATTTTTTCGACCACATATGGTCCGCTGGCGATCGGCGGTTCTAGTGTGGTTTTGTCAAATTTTTTGCCGTCCCAAACATGTTTGGGCAGGATCGACATAAGCGATACAATCAGAGGCATCTCGCGATCGGTGTCTGCGGCGAAATGAAATTTCACAGTGCGCTTATCAATCCGCTCAATGCGCTCGACTTTGCTGTAGTAAGCTCGGTAATTTGGCCTGCCGAAATCGCGCAAAGTTTCGAGTGAGAAAATTACATCCTCGATGGTAACGGGCGTACCATCTGAAAATCTTGCTTCCTCGCGCAAGCGGAAGGCAATAGATTTGCGATCATCAGGTAAGTCAACGGCTTCGGCGATCAACCCATAGAGCGAAAAGGGCTCATCATAGCTGCGCGCCATAAGGCTCTCATAGGTGAAACCACGCAAGCCCTGCGCGGCTATTCCTTTCACAATGAACGGATTAGTGCTGTCAAATGTGCCACCGGCGGAGAGACGCAATGTGCCGCCAACTGGTGCGTTGGGGTTGGTATAGGAAAAATGAGTAAAGCCTTCTTGCTCAGCAGGCTCATCGTGCATGGAAATGCCATGGCGCCATTCAGCTAATGCTGACGGAACGGTGAGGGCGAGAACAAAGCCCGCACAAAATACTTTAGTTCGCAGCCTCTGTGGGAACAATGTAAAGACCCGTATCCGCATCATAGCTCTCAAAATATTCCATCACTTCGGGATGGCGCACCGGTTCCCGGGTGTCATCTTCAAGCAGGTTCTGCTCAGACACATAGGCCATATATTCAGAATCGTCATTTTCCGCCAAAAGGTGATAAAATGGCTGGTCCTTGGCGGGGCGCACTTCTTCGGGAATCGAAAGCCACCACTCTTCAGTGTTTGAGAAGGTGGGGTCCACGTCAAATATTACACCGCGGAACGGAAACAGACGATGTTGCACAATCTGTCCGATACTGAATTTTGCGGTGCGGTTAACGTGCGTCTCGATTGCATCTTGCATGGTGGTCATTATTCACGATTCATCCAGGTTTGGAAACTTACTTTATAGTCCATATTGTGCGGCGAGATTTGGGTCTTTTTCCGCCACAAGTTTGGCCAAATCGACTATCACTTTTGCCTGTTTCCAGGTTGCATCATCCTGCATTTTGCCGTCAATCATCACCGCACCAGTGCCGTCTGGCATTGCTTCAAGAATGCGCAACGCGAACTTCACTTCTTCAGGTTCAGGGCTAAATACGAGTTTTGCTATTTCAATTTGGCTTGGGTGCAAAGACCATGCACCCATGCAACCTTGCAGGAAAGCATTGCGAAACTGGCTCTCACAGGCCTTTGGATCAGCAAAATCACCAAACGGGCCGTAAAACGCCTTTATGCCGTTGGCAGCACAAGCATCAACCATTTTGCCAACGGTGTAGTGCCACAAATCCTGTTGAAAAAAGTGCCGCGTAGCACCTTCGGTGCTTTCGTCGGCTAGAACTCCATATCCAGGGTGCCCACCACCAACACGCGTTGTTTTCATGCCTCGCGAAGCAGCCAAATCGGCCGGGCCCAAAGACATGCCATGCATGCGCGGGGAAGCTGCAGCAATTTCCTCAACATTCTTCACCCCTTCAGCGGTTTCTAAAATCGCGTGAATAAGGATGGGTTTCTTAATGCCTGCTGCTGCCTCAAGCTGCGCCAGAAGTTGATCGAGATAGTGAATGTCCCATGGTCCATCCACCTTGGGCAACATCATTACATCCAGTTTGTCGCCCACTTTGGTAACAATTTCTGTTATGTCGTCCAGTGCCCACGGGCTGTTTAGGCAGTTGATGCGCGTCCAAAGACCGGTTGAGCCGTATTCATTCTCTTCCGCCATGGCGATAAATCCCTGGCGAGCGGCCTCTTTATCAGCCGCGGGAATGGCATCTTCAAGATTACCCAGTACGACATCAACCTGCGAAATTAAGGCAGGTACTTTTGCGCGTAACTTCTCTATATGAGGAGGCATGAAATGGATCATACGTTCCAATCGCACCGGCAGTTCACGCATTGGATCTGGTGCGCCAATGGCAAGAGATTTATAAAAACGCGAGGGCAACTTCATAGGCTCTGATCCTGATGTGTTTCAGCACAGGCGAGGGGCTTAGGACACTCTGAAGCGGGATGCAAGCCCGGTCATATGTGACCTTGCAAGCCTGATGCTTGTTCCAAAGTATAGAAAGTTGTGCAGTGGGGAGTTTACTCTTCTGTGTCTGCTTCAAGCATGTACTCTCGCAGCATTGGCGCTTGCAGCGCGAAGAACAGCGCCGACAATCCCAAAATTCCGTAAACGCGAAAGAACACCCAATCATCAGTCGATAAATAGGCGCGGGCCATTTCATTTAAAATCGCAATACTCAGTAAGAAAATGCCCATACGAAAGGTGAGTTTTTTCCAAGCATTATCTGGAAGTTCTGCAACTTCTCCGAATGCGATTTTTAACAGCGATTTTCTGAATGCCAACCCGCCAAGCAAGAGCGCGCCACACAACGCGTTGGTAATCGACACTTCCATTTTGACAAAATTTTCATCGCCTAAAAACAAGGTAAGACCGCCAAAGACCAGCACGAACAATGCAGTTACACCTGGTAAGATGGGGATCTCTTTTGTCAGAACATATTGAGTAATGACGGCGATGGCTGATGCAGCCATAACCGTTCCACAAGCCCAGAAAATTCCCGCAATCCGATCTACGACGAAGAACAGCAGAAGAGGGCCAATATCGATTAGCAGCTTTATCCCTGGGTGTATGGTGTTATTATCTGACATGGTTGACCTTAAGATCCTGAAATTCCAGCGATAAACAGTAGAACAATACCCACCAACAATAATAGGCTTACCAATCTCGGTTGATTTTCGTCACGCATTACAGTCTACAACTCTCCAGAAATCCTAAACATCACTCAGGATGGTGTTTGCTTATCTTACCTATACAAAACACATCATGATAAATTACGAAACTATTGACTAAAATTTGAGTTAATCTTGGTGATGCTGGTGGTTGTTTGTAATGTACTAGAGATAAATCTGGTTTTCTGACAATGTTGCCAATATCATTATGTGGGCACTTTATTTACCGCACGTGGTTTTCTGTGGCTCTCTGAAATGCGCTTCAAGAAAAACTGATCAAGATGCACGAACCCAAGATTTGCCCCAAATTGTTGAAATAAATCAATGAAATTGCACTTGCAGCAAACACTTTGGAGAGGCACTGTCGCTGCAGGTGATAAAGAGATTCGCTTGGGAACCATTTAATGAACTTTAAAGCTCAGCCGTTAAGCGGCTTGAAAGTGCTCGATTTTTCAACCCTTCTGCCAGGGCCGATGGCAGGTTTGTTGCTGGCAGAAGCTGGGGCTGAAGTGGTTAAGATTGAACGTCCGGGGTCTGGTGAGGAAATTCGCCATTACCATCCGAAGTGGGGCCGGGATTCAGCAATTTTTGCTATGCTTAACAGAGGCAAGAAAAGCCTGGCGCTTGATCTGAAGGACAGTCGTCAGATCGCCATGCTTGAGCCCTTGCTGGCAGATGTCGATGTGCTGATCGAACAGTTTCGCCCTGGCGTCATGGAGCGTTTGGGGCTGGGCTATAAGGCGGTTTCAGCCCTTAATCCCAAGTTGATTTATTGCTCCATAACTGGTTATGGCCAAACTGGCCCCAAGGCTGACCTTGCTGGCCATGACATCAACTATATTGGTGATACCGGTTTACTATCATTGTCTCTTGGCCAATCCGACAACCCCACCGTGCCGCCAGTGCTTGCAGCAGACTTGGCGGGCGGCAGTTATCCTGCAGTGATGAACATTTTGTTGGCCCTTATGCATCGGCAAAATACCGGGCGCGGGACACATCTCGACATTGCCATGACCGACAATATTTTCATGTTGATGACATGGGCACAAGGTCAGGCCGCTGCGGCCGATATGTGGCCAGAATCAAGTCGTGAACTACTCACTGGCGGATCACCACGCTATCAGATTTATCCAACGCAAGATGGGCGTTTCATTGCTGCTGGACCGTTGGAACAGAAATTCTGGGAGAATTTCTGCCGCATCATTGAACTTGAACCGGAGTATCACGACGACAGGAAAGACCCGGCAGCAGTGATTGCACGGGTGCGTGAACTTATTGCATCGAAGCGCGCGGGCGACTGGCGGCGTCTGTTTTATGGAGAGGATTGTTGTTGCTCAATCGTTGCCACCTTGCAGGAAGCGTTCAATGATCAGCATTTCGCCGCACGTGGCCTGTTTGACCATGTTCTGCGCAACGAAGATGGTGCGGAAATGCCGGCGACCCCAGTTTCTGTTGTGCCGCAGTTTCGCACCTCACCAGATAAGCCCAAACACGCACCCAGCCTGGCAGCCAACAATGATGAATTCCTGAATAAACAGTAGAGTGTGGTTTAGGCCTGCATTAGTTTTG
>JBPCVX010000118.1:0-3949 GCA_051010095.1 Hyphomicrobiales bacterium
TATAGGGTAGGGCAAAGTTGCATGAATTTTTTTCGCGCAAAAATAGCGTGCGATGGGTAATTGCATCAAGAAATGCCCTGTCGTGACTGGCAACAATAAAGGGCACACCGCGCCCCACCGATAGCAGCCATGATTGCAAAACCCCAATGCGAGACAGATCGAGATGATTGGTCGGTTCGTCTAGCAAAAGCACATCTGGTTCAATTATCCAGGCTGCACCCAAGAGCGCGACCCGGCGCCAACCACCGCTTAGCCGTCCGAGTTCTTTGCTGCGAACTTCCTCGGGTACTTTCAAGTCATCAAGAACGATATCAACGCGCCAACTCTCGGTTTCAGCCTGCTCTGGCGGAAGCGCATGCAAGATGGATTGATATAAGGTCAGGCCCAATAAATCGTTGGGAACTTCCTGCTCAACAAGTCCGGGACGTAGTCCCCTGGATCTCGTTATGTCACCTTCTGTAATCTCAGAAACGCCCGCAATGCATTTCAACAATGTAGACTTTCCGCACCCATTGGCTGCGACAAGACCAAGCTGGTCGCCCTTGTTTAGGGTGAAGTTTAAACCTGAAAACAAGTTGATTCCAAGCGTCACGTCGACGTCTTTTAATGTGATAAGTGTCATATTCTACTCTTGGTCTGGAAGTATTGAGCGCTGCCAAACAATGGCGCGCCGAGAAGGGCAGACCTAGAGTGAATTAATTTTCCAGATCAGCCCTGCAAACGCATTTGCAGGGCACAAACGGGGCCACGCGTTCGATCATGATCGAAATAAAAAGTCACGAAGCCCCCTCTGGTTAAAGTTCAGTTTGAAATTAAGATTAACCTCAACAGTGCACCATTACTATATGCGTCCACCTTTAGGTTAGGCGATCAAGATCCCGAAATATGTGGGCTTGTGTGCTGAGCCCAGCACGTTGATGTGATCGACTTTAATGGTCAAAAGGATACGCGCTCATCTAATTCGGAATAAGGTACACATATTTATGCTTGACCCTGTCAGACGTGCGGGATACGCGTGCGGTCATGTTGCATCGTGAAAAATCTGATTTGCTGCGCACCGCATCCGAACTGGCGAATGATTACGACGCCTGGTTATGCGACGTGTGGGGCGTTGTCCACAATGGTGTTGCGGCGTACGAAGACGCTGTTCACGCACTTAGAACTTTCCGCCAACAAGATGGCAAAGTTGTATTGATAACAAATGCACCGCGCCCGTCTTCAGCTGTGGTTCCGCAATTGCGCAATCTCAATATTCCTGAAGATGCTTATGACGCCATAGTCACATCTGGCGAGGTGACACGGATCGTTCTTGAGGAGCGTCCGGACACAAAGGTTTATCATTTCGGTCCGGAAAAAGACTTCCCATTGCTTGAGGGTCTGAAGACGCCCCTCGTTGAGCTTGATGATGCTGATGTGGTCTTGCTTACCGGCCCCATGGAGTATGAGGACGAAACGGTTGAAACCTATGCCCCGATACTGAAAGACTTCAAAGCGCGTAACCTGCCCATGTATTGTGCCAATCCTGATCTGGTGGTCCAGCGTGGTGATAAGTTGATGATGTGCGCGGGCGCTCTGGCCAAAGCTTACGAAGAGTTGGGTGGGGAGGTTGTAATTGCCGGTAAACCGCATGCCCCGATTTATGATGTGGCACGCCGCCAGGCAGATGAAGCCGCTGGACATGATATTCCGCAAGAGCGTCTCTTGTGTATTGGCGATGGTCTGCCAACCGATGTGAAGGGTGCTCACCTTCAGGGGCTGGATGTTCTGTTTCTCACAGGTGGAATTTATGCAGCTGAGCTTGGTGGTCATTTAAACGAAGCCAAAGCTGTTGAGCTTAACGATAAACTGGAATCGGAGTTTCCGGGATTGCGTTTGGCCGGCATAAATGATGAATTGCGCTGGGCTTGAACAACGGGGCTGAATATGGCGAAGCAGGGACATTGTTTTGAAGATTTAGAGCTGGGAATGAGCTCGGCATATGCACGTACCGTAACTCAAGATGATATCGAGACATTCGCGGAAGTTTCCGGTGATGATAATCCACTGCACTTAGATGAAAATTATGCCGCTACAACCTTGTTTAAGGGATGCATTGCGCATGGCATGTTGTCTGCAGCATATATTTCAAAAATTATGGGTACCCAGCTTCCAGGCCCAGGGGCCATATATGTTTCACAATCGCTGCGTTTTCGTGCGCCAGTGCGCGCTGGCGATACGGTCGACACGCATGCCGAAGTGATAGCTCTTGATGAGAAACGCAACCGGGCAACCTTTGCCTGCACGTGCAAAGTGGGCGACACAATTGTTGTGGACGGGGAGGCGCAGGTGATGGTGCCTTCGCGCATGGGCTGATGAAACTCATTGAGAGTACGGAAACTGTTCCTGAAGAGATTCGCGGAGGCGTTGTTGCGATCGGCAACTTTGATGGCGTACATCGCGGTCATCAAACAGTTTTGGCCATCGCACGCGAACAAGCAAAACTTTTGCATGCTCCTGTGAGCACTCTCACCTTTGAACCGCACCCACGCACGTTTTTCAGACCCGATCAGCCCGTATTCCGGCTGACCCCGAAGGAATTTAAAGCCCAGCTTTTGGGCGTGTGTGGAGTAGAAGCTGTATGTGTGCTTGATTTCAATGCAGATCTTGCTGGCCAAGAGGCATCAGACTTTGTGCAGCACCAGATCATAGAACGCCTTGGCGCGCGCCACGTGGTGATGGGATATGATTTCCACTTCGGCCATGGACGCAAGGGTTCGCCGCGTTTGATGCGCGAGATCGGTGAAAAGAACGGATTTTCTGTCACCACCGTTGATCAGGTGACCGATGATGATGGCATGGCGCCGTTCTCATCTTCTTCCATTCGCGAAGCTTTGCGCCGTGGTGATGTGGTGGAAGCCGCCCGCCAACTTGGCTATTGGTGGTGTGTGCAAGGTGTGGTGGAGAAGGGCGACCAGCGCGGGCGCACGATAGGGTTCCCAACTGTCAATATTCACATGAATTGCGATGGTCATCCTGCAAATGGTATATATGCCTGCCGCGTGCGCGATTGTGCATCGGGCGAAGTCTGGCGTGGTGCAGGTTATGTAGGCGACCGGCCAACTTTTGACCGCAAGGGTATTGTGCTTGAAGTGCATTTGCTTGGATATTCCGGCGATCTTTATGGTCGCGAGCTCGCCGTTGAATTCATGGATTTTGTGCGCACCGACCGCAAATATGACCATGTGACGGATCTTGTGGACCAGATGAAAGCCGATTGCACCGAGATTGAAGAAATTCTCGCACGCTATGAAGAAAACGATCCGATGCTGCAATATGAGCTGGGCCGTGCGGTGGGAGACGGGTCCTATCGCTAAGGGCGCAGTTTTGTCATCGTAAGCCGATATCTAAGCGAAATGTCACCTTAGGGGTGCATTCTTTGAAAAAGTGCGATAGACAACGGCTGAAATTTTCAATTTTACACAAGACGGCGTGTGATGACCGATAAACCGCAAAGCGAAGGCCGCGATTATCGCGAGACCCTTTTACTGCCAAAGACCGACTTTCCCATGAAGGCCGGCCTGCCCAAACGCGAACCTGAATTCCTGGAACGCTGGGAAAAGATGGACCTTTACAAGCGCTTGCGCGAAGACGCCAAAGGCCGCACCAAGTTCATTCTCCACGATGGCCCGCCCTATGCCAACGGCCATCTACATATTGGTCATGCGCTCAACAAAATCCTAAAGGATGTGGTCACCCGCTCCATGCAGATGCAGGGTTATGATTCCAACTATGTGCCAGGATGGGATTGTCACGGCCTTCCCATTGAATGGAAGATCGAAGAGCAATATCGCGCCAAGGGCAAAAACAAAGACGAAGTGCCTGTGGTGGAATTCCGCAAGGAATGCCGCGAGTTTGCTGATCACTGGATCGATGTGCAGCGTGAGGAATTCAAGCGCCTGGGCGTTGAGGG
>JBPCVX010000119.1:0-6823 GCA_051010095.1 Hyphomicrobiales bacterium
CATGTGGAATGCATACTTTAATCAATAATAATATTTGAAAAATACTATCTTAGATATGTGCTCCAACTTCGGTTGATGCCCCTTTTTCGAAGGAGAGCAACGATGGGATCATTCGTAGATCGAATTAAAGACGCGTTGTTTGTTACAGTGTTGCAGGCGCTTGTGGTTGTTATCCTCGGCGTCCCATTTGGCTATAGCATGTCTTTTCTATTTGGATTGGGCGCCAGCGAGGTCGTTGTGTTGAGTGCCGTCACGGGTTTGTTTATCGCAAATCTTTTAGACATACAGGAATATGGCCGCGTTTCGCCTTAGGCTTGCGGTACCTCAAATCTTGGTAGCTGCTGCGGGCGGTGTACTTGCACGCCTGGCTGCGACTGCTTCGCGGTGAGAGATATAGGTTGCTGCGGCAACAATAATACCGCCGCCAAGTATGACGTAGGGATCAAGCGCTTCGCCGAATAGCAAAATGCCAATAAGGCACGCCCACACCAGCTGTAAAAAGCTCACGGGTTGGGTAACCGTTATAGGTGCTGCGGCAAACGCGCGGGTCAGCGTATAGTGGCCAGCCGTTGCAAAAACAGCAGTGAGTGCCAACCACATCACTTCTTCCAGCGTTGGGGTCCGCCATTGCAACAGGGCACCGGGTAACAAAACGACTGTGCAGCCGACCGAAAGCATAGCAACAATTGTCGCGCTATCTGCCGTCTCCGTGAGCCGCTTGGCTATAAGGAAAGACGCCGCAAACAGGGGCGCGGTGGCGAGCTGTGCAAGCTGGCCGGAATTTACCTGCTCAAACCCTGGGCGCACGATGATAAATACGCCAACAAGACCTATCAAAATGCCGAAGATTCGCCGGACATGCAGCGCTTCTTTGAAGAATACCCAAGCGCCGATTGTGACAAATATTGGGGATGTGTAGCCAAGCGCTGTTACTTCTGCGATTGGAATGCGTGCCATGGCGTAAAACCACAGCATAACAGCAACGCCGTGCACCAAGCCGCGAATGGAATATAGTTTATACTCTTCAGCAGTGGGCTTGTGTTTGCGCAGAGCGCGGATAACAAGCGGCAGAATCAACACAAGGCCGATCGCATAGCGGATAAACGCTGCTTCGATCGCTGGCATATCTGACCCCAGATGCCGCACTACACCAGTGACACAGGCAAACATAAAGCCGGTCAACACCATCCAGCCAATGCCTTCAAGTGTGCTGTTTCGTTCGGGTTTTGTTTGTGAAATGCTCAAGGGGCCCCCATCAGAGAGCCATTAGCGCATATGCGCATCCACTGAGCAATGCTTCTGGCGCATAACGCCTATGCACCAGAAGCGGGAGAGGTTTGTTAGTTCTTCAGCTTGAGTTGCAGTCCAGCGATGCCAGTGGCGCCGTTGGCGCCTTTCTTGCCGTTCACCGGCTTAAGCGCAAATGCCTTACCAGCACCGCCTTTTAACGCGCTGTTGCCAGCGTAATTGCCAGCCAGTGCGCCAGGTTTTAGCGCCCCGCTTGCCACAACACCCCAGATGATCCGGCTTTTCTTCGTAAACCCATGGTCAGCGCTAAACTTGCTGATTTTGCCAGCGTATTTTTCAACTTTGCCACCCTTGTGAACAAAGGTGCAGGAAATGTTTTTGGTAGCGCCAAATTCAAATCCGCCCGCGGCAGAACAGTTCAGACGGCCCACTTCGGTTTGGCCCGCCGCTTTGACAGGAATTGTGGCAAAAAATACAGTGGCTGCACCGGCCAGAATTAACGGCGCAATACTCTTGTTACTCATTCAGCTTGGCTCCGGTAGGAATTTGACGTTATGTAATCGTATTAAACGAATGACCCGCCATGTATAGGCGGAATTGGGCCGAAATGAGATGTTCCCAGCAGAATTAGGCGACAGCGTTTCCATAGCGTTAATAGCGCTGAGCGCGGCCACATCTTTTCTGAGTGCAGCAGCTGGAATTGGCGGTGGAATCATCCTCATCGCAGTGATGGCACCGCTTATGCCAGCCCATGCAGTTATCCCTGTGCACGGGGTGGTTCAAATCGGTTCCAATGCTGGCCGCGCGGCGATTATGTTGCGCCATGTTGATTTGCGTTTGGTAATACCGTTCACTCTGGGAAGTGTTGTTGGGGCTGCCCTTGGCGGGCTCACCGCCGTGCAGCTTTCCGCAGGCTGGCTACAAGTTGGCCTGGCGTGTTTTATTCTCTACGCCGCCTGGGGACCAAAGCAAACTTCCGCAACCCATGGTGCGGCAGCACTCACCGGCGCATTCTCCACGTTCCTCACAATGTTTTTTGGCGCAACGGGCACGTTCATCTCTGCAATGGTGAAAACCTTGCACTTGGGGCGGCTGGAACATGTGGCCACCCATTCAGGGCTGATGGTGGTGCAGCATGTGATCAAGGTGATTGCATTCGGATTGTTAGGCTTCGCCTATGGGCCCTATCTGGGGTTGATGGTCGGCATGATCCTTAGCGGCTTTATCGGTACCATGCTGGGCAAACGTTTGCTTATTAAGATGGACGACAAGTTCTTCCACAAAGTGCTGAGTATCGTTCTCACGGTGCTTGCAATACGCCTGTTTTATCAAGGCATCACCGCGCTGCTATGAACCTTGCGCTTCTTTGGTGCGTGCGTGCAATTCACGAAGCACGGTTAGTTCTTCATCAGTCGGTGCGGGGGTTTCATCAAGCTCTTCAGCATATGCAATTTCCCAGCCCACACTTTCTTGCATGGCGTCTTTGGTGGTGCCAGGATGCAGGCTAACCACTTTAAACGCTTTGCTCTCGGGGTCAGGCTCCCAAATTGCAAGATCCGTAATCAATTGCGAAGGACCGCGCGTGGTTGCGCCGTTGTGCAGGCGGTCTGACCCACCGGTTCCATGACCAAGCGAGGTTACGAAATCGATGTTCTCCACGAAACCTCGCGGAGATTGTTTCATGGTGATGAATATCTCACCGCAAGAGGCCGCGATCTCTGGCGCGCCGCCGCCGCCGGGCAGGCGCACTTTCGGGTCATCATAGCTGCCCACAACGGTGGTGTTGATGTTGCCATATTTGTCGAGTTGGGCAGCCCCTAGGAAACCTATTGTGATGCGCCCGCCTTGCAGCCAATAGCGGAACATCTCCACAACTGGCACAGTTGTCAGCGCCGTCTCACAAAGTTCTCCATCTCCTATAGAGAGCGGCAATACATCTGGTTTGGTGGCGATGGTGCCGCTTTCATAAATCAATGTGATATCTGGTGCATGGGTGAGGCGGGCTAGATTGCATGCAGCAGACGGTGCGCCAATACCCACAAAGCAAACATCATCGTTTTTGAGCTTGCGGGCGGCGGCAATGGTCATCATTTCTGTGGGGGAATAATCCATTTTCTAAAAACCCTCCACACGCTTGGCAAAATCTTCAGGGCTGGCATCAAGCACATTTTCCTGCATCCAGGTTTGAAACAGTTCCCGGTCGGCGGAAACCTTATCCCATTCCAGATAGGCGGCATTATCGCGGCCATAGATGCCATGCACATATGAGGGGTGCGCCCCGCCCGGTACTTTGCAAACAGCAGACACGGTCCAAGCCGGCAGAACACAAGCGTTCGGCGGAACATCATCGAAATCATCGACGATTTCTTCAACCGTAACGACAGCACGTTTGGCGGCCAATACGGCTTCTTTTTGCACCCCAACGATACCTTCTATGTGAACATCGCCTGCCTTGCTGGCGCGCTGGGCGTGTATGAAAGTAACATCAGGTCGATGCGCGGGCACACAGGCAAGCTGTTCGCCTGTAAATGGGCAGGTTATTGATTTGATGTTTGGGTTTACCTTCTTTAGTTCAGCGCCGATATAGCCGCGAAACACTGCACACGGTAATCCTGCAGCACCTGCCTCGTATGCATTCGCCATAGCCGCGTGAGAATGCTCTTCAATATCGATTTCCTGTGGCCATTGATTCTCCACCGCATCACGGAACCGGCGCAGCAGGCCAACGCCGGGGTTGCCCGCGTAAGAAAAGATCACTTTTTTCACAAGGCCCATGCCGATCATCTGGTCATAGACAATATCAGGTGTCATGCGGATTAGTGTGAGATCTTTCTTGCCCTGGCGAATGGCTTCATGGGCAGCCGCATGGGGAATGAGGTGGGTAAAACCTTCAAAAGCAGCCGTATCACCGTCGTGGAGATTTTCCGCGACGGCATCGGCAAGGGGGATGATTTTGGTCATATGGAGTGTTTTTTTACAACGTGTCGACAGGAATCTTGAGATACCTGATACCGTTATCCTCAGGCTTTGGCAACTTGCCAGCACGAATGTTCACCTGCACTGAGGGGATGATAAGTTTCGGCATGGAGAGGGTCTCGTCGCGGGTGGTGCGCATTTCGAAAAATTCGTCTTCGCTCACGCCATCGCGCACATGAATGTTGTTGGCACGTTCTTCTGCAACGCTTGTCTCCCAGCGAATTTCGCGGCCATTTGGTCCGTAATCATGGCACATAAAGAGCCGCATCTCGGGTGGCAATTCCAACACCTTCTTGATGGAGCGGTAGAGAATCCGGGCGCATCCGCCAGGGAAGTCTGCCCGGGCTGTGCCGCCATCTGGCATAAACAAAGTATCCCCAGCGAAAGCGGCATTGCCTGCTACGTGTGTCATGCATGCAGGTGTGTGGCCAGGCGTGTGCATGGTGAACACTTCCAGCCCACCAATCTTATAGATGTCACCATCGCTAAACAGTTGGTCGAACTCACTGCCATCGCGCTCAAACTCGGTGCCCGCGTTGAACACTTTTCCAAATTCTTCCTGCACGATAATGATATCCGCACCGATGCCCAGTTTGCCGCCCAAACGTTCTTGCAGATAGGGAGCTGCAGAAAGATGATCTGCATGGGCATGGGTTTCGATGTGCCATTCAACGTTGAGATTGTTGTCTTTGACATGTTCAATAATGGCATCGGCTGAAGCGGTTGAGGTGCGGCCGGATGAGTAATCAAAATCAAGCACCGAATCGATCACAGCACATGAGGCGCTATCAGGGTCTTTGACCACATAGGAAATGGTGTTTGTGCCTTCATCGAAGAACGCCGAAACTTCGGGTTTTGTGTCCATATTCACGGGATAGGCCATGGTCATGCTCCTCTTATCCGTGTCATTATACTTATCAATTTGAGATCTGGGAGAGACAATTTGATGCGCACGCAAGTTGTGATCATCGGGGCAGGCCCTTCGGGCTTGCTTTTGTCGCAACATCTGCATCTGGCAGGTATTGAGACAATCGTTCTTGAACGTCAAACACAGGCCCACGTGTTGGGGCGCATTCGCGCAGGTGTTTTGGAAGAGGGCACCGTGAACATGTTGCGCACGGCAGGTGCTGGTGCGCGCATGGACAAGGAAGCCCTTATCCATGAAGGGACAGGAATAAGCTTCAATGGCAAGCGCCACCGCATTGATTTTAAGAAATCAACTGGTGGAAAGGTGGTCACGGTCTATGGGCAGACCGAGTTGACCAAAGATTTGATGGAAGTGCGCGAAAAAGCGGAAGCCGAGATCATCTTTGAAGCGAAGGATGTTAGCATTCACGGGCTTGATGGAGACAGCCCCTGGGTCGACTATTTCAAAGATGGCATGGAATATTCAATCAAGTGCGATTTTGTGGCTGGGTGTGATGGGTTTCACGGGGTTTCCCGCAAAGCGATTCCAGAGAGTGTTTTGCGCACATATGAGCGGGTTTACCCGTTTGGTTGGCTTGGTCTTCTTGCCGAAACTCCCCCCATTGATGACGAACTTATCTATGTGAACCACGAAAATGGTTTTGCTCTTTGCTCCATGCGTTCAGAGACACGCAGCCGCTACTATTTGCAGGTGCCGCTTGAGGAACAAGTTGAAGATTGGACTGATGATCGGTTTTGGAACGAACTCGTGACCAGATTGCCTGAAGACAAAAAGGAAGCGCTTGTCACCGGGCTATCCATGGAGAAAAGTATCGCACCCTTGCGCAGTTTCGTGGCTGAACCCATGCGTTATGAGAAGCTGTTTCTGGCCGGAGATTCCGCCCATATTGTTCCGCCAACCGGCGCGAAGGGGCTCAATCTGGCATCATCCGATATCTTCTATTTGGCGCGCGCGTTGAAAAGTTTCTATGGCGATGGCGATAGCGCCTATCTCGATACCTATTCTGCCGATTGCCTGGCGCGTGTGTGGAAGGCGCAGCGGTTCTCATGGTGGATGACGAAGCTTCTCCACACTTTCCCCGATTTCAATGATTACGACAGGCGTGTGCAGTTGGCGGAGCTTGACTATTTGATGAGTTCTGAGGCTGCCCAAACATCGCTTTCAGAAAATTATGTGGGCCTACCCTATTAGGAATTTTCTATGACCGAAGATATTTTCTACGCCACAGAAGATGGCATCGGCACGATTACGTTTAACCGGCCACAGGCGCGCAACGCGCTGACCTTTGAAATGTATGACGCACTGGAAGAGATGTGCAGCGCGATTAAAATTGGTGATATCTCGGTGCTGATCATCACTGGCGCGGGGGGCAAGGCCTTTGCAGCAGGAACCGATATTTCCCGCTTTCGCGATTTCACCACGCCTGAACATGCACTGAACTATGAAAAGCGCATGGACGAAGTGCTGGGCGCGATTGAGAAGGTGCCCGTTCCGGTGATTGCTGCCATTGAAGGGGCGTGCACCGGGGGCGGGGCGGCAATTGCGGCGTGTTGCGATATGCGCATCGTGCGCGCTGATATGAAATATGGATTTCCTATTGCCCGCACTCTCGGTAACTGTCTCTCTGCCCGTAACCTTGCCCGCCAAGCAAACTTATTGGGCGAGGCGCGC
>JBPCVX010000120.1:0-30647 GCA_051010095.1 Hyphomicrobiales bacterium
ACAACCCCATGCACAAGATAGTGCACATTCTCCGCGATATTAGTCGCGTGATCGCCAATGCGCTCAATGTTTTTCGCACCAAACAGCAAATGCGTGCAAAAACCGATATTACGCGGGTCTTCCATCATATAGGTGAGAAGCTCGCGAAACACCGAATTGTACATAGCGTCCAGCTCTTCATCTTCCACCCACACCTGTTTGGCTTTTGCCGCATCGCGCTGAATGTAGGCATCAAGCACATCTTTTAGCTGGGTTTGGGCCAGTTTTCCCATGGAGCGCATGCCGGTGATAATCGCAGTTGGGCGATCATCAGACAGCGCATGGCAACGCTTTGCAATGTTCTTTGCCAGATCACCAACCCGCTCCAAATCCGAGGCAATGCGGATGGACACCATAATCTCGCGCAAGTCAGACGCCATGGGCTGGCGCTTGGCGATGGTGAGAACGGCCTTTTCTTCCGTGTCGCGTTCAAGGTCATCGATCTTGACATCGTCCGCGATCACTTTGTCGGCCAAGTCCAGATCGTTGCGCACCAGCGCATCAATGGCCGCCGCCAGATGCTCTTCAGCAAGCCCGCCCATCAATGCGATATTTCTTTTCAAAGCTTCGATGTCATCATCGAAAGCAGTAACAATATGGTCAGCCATACGGCTCTCCTATCCAAAGCGTCCGGTAATGTAATCCTGCGTGCGCTGGTCTTGCGGGGTTGTAAAAATTTCATCCGTGTCGCCCGTTTCCACCAACACGCCCAAGTGGAAGAAGGCCGTCTTTTGCGAAACGCGCGCTGCTTGTTGCATGGAGTGGGTTACGATAACAATCGTATACTCCGCGCGCAGCTCGTCGATCAGTTCTTCAATGCGCGCGGTTGCAATAGGGTCGAGCGCCGAGCATGGCTCATCCATAAGAATGACCTCTGGTTTCACGGCAATGGCACGCGCAATGCACAAGCGCTGCTGCTGGCCACCAGAGAGCCCGGTGCCGGGTGAATGCAGCCGGTCTTTCACCTCTTCAAACAGGCCGGCACGGGTCAGGCTTTCAGCAACAAGTTCGTCCAACTCGCTTTTGGAGCCAGTCGCAATACCGTGAATGCGCGGGCCGTAGGCAACATTATCATAAATCGATTTGGGAAACGGATTTGGCTTTTGAAACACCATGCCAACACGGGCCCGCAGCTCAACCACGTCCACATCAGATGAGTAAATGTTCTGCCTATCAAGCTGGATGTCGCCCTCAACCCTGCAAATCTCAATCACATCGTTCATGCGGTTTAAGCAGCGTAAAAACGTTGACTTTCCGCACCCTGATGGCCCAATCAGCGCGGTTACCGCGTTTGCGGGAACGTCCAGATCAACATCGAACATGGCTTGCTTATCACCATAGAAGACGTTGACATTACGCCCCGTTATTTTCGGCGGCGCATTGCTTGTGGGCGCGGATACCTGGGTTTCGATATGTTCAGCAGCTACTGCCATTCTCTTCTCCTTGATGCCGCCTACCAGCGGCGCTCAAACTTTTTACGTAGAAAGATTGCAAGACCATTCATCATCACCAGGAAGCCCAGCAATACCAGAATACCAGCGGATGTGCGCGAGACGAAACCGCGCTCGGGGCTGTCCGCCCAGATGAAAATCTGCGTGGGCAATGCGGTTGCCGGGTCAGTAATGCCGCCCGACAAAGATGTGATGAAGGCGTTCATGCCAATCAGTAGAAGTGGTGCGGTTTCACCAAGCGCCTGCGCCAGGCCAATGATCGTGCCGGTCAGAATGCCGGGCATGGCAAGCGGCAACACATGGTGCAACATCACCTGAAATCTCGACGCGCCGATGCCCATTGCTGCCTCTCGAATTGAAGGGGGCACAGCCTTAAGAGATGCACGCGTGGTGATGATGATTGTCGGCAAGGTCATGAGCGATAACGTCATACCGCCGACAAGCGGCGCCGAACGCGGCATGCCCATGAAATTCAAGAACATCGCCAGCGCCAAAAGGCCAAACACAACTGACGGCACGGCGGCCAGGTTGTTGATATTCACTTCAATGAGATCAGTCCATTTGTTCTTCGGCGCAAACTCTTCAAGATAAACCGCCGATGCAATGCCAACCGGGAAGCTGATCAGGAAGCACACAAGTAATGCATAAAACGAGCCCATGATCGCGCCAGCCAGACCGGCGACTTCCGGAAAGCGGCTGTCTGCATGGGTGAACAGACCCCAGTTGAAATCACGCGATACAGCGCCTTTGGCAACCAACGCGTCGAACGCCTTGATCTGCACATCATCTACCCGGCGCTGATCTTCTGGAACATCGCGCGGGATGACGCCCTTGTTGAGCTGGTCAAGACTGTCTGATGCGGGAAACGCGAAGATCAAGGTGCGGCCGATTACATCTGGATCGGCCAGAACCGCCTGGCGCACCTGGTTTTGCGCAGTGTTGGAAACCAGTTTGGACACATTGCGCTTGTCCCGGCGCGATGTCACGTCGGGCAGTTGCTTAAACAATGCATCGCGCACGATAACACGGTAATTGCCGCCGCGAATGGCATCCGGTTTTACTTTGCCTGGATCAATATAGACGGGCATGGTGATGTGGGTTTGGGTGAAGGCTGGATAGCCGTTCATCACCAGCGAGGTCACCAGAATGGCGAGCAACCCTAGAGCAATCCAAATCGCGCCCAAACCATAGGCTTTAAGACGTTTTTCAGCGGCGTAACGCTTTTTCGTGCGCGCCCTTTGGGCTGGTGAGTGCCAATCCATAGAGTTTGCGACGGGTGGTTGGGGAGCTGTCATATCAGTCATATTTTTCACGATATTTCTGCACGATTCTCAGAGCGGCAACGTTCAAGCACAAGGTCGCCACAAACAGGGTCAGACCGAGCGCGAACGCTGCCAGCGTTTTGGGGCTGTCAAATTCGGTGTCGCCGATGAGCAGCGTCACGATTTGCACGGTCACCGTGGTCACACCCTCAAACGGGTTTGCGGTGAGATTGGCAATCAGACCTGCTGCCATCACCACAATCATGGTTTCGCCGATGGCGCGGCTCACCGCCAGCAAGATGCCGCCCATAATGCCGGGCAGCGCTGCTGGCAACAGCACTTGTGTTATTGTTTCAGCCTTGGTGGCGCCCAATCCGTATGAGCCTTCGCGCATCGCCGAAGGTACTGCTGCAAGCGCATCATCCGATAGGGAAGAAACAAACGGAATAATCATCACACCCATTACCGCACCTGCAGCAAGGGCTGAATTTGGCGCCACGTCGAGGCCGATCGATGCCGCTGCCGATCTTATCGCAGGTGCTACAATCAACACGGCAAAAAAGCCATATACGACCGTGGGGATGCCTGCCAGAATTTCCAGCAATGGCTTCACCCAGGCGCGGAATCTGGGGCTTGCATATTCAGTGAGATAAATCGCTGAAAACAATCCAATCGGGATGGCAACAAGCATGGCGATGATCGCAATAAGGATCGTGCCCGCAAATACCGGCACCGCTCCAAACGCCCCGCTTGACGCCACTTGGTCTTCGCGAATGGCAATCTGCGGCTCCCAGTTCAAACCAAAGAAAAACTCAAGCGGCGATACGGATTTGAAAAAACGCGATGCTTCAAACAACAAGGAGAACACAATGCCTGCTGTGGTGAGAATGGCCAACAAGCAACACAGGATCATCACCCAGCGCAGGATTTGCTCAACTCCGTGGCGGGCCCGGAAGCGCGGCCGCAACCGCGATAAGGCAAATGCACCGCCGACAAGCGCGATGGCCAGCGCCACCACCACCAGTGCCCAGTTGGCACTGCTGCGCAAAGATTTATACGTCTCTGCGGTGCGCAATATAGCCTCGTTCGGCTCACCAAACATCTGGCCGTTGGCGATCTGTTTAACTTCTGAGATCAACAACGAGATCTTTTGTGCATCCAGCCCTTCAATCATCGCGCTTGCAAGGTTGGCGCGGAGGATTGAATCGATAATCGTGTTTTTGAAAAGCAGGAAGCCTAAAACAAAGAAAAGTGCAGGAATTCCAACCCATAGCGCCACATAGGTGCCATGATAAGCTGGTCTGGAATGGGCCTGGACGTCGGAATAATTCTGAAACTTATGGCCGCGCCGCTGGCCGGAAAGATAAGCGGCAAACGCCAACGCTATTATGGCCAAAAACACAAACCCGACCATTGTTTCCCCCGCAGACTGCTCTTAAAAAACAAAACAAATGACATGAAAAAGTGCCGCGACCCGCCCGGGGACCGCGGCATCAAGACGTATTCTTAGTTTGTGTAACGGGTCATGCCCATTGCGCCAGTTGCTGATTCTTTCAGCTTCATCCGGTCTTCATCGCTCAGGTTCACCAAGCCACGCTCGATGAGATATCCATCTGATCCCATTGCGCTATCGGATACATATTCAGCGATGAACTCGTTGAGGCCTGGGATCACACCGCGATGTGCGTTCTTGATGTAGAAGAACAATGGGCGTGAGATGCCATAGGTGCCATCAGCGATGGTGTCCAGTGAAGGCTCAACACCCTTGATCTTTACAGGCTGCAACTTGTCCTGGTTTTCATACAGGAACGAGTAGCCAAAAATGCCATATGCGGTTGGGTCCGCGTCAAGGCGCTGTACGATCAGATTGTCATTTTCACCTGCTTCGATGAAGGCACCGTCCTGGCGCATGCGTGAGCAGTTTTCCTTGACGTATTTTTTATATGCTTTCTTGTCGAGCGCTTCTTTCTGCTTCTTAAAGTGGTCAAGGCTTGAACAGCCCTTGTGCATGGCAAGCTCAACGAAAGCGTCACGTGTGCCAGATGTTGGTGGTGGACCGAAAACCTGAATTTTCACATCGGGAAGTTTGTCGTTCACTTCCTTCCAGGACTTGAAAGGATTATCCATCATCTTGCCATCAACAGGAACTTGCGCTGCAAGTGCCTTGAACAGGTCTTCCTTTGAAACATCAAGCTGCTCGCCCTTGCGGGATACGGCAACAGACAATCCATCAAAACCGATATTAACTTCCGTAATGTCGGTCACGCCGTTTTTGGTGCAGTCTTCCCATTCTGATTTTTTCATGGCGCGCGATGCGCCAGTAATATCAGCGGTGCCTTCACCTACGCCCTGGCAAAAAATTTTCATGCCACCGCCGGTGCCGGTTGATTCAACAACGGGCGCGGCCTTTCCGGAAACATTGGCGAACTCTTCGGCAACGGCTTGGGTGTATGGAAACACCGTTGAGGAACCGACAATTTGAATGCGATCACGTGCGAATGCATCTCCAGCCGTTGTAAACCCGGCTGCCACGAATGCACTGGTAACAAGAATTGCTTTGATTTTCACTGGAAAATCTCCCTGAGTAAATTGTAATGACCCAGGCGGTTGTTGCGCATAAATCTGAACCGCCAAGATCTAACGCCGCGATTCCTAAATTGCGAGCAACGCATTTATATGACGGTTCGATTGCAGGTATATGACAGTTTAAGCCATTGTTATATTGCAATAATTTGATCTTCAACGTTACTTTATTACAACCGGAAACTTCACAATGAAACTTGAACCTTCACCTTCTTCACTGCGCACGGATAGCTTGCCGCGGTGGCGATTCAAAATGTGCTTCACAATGGCCAGCCCAAGGCCTGTTCCGCCCTTGCCGCGGCTTTCCTTAATATCCACCCGGTAAAAACGTTCAGTCAGGCGGGGTAAATGCTCCAATGGAATGCCCGGTCCATAATCGCGCACTTCAACCTCAGCACCTGCTGAGCTATGATCATCGGGCACCCGCACGTTCACCTCGACGCGCTTGCCGCTGCTGCCATATTTCAGTGCGTTCTCAATCAGGTTTTGGAACACCTGCACCAGTTCATCCCAATCGCCTTGCACGCTGATCGCAGGTTCAGGCAGGTCCAGCTTTATCTCAACGCCGTTCTTTTGAGAAATCTGACCCAGTGTTTCAGCAACATGGCCGAGCAACCTATTGAGGTTAACCGCGCCATCTGGCTGCCGGTTTACGTTTAGCTCGATGCGGTTAAGCGACAACAGATCATGAATGAGCCTGGACATGCGGTTGGCCTGTTGGCGCATGAGCTCCAGAAATTCGCCGCGCGCTTTCTCATCATTCTTGGCCGGGCCCTGAAGGGTTTCAATAAACCCCAACAGCGAGGCAAGCGGGGTGCGCAATTCGTGGCTGGCATTGGCAACAAAATCAGCGCGGCTGCGCTCGGTCTTTTCCTGCTCGGTTAAATCGCGCAACACCAGGGTGACCGCAGAAATATTCTCCGGCAGTTCGATCAGAGACACATGCACCTCATAACGCTGCTCAACTTGACCGCGCTGTTGATAGTCAATCAGTGTGGAATCGCCGGTTGCGATAACTTCGTCAATCGCATCCAGCACCTGCGGGGCGCGAATGGCCGATGAAATATGCTGATGGTCCGCAGTGATTGAAAACGCCCCCATAGCAGGTGCGTTGGCTGCTAATATGGTGCCGCTCAAATCTAGCAACAGATAGGGCTCTCGCAACGCGATGCCCGCTGCCGCCATCGCGGTGAGTTCTGGTCCTAGAGTATTGCCTTCATTGCCGCTTGCATCTTCTTGCTCGTAAAATGGCTCAGCTTCAAGCGGTCTTGCATTCGTCTCGGACACATTCGTAGCGTCCGCCGCCTTTTGAGTTTCCTCAGGCGTGCGCAACCAGGGCCAGATGCTCTCGCTCAGTTTTGCCACTATTGCCATTCCTCACGGATAAGCGATTGATTTAACATTTATATTACGGTGCATGTTTTCGCAATTGCCGCAGATCGAAACGCTGTATACCATCCCCAGAACCAAAAAGAGAGAGTCTTGAGACATGGCAACTCCAGAGCCTGGAATGATCGCCTTTATGGCGGAAAGCGCGCAGTTTTTTCCACAAAGCATCACTGGCCACAGCGTTGACGAACATCGCGCATGCTATGCCAAACTGTGCGACCATTTTAATTTCCCCCACCCAAATGGCTTGATCACGAAAGACTTCACCCATGAAGATGTACCGCTCAGGCTCTACACACCTGCAGACAACAAGCCCGGCTGTTTGATCCTTTATCTCCACGGCGGCGGCTGGGTCATCGGCAATCTTGAAAGCCATGACAGCATTTGCGCTGAACTGGCGAACCAGGCAAATGCCCAAGTGCTGGCGGTCGATTATCGACTGGCGCCAGAACACCCCTTCCCTGCAGGCTTTGAGGATTGCGTGAAAGCCTTTAACTGGGCGCGCGCAAATGCAAATCATCTGATCGTTGCTGGCGACAGTGCAGGCAGCTGTCTGGCAGCAGCAATTGCCCATTATGCGCGTGATCAGAAAATTAATCAGATCGTTGGCCAGGTGCACATTTACCCCACTTATGCCGCCACGCCGGACGGAGGAACGTTTGAAGAATTTGCCGAAGCACCGGGGCTTAGCCTCAGCGACATTCATTACTCTTTGAACGCCTATCTGGGTAAAGAAGGAGGGTCTTCTTGGAGCAACCCCTATGCGCGGCCGATTATCGATGAAAACTTCTCAAATCTGCCACCTGCCTATATTCACGCCGCCGAGGTTGATCCCTTGCGCGATGAAGCTTTTGCCTATCAGGCGGCGATGAAGAATGCCGGCGGTGAGGCTGAGTTAAGGGTTGGCAAGGGCCTCATTCATGGGTTTCTGCGCGGGCGTTTTATCAGCAACGTGGCCGGTGAAGCGTTTAGAGATATTTGCACAGCAACCGCAAGTTTTTTTAGATGACGACTATTCGCGATTTTTCAAATTCAATTACTGAAACTAAAAATCTGTTTATAGAGCTCGCTGATGGAACCAAACTTGCCGCGCGCATGTGGTTGCCTAATACCGCAGATAAAGAACCGGTTCCCGCACTCTTAGAGTATTTGCCCTATCGCAAACGCGACGGCACGGCTGCGCGCGACGAGCTTACCCACCCTTATTTCGCGGGCAACGGCTATGCTTGCCTGCGGGTTGATATGCGGGGCAATGGTGAATCTGATGGGTTGACGCACGATGAATACACACAACAAGAACATGATGATTGTGTTGAGGTAATCGCATGGATTGCCGCGCAAAGTTGGTGTTCTGGAAATGTTGGTATGATGGGCATTTCTTGGGGTGGTTTCAATGGTTTACAGGTGGCGGCCCTGCAACCAAAAGCGCTGAAGGCCATCATCACCTTGTGCTCAACCGATGATCGCTATCATGATGATATTCACTATAAGGGTGGCAGCCTGCTCAACGAAAACCTCGGGTGGGCAGGCACCATGTTGTCGTTCTCATCACGCCCGCCAGACCCCGCCCTTGTGGGGGAAAAGTGGCGCGATATGTGGATGAAGCGACTGGAAGAAAATCCCCTACTCACAAAAGCATGGATGGACCAACCACACCGCGGCGCCTATTGGAAACATGGGTCTGTGTGTGAAGACTATAGCGACATTAAAGCTGCCGTATTGGCGGTTGGGGGCTGGGGTGACGCTTATTCAAACGCTATTCCGCGTCTGGTTGAAAATCTTAAGTGCCCCGCAAAAGGCATTATCGGCCCATGGACCCACACATACCCCCACTTCGCGGCACCTGAGCCCCGCATGGGATTTTTGCAAGAGGCACTGCGCTGGTGGGATCATTGGCTAAAGGGGGAAGATACAGGCGTTGAGGACGATCCTGCCTATCGCACCTACATTATGGATGCCGCCCCGCCGCACACCAGTTACAAACATCGCGCCGGACGTTGGGTGGCACAAGAGGGATGGTTTGGCCCTAATATAGATGTTCTGCCATTGCGTTTGGGAAATGGTGTTCTGGAGCGCGCGCCCTCAGACGAGATGCCCGACTCCATATGTTCTGATCTTACGACCGGGCGGGATGGTGGGGCCTTTTGCGCCATGTGGATGGGCCCTGATTTTCCCGGTGATCAGCAGCGCGATGACAGTCTTTGTGTGTGTTTTGATACCGCACCTGCAGAAAACGATATGGATATTTTTGGTGCACCGGAGCTTTCCTTCAAGTTTGCAAGCAACAAACCTCAAGCCCAATTGATTGCGCGGCTCAATGACGTTGCCCCAAATGGCGCGGTAACCCGCATCACTTATGGCGTGTTGAACCTCACCCATTATGAGAGCCACGAACACCCAAGCGCACTAACGCCCGGCAAAGTTTATTCGGCAGTTTTAAAGCTTGATGATGTTGCCTATCAATTGCCCGCTGGTCACACCTTGCGCCTTTCTTTGTCCTCGTCAAATTGGTCGCTCATCTGGCCTTCACCAGAACGCGCAACCATCACTCTTCAACCTGAAGAATGCACACTAAACGTGCCCGTGCGCAGAGAATTGAACGATGCCTATGAACCGTTTGACCCACCAGAATCTGCGCCTCCCCTTAAACTTGAGGAAGTCTCTCCGCCGTCTAACACCCGCGAGAGCAGCCAAAAAAATGGCAAAGAGATTTTGGTCGTGACCGATGATGCCGGCACCTATCTTGACACCACCATTGGGCTTACAACCGGTTCCAAAAGACGCGAACGCTTCGAGATCAAAGCAGACGATCCATTATCGGCGAAGGCTGAAACCCACTGGACCCAAACCTTATCGCGCGATGATGGTTGGGCGGTGCGCACCGAAGCCTTCCAAACCCTCTCCTGCACGTCAGATGTATTTTTTATCACCGCACGTGTTGAAGCTTATGAGGGCGATGAACTGGTGTTCGAAAAGGACTACCATGAGCAGGTGGCAAGAGATCTACTTTAGGGAATAACCTTTTCACTTTGGAATTCGCCGAGGATGCGGATCAGCATATCTTCCGTATCAACCACGTCGTGAAAACCCGCCTGGCGAATTTTGGTGGTCGACGTCATCACATCCCAGTCGGTACCGAACACATAATCGGCAAACGGCCACGCAACCAGGCGCTCAAATGAATGCTGTGCAAGACCATGGCGCGCGGTGAGGTCTTCCCACATCGGCTTTAATGCGGGCATGGTTTCGGTCAGGCTAACGGTTTTTACGCCGCCTTCTTCCATGCCGAAAAATTCAGCCAGCCGCGGCCACACATTGCACCAGCGGAAGAAATCGCCATTGGTGATGTTGAATGCTTCATCAGCCGCACTGTCAGCGGTTGCGGCCCACGCTTGTCCGCGCGCCAAGTGGTGGGCATCAGTTGCCTGATACACCGCCTCAAATGCCCCAGGCTTTCCTGGAAAGGTGAGCGGCATGCCTTGCTCCTTGCGCAAGCTGGCATAGACCCCAATGGCGGTCATGATGTTCATGGCAGAGCCTAAGGAGAACCCACATACGGTGTGGGGCCTCAGCCCCACCCACGACCAAGGCTTGTCTTCAGCAAAGCCACGCAGAAAGTCTTCCTGATCATGATAAAACATGGGTGGCGGGCAGCGCGGGGAATCTTCCTTGGCAGGCGTTTTAAACGGTCCCAGATGGGAGCCATACCATTTGTTCCCTTCGTTCAGCAAAACCCGCTCAAGCTTTGGCATGTTTGGGGTCCCGGCCTCAATCAGGTTTTTCAACATGGCAAGGTTGGGTGCCACTTGTTCAGCCTGGGTGGGCGCATTGATAAAGCCGCAAAAGAAAATATGGCTAACGTGATCAAGCCCGCTGAGTGCAGCGCTCAACCCATCCCTCTGCAGCAAATCCGCAGACACATGCTCAACGCCCGCCATTTCAAGCGGGGTGCGCGAGAGCCCGGTAATACGCCAGTTTCCAAGGCTTGCGAGATGGTCAGCCAGCCCGCGTCCAATGACGCCGGTCACACCAATGATAAGTGCCGATTGTTGTGAATTGCTCATGTGTAAAATTATACGTCCGCTCTGACTTTACCTTGTGCGCGTGCCTCAAGCAGGTTTTCAAGCCAGTCTGGATCCATCTCGGGAACCGAAGACAACAGCAAATCGGTATATTCATGATGCGGCGGCGTAAGCATATCAGTCTTCATGCCCTGCTCAACCACCTCACCCTGCAACATCACCACAATCTCGTCGGCAATTGCCCTAACCGTTGCCAGATCATGGGTAATGAACAAATAAGACAGATTGAACTCGTCTTGCAGACGCAAGAGAAGCTTCAGAACCTCTTCAGCAACCAGTTGATCGAGCGCTGAAGTCACTTCGTCGCAAATGATCAGTTGCGGCTCGGCTGCAAGCGCGCGCGCAATGCAGATACGCTGTTTTTGCCCACCTGAGAGCTCGCCTGGATAACGGTCTATATAAACGTCCGGTTCCATTTCGATCATCGACAATAGCTCGCGCACCCGTTCGTTGCGCTTCTTGCCCTTCAGGCCGCGATAAAACTCAACCGGCCGGCCAATAATATCGCGCACCCGCTGGCGGGGATTAATCGCTGTATCCGGCATCTGATAAATCATTTGCAACTTGCGCAAATCATCCTTGTTCCGGTTTTTCAGCGCAGGTGGCAGCGCCTGGCCTTTAAACAATACCTCGCCGGTTAGCGGTGGCAGCAACCCGGTGATCACCCGCGCAGTGGTCGATTTACCAGACCCCGATTCCCCCACAACAGCAACCGTGCGCTTGGTGGGCACTTTTATGGAAACATCGTGCAATACTTTGACGCCACCGCCATAGCTTGCATCCACATTACGGATTTCAAGCAGGGTATCGTCTGCCGGCTCCTCTTCCTTATAAAGCGAGCGCACCGCCCACAGCGATTTGGTATAATCTTCGGTAGGCGCTGAAAGCATCGTGCGGGTATCCGCCTCCTCAACCACTTCGCCATAGCGCAGCACCACAATACGGTCGGCCATTTGCGCAACAACGGCAAGGTCGTGGGTAATGTAAATGGCGGCCGTGTTAAACTGGTGCACCACGTCCTTGATCGCTGCAAGAACTTCAATCTGCGTGGTCACATCAAGTGCTGTTGTGGGCTCATCAAACACAATCAGATCGGGTTTACAGGCCATCGCCATGGCTGTCATTGCGCGTTGTAATTGCCCACCAGAGACCTGGTGGGGATAACGGAAGCCGATCGTGTCAGGATCAGGCAATTGCAGTCGACCAAACAGATCAACCGCCTCGCTTTGCGCCACTTCTTGCTTGAGCACACCATGCTGCACAGGCGCTTCTTGATACTGCTCCATCAACGTGTGGGCCGGGTTAAAAGATGCAGCCGCCGACTGCGCAACATAGGCAATACGCAAACCGCGCATATCGCGCTTTTGCGCTTCCGTGGCGGAACGCATTTCCACCCCGTCAAACATAATTTCGCCAGCAGATAGGCGGCAACCCGGACGGGCATACCCCATGGCAGCAAGGCCAATGGTGGATTTACCGGCACCAGATTCACCGATCAGGCCAACAATTTCTCCACGGCGCAGATCAAGGTCTATGCCCTTTACAATAGGCTTCCACTTTTCATCACTGAAGCCATCAATCTTGAGGCCCCGCATGGTGAGCAGGATATCGTTTTTTTCATTAGTGCTCATCGCGAAGTCCCGAAGTTTTTTGCAAGAACCAGTCAACAACAAAGTTCACACCCACGGTCAGTAACGCGATGGCGCCGGCAGGCAACAGAGGTGTGATATCGCCGTACGTGATCAGGGATGCATTCGTGCGCACCATGGATCCCCAATCAGCAATCGCTGGGTCTGTATTGCCAACGCCCAGGAACGACAGCGCGGCGATTAGCAGGAACACAAAGCAGAACCGCAAACCGAACTCCACCACCAGCGGTGGCAATATGTTGGGCAGAACTTCCCTGAACATGATCCAGCGCAACCCTTCACCCCGCAATTTCGCCGATTCCACAAAATCCATCACCGCCACATTCATTCCAACGGCCCTGGTGAGACGGAAAACACGCGTCGAATCCAACAGCGCAATAATGATGATCATGCTCAAGATGGATGACCCAAAGATTGCCAACAACACAAGCGCGAAAATCAATGTTGGAATAGCCATGAAAACATCGATAATGCGGCTGAGAATTTGATCAGTCCAGCCGCGTAAGGTGGCCGCCGCCAACCCCAAACTACCGCCCACCGCAAAGGCAAGAATGGTCGTTGCAAAGGCAATACCGATGGTGTTACGCGCGCCATAAAGCAAGCGGGTCAGCATATCGCGGCCAAGATTATCGGTGCCCAACAAGAAATCCTCACCCCAAGGTTCAAACTCCGAGCCAACAACCTCGCGCTCCCCATAAGGTGTAAGCACCGGGGCAAAAATCGCCACAAAGATGTAACCAAAGATCACCAGTAAGCCAAACTTGGCAGTCCAAGGTGATTTCTTCAAATCTATCCAGAATTCCTGCCACCAGGTGCGGCGTGAAACCTCAAGGGCAACCGAATCCGCGGTCGCGACAGAGGTATTTTTGTTCTGATCACTCATCTTGGATGCAACAGCCTCGGGTTGGTAACAATCGATATGATGTCTGCAGTCAGATTAAGCAGAATGTATGTGGCAGCAAAAATCAGCGAACACGCCTGCACCACCGGCAGATCTCGTTTAGACACACTGTCCACCATAAGCTGGCCAAGGCCTGGATAAACAAACACCACCTCCACCACCACAACAGACACCACCAGATAAGCAAGGTTTAACGCCACAACATTGGCAATAGGTGCCCAGGCGTTTGGCAGGGCGTGCTTGGTGATAACGCGGCTGCGTTGAAGCCCTTTCAAGTTAGCCATTTCGATGTAAGGGCTCGCCAGCAGATTCAGGATTGCAGCCCGGGTCATGCGCATCATGTGGGCAAATACAGCCAGCGTCATGGTGAGCGCGGGCAATGCACATAAATAGACCTTCTGCCAGAACGGGGTGGTGGACGACACGCTTGAAAGCGGCGGAAACCAGCCCAGTTGCTGCGTGAACACCACGATCATGATGTAGGCAATGAAAAATTCCGGGAACGAAATTGATGACAGAGTAAAGATATTGATCGCACGATCGTAGAACGAATTGCGATACAGCGCTGCCAAAACACCTGCAAACAATGACAACGGAACCGCAATGAACGCGGTCATGGAAGCCAGAAACAATGTATTGGAAAGCCTGAAGCCGATCAGATCTGAAACCGGTCTGTTGTTCGCAAATGATGTGCCAAAATCGCCTTGCAACGCGGCGCCAACCCACGCGAAATAGCGCGTCAGCGGCGGTTTATCTAACCCCAGGTCTTTGCGGAATTTTTCTACCGTTTCTGGAAGTGCAGACTGGCCGAGAATCTCGGTCGCAATATCACCTGGTAATAACTCAACACCTAGAAAAATAATAAGTGACACCGCAAACAGTGTCATCAATCCCAACCCAAGGCGCTGCAATATCAGCGTGAGTATTTTACCCATGCGCCGTGATCCCCTCCCCTGGCTAAAGGCTTAGCGCCTTTTTATTGCTAAGCGTTATAGTGCAAAGGAGTGTCAGTTATTGCAAGCCCTACTGACACTTTTTGATTTCACGCATGGTGAGACATCAGTTCTTGGGACGATTTCAATCCACCCACCCAGTTGCCATATAACCGTGCTGCCGCATCCTGCCAGGATTGCTGCACGGGCTCTCGCGCAGCACGATCGCGGAAGACATTCTTTGGTTGGGCGATCTCCTTGCCTAGTTTCACATCGCGCCAATATTCGCGGGCCAAGGTATTTTGGCCATATTCAAGGTGATTAAACATATAATGGACGTTATTGGAAACCTCTTCGACAAGGCACAGACCTGTGTCTTTTCCAGCGGCTGCCACATGCAGATCGCGCACCTGTAAAACGTCCTGCCAACGGGTCTCGGTATGCCTTGATACCGGGCACGAAAATTGCGGGCTCAAACCTTGTACAATGGGCGCGCCATGGCGGAAAACCTGCTGTGGAAAAACGCCAAAAGCTTTTTGCTTCAAGGCGTGCTTGGGCACGCGATGATGATGAAAAAGTGCTGCTTGTGCTGCCCAGCAGATAGCCAGCAGCGGGATTTGTCGTGCCCGAATATCATCGAAAATTTCCGACAACTCATCCCAATAAGCGACGTCTTCGAATGGCATGGTTTCAACAGGAGCACCGGTGATAATCACGCCATCGATAGGTGCAAGGTTCACCTCGTCCCACGTGCAATAAAACCTCTTGAGATGATCAACATCTGTTGTGGTTGGCGCATAGCTTTCAGGGCGCACCAAAACCAGATCAACAAGCGCTGGCGTGTCAGACAAAACACCCGCAAAATGGCGCTCGGTGGTTGCCTTGTCGGGCATCAGATTAATCAGCGCAATGCGCAAACTTGGATGATTGAAACAGTTCATCACCGGCGCATCGCAGATGGCATGACCACGCCCGCGCAAGATCTCCGCAGCGGGCAATCCTGGGGGCACATAAATGGTCATGGCACTCTCCTTATGGGTTGAGGGGTGTTGCAACCGGCCCGCATGTTGCAGACCGGTTGCGCGGTTCTTTGGTTAAGCTGCCTTACGATTGGTCTTTCCGCTGGTTGCCGCATCAAGAGCCTGGGAAATATCGGCCAGAATATCGTCGATATGCTCGATACCGATCGAAAGGCGCACATAGCCCGGTGTAACACCGGTGGCCAATTGCTCTTCTGCGCTCAACTGCTGGTGGGTTGAAGTGGCAGGATGAATGGCGAGCGAGCGGGCATCTCCAATATTTGCCACGTGATAGAGCATGTTGAGATTGTCGATGAACTGCAGACCGGCCTCAGCACCGCCTTTGATTTCAAAGCCAACAAGCCCGCCCATGCCACCGGTGAGATAGGTATCAGCACGGCGCTTCATTTCACCTGTTGCATGGCCCGGATAAGACACAGCTTCAACGCCTGGGTGATCTTTGAGAAAATCAGCCACCATCTCGGTATTGCGGCAATGTTCACGCATGCGCAGTGGCAACGTTTCAAGGCCCTGGATAAACTGGAAAGCATTGAACGGTGATACCGCGCATCCAAGATCTCGCTGAACCGTAACCCGTGCCTTCAGAACATAGGCAATGGGGCCAAGCGGCTTTGCAGCTTCTGTCCATACGGCACCATGATAGCTGGGATCTGGTTCGTTCATCATGGGGAAACGCGTTGCATGGGTTTCCCAATCAAACTTCCCTGAATCAACAATCATGCCGCCGATAGACGTGCCATGACCGCCAATATATTTGGTGGTCGAGTAAACAATGATGTGGGCGCCATGATCAAACGGGCGGCAAATCACAGGGCTTGCCGTATTATCCATAATCAGCGGAACACCAAGCTCTTCGCCAATGGCAGCAACTTCTGCGATTGGAAACACGTTGAGTTTCGGGTTCGGCAAAGTTTCTGCATAATATGCGCGCGTCTTCTCATCGGTTGCCCGGCGGAAGGCTTCCGGGTCTTTTGGATCAACGAAGCGCACCTCAATGCCCATGCGCTCAAACGTGTTGGAAAACAAGTTCCAGGTGCCACCATAAAGATCAGTAGAGCTCACGATGTTATCGCCGGTTTGAGCGATGTTCTGAATGGCCATCGCTGATGCTGCCTGGCCTGAACTCACTGCAAGTGCTGCAGCGCCGCCTTCTAATGCGGTCACGCGCTGTTCAAGCACATCATTGGTGGGGTTCATGAGGCGGGTATACACATTGCCCAGTTCCTCAAGGGCAAACAGCCTGCAGGCATGGTCGGTATCATCAAACTCATAAGAAGTTGTTTGATAAATCGGCACCGCAACGGATTTGGTTGCGGGGTCGCTGCGATACCCAGAATGCAGTACGAGCGTTTCTGGATTGGTGCTTGTTACGGTCATTACTCTTCTCCTCAGATGGCGGTAAATTGACTGATTGGGGTGGGGTGCACTCACGCCGCCATAGGCAGCGTGAATGCGTTTTCTTGTGGCTTGGCGGGAACAGCCCAGCCAATGTCGACGGCTTGCATGTGGCCCGCGATCAGTGGATCAACGATGTGCGGGTCAGTCAGCGGTGCCATGTGGCCAGCCTCGGGAATGATCGCCAGGCGGGCATCTGGAATGTTTTCAGCCAACATTTCCGTGACACGCTGCGCACAGGCTGGTCCTTCCAGACCCATGATCGCCAAGGTGGGGCATGAGATCATGCGCGCACGCTTGATGTTCCAGCGCTCCTCGAATGCGGCCACGAAGTTATTCATGACCTGGCTCACCTGCCCGGTGAAGTTCTCACGCAAGGCTTGCGTTGTCTTCGCCCACGAGCCTTCACCGTTCCAAAAATCGATGAAGCGTGCCATGCCTGCTTGCGGTTCACCTTCAGCAACTGACGCATTAACAATGCCGGCAACTGAAGAAATCTCAGCAAACAATTTCTGGTCAGCGGCGTCGCCGTCGCGCAACACATGAAACATTGCAGGCTCGATCATGGTCAGACTGCGCACCCATCCAGGACGCGTCATGGCGATCTTGAAGGCAACAGCCGCGCCATAAGAGTGGCCAACCAAATGCACAGGCTCGCGGCGTTCTTCCATCAATGCGAAGATAAAGTTTGCCTCCGCATTCAGACTTGCCGGACCTGCTTCGGGCCATGGGTCCGAGCGGCCATAGCCCGGCAGGTCTGGTGTGATTACCGTGTAGCGCTGTTCAAGATGCGCGGTTAAAGATTTCCATTGCTTGCTGTTCGATGCTGTTGAGTGCAAAGCGATGACTGTGGGGCCTTGGCCACTTTGGCGGTATGACAGGCGCTGTCCGTTTACGTTAATGACGGGCATGATTTATCCTCCGTTCGTCGTGGTCTGCGTAAACCACTGAAATTATTTCGCTGCGGTTGATGCCCATGTCACGCAATGTGCGGTCATCAAGGGCGCGCAATGCACGCGCATCACGTTTGTCTTTCATGCGTTTGCGCATGTTCGTGAGCTGGCTAATAAACTGGGCGCCCATGTTTGAGCCGGAACGGCTACGAAAGCGGGCGGCGGTTGCGGTGGTTACGATTGTCATTTTCCCGTTCCTCCTCATCTCTTTGCGGGTTTCGATGAGGTGCAGTTATACGGGCGCTATGTTTCACGTATTTGTCTGGAAACCAGCATTCGTGTTTCGTTTGTTTCAGAATTTTTCAGTTTGAAAAATAATTTTCAAAGCAAAACCCTATAAAATCCTAGTATTTCTATTTCATACTGAAACAATTGAAACAATTGACGTCAGTTTTGAAAACGAGATGAAACACGAAATCTATAGATTTTCATATGGATACATCGAAATAGGGTGAGATTTTCGATGTTTTATTTAATTTGGGGTTACAAAGGGCGATTGTATGTCTGATTCTGTATCAGCAAAGCGTAAGCAACATTCCACTGAAGCCGGCACAAATACCGGCGCCGAAGACAGCGAGCTATTCCGCTGTATCACCGAAAGCCATCCCTTGCCTGTATGGGTTGCCGATGAAGACACCGGTGAAATCATTTATGAAAGCCTGTCTGCATCTGAAATGCTGGGCCGCAAATGGGACCCGGACAATCCGCAATTTATATCTGACCATTATGTCGACATCGCTGAACGCGAGCGCATCAAAGATATCTTGAAAGATAAAGACCGGGTGGTAGATCATGAGTTTCAAATGCGCCGCGTCGATGGCAGCATCATATGGGTTTCCTCCACCGTGCGCCGGGGCACTTATCATGGACGCAGCGTGCTCATTGCCGGCACCGCTGACATTACCGAGCGCAAGGAGCGCGAAGACCTTTTTGGTTTTCTGGTGAAAAACCACCCCATGCCCGTTTGGATGAATGATTCACACTCAGGTAACATCCTATACCAGAGCGACGCTGCAGCACGCCTGTTTGGGTGGGATAAACTTGGCGAAGGCAAGAGCGCTCATGTGCGGGCCCATTTCGCCAGTGATGATGATTATAAAGAGCTGGCAAAAAGGCTCGAACAGGTCGAGGAAGTCGACAACTATGAAACAGTTCTGAAAAATGCCCGCGGCGAAGAATTCTGGGCGGCTGGCAATTTGCGTCGCATGGAATATCAGGGGCGTGATGTCGTTCTGTCAGGCATCGCCGATATCACGTCACAAAAAGAGCGTGATGCGGAAATCCGTTTCATCGTTGAGAGCCATCCGCTGCCGATGTGGATGAACGATGTGAAGACGGGTGAATTGATTTTTGAAAGCGAGGCTTGCGCGCGCATGTTTGGCCGTGAACGCGATCCTGAGCGCACGATTGACGTGCGCAAGGCCTATGTAAACCAGGAAGATCGAAAAAAGCTCATTAAAGCCGTGCGCAAACAGGGCTCACTTGATGGTTTCGAATGCGCCTGGCACCGCGAGAACGGCGAAGAGTTCTGGGCAAAAGGCAATGTGAAACTGCTCTCCTTCCAGGGCCGCGACGTTCTTGTGGCAGGCATTATGGACGTTACCGAGCAAAAACAACGCGAGAATGAACAAATTCGCGCCCGCGAGCTGTTATCAGACGCCATCGATGCGCTATCGGAAGGCTTTGCCCTTTATGACGAAGAGGGATGCCTCGTCTTCTGCAACAGTCAGTACAAGGAAATGAACCACGAAATCGCCGATGTGCTAGAGCCGGGTTTATCCTGGGAAGATTTGATGCGCGTCTCAGCAGAGCGCGGAATTTACGCCGATGCCGTGGGCCGGGAAGACGAATGGGTCAATGCGCGCCTCGAAGGCGGCATTGAGTTTATTCAGGACTTTGAACTCAAACATGCCGACGATCGCTGGTATTCGGTTTCAGTGCACCCCACAGATCTTGGCGGATTTGTTGTTACGCGTTCAGAGATTACCGAACGCAAGCAGATGGAAGAAGCTCAAAAAGAAGCCGGCGCCATTGTCCATCAGGTGCTCGATTCCTGTCCTATCCCCATTCAAATGTCGACCATTGATGACGCGAAAATTCTTTACCGCAGTCCAGCCTGCTCTGATCTTTTCGGCGAAGTGGATTCAGCCCGCGATTTCTTCGCCGATAAAGATCAGCTGGAAAATTACTCCGATGAACTTATCGACAAAGGTGCCGTGAATGATCTGCAATTGCAGCTTCAACGCGCTGATGGCAGCCCATTTTGGGCCTCGGTTTCAGCCCGCGTAATTGATTTTCGCGGCGAGAAAGTTGTCGTTTCCAGCGGAATCGATTTGTCTGAACATCTTGCCGCCCAAGACGAGATAAAGCGCATGCGCGACTTGTTGACCGATGCGATTGAGTCCCTTTCGGAGGGCTTTGCGCTTTATGACACCGAGCAGAAATTGGTCATGTGCAATCAGCAGTTCATCAATATGAACAATCCAACGGCCGATATCCTCAAACCCGGAATGCGCCTTGCAGATTATCTGGAGACGGGAGTAAAACGTGGTCAATTCCTTGATGCGGTGGGATGTGAAGACGAATGGCTGACAGCGCGCAAAGGTGGCTACAACAGCAACAATACTGGCTTCGAATTCCGCCAATCGGATGGCCGGCATTACTCGGCCTCTAACACCATGACCCGTGAAGGCGGTTTCGTGGTCACCCGAATTGACGTGACTGATCGCAAAAAGGCCGAAGAGGCGCAAAAAGAGGCACATGAAATCGTGCGCGAGGTGGTCGAATCTTGCCCGGCCGCCCTTGAAATGCAGTATCTGCCCGATGGCGGCTTTCTGTTCCGCAGCCCAGAGGCGGTTGAGCTTTTAGGCACGCCAAAAGACGCCACCGAAAGTTACGTTGACCTCGATGATCGTCCGCAACTACTTAGATTACTTGAGCGCAAAGGCGAGATTAAGGATTGCCGTGTGCAGCGCAAACGCGCCGATGGCACACCATTCTGGGCATCTGTTTCCTCCCGCATTGCAAGTTTTAGAGGCAAGCCCGTATCTGTTTCGACAATCTATGATCTCACCGAACGCGAAGAACTCGAAGCAGACCGCGAACGCGCAGGCCAGCGGCTTATTGATGCCATTCAATCACTCTCTGAAGGTTTTGCGCTCTATGGCCCAGATGATCGTTTGGTCATGTGCAACGATAAATACAAAGAGATGCATCATATGTGCGCGGATAAACTCGAACCAGGTGTCAATTGGTTCGAGTTCTTGCGCGTGACCGCCGAACGGCATCAGTTTCCGGTGCCCGAAGGTGATATTGATGCGTGGCTGGCCGAACGTGCTTTGGACCGCAGCGAATACCGCAAGCACGAGTTTCAGCACACCGATGGCAATTGGTTTTTCGTCTCCACCAGTCCGACGCGCGAAGGCGGGTTCGTGGTCACCCGCGCCGACATAACCGAGCGCAAGCTGATGGAAGAAAAAGAGCGCAAGACCGATGCGGTGGTGCGAAATGTTTTGGCTGCTTGCCCTGCCATGATCACCATGACGCATGTTGAATCGGGCGATCTTATTTACGGTTCGCCGGCAACAGAGGCGCTGTTTGGCGAAGTAAAATCAGTACGCGACATTTACGCGACACCTTCAGAGCGTGATCGTTTTCTTGAGATGATCAAGAAGGACGGTGCGGTTGAAGATTTTGAATATGATGCTGTGGGCAAGGATGGCGACATCTTCCGTGCATCCGTATCAGGCCGCTTAATCGACTATCAGGGTGAACAGGTCATTGTGTCGCTCTCTTATGACCTGACAGACCGGATCTCCATGCTCGAAGAGCTGGAGCGGCAAAAGGAATTCCTCCATCAAAGCGAAAAGCTTTCTGCCCTTGGCGAACTGCTTGCAGGCGTTGCCCACGAACTCAACAACCCGCTGTCGGTTGTTGTGGGGCAATCGCTGCTTTTGACGGAAACCGCCGAAGACGAGAAAACGCGCATCCGCGCCCAAAAAATCGGCAACGCAGCAGACCGCTGTGCACGGATTGTAAAGACCTTCCTGGCGATGGCCCGCCAGCAACCAACGCAAACCACGAATGTTGATGTGAACGAGGTCATCGAATCATCACTTGAAGTGGCGGGTTACAGCCTGCGCGCTGCTGATGTGAGCCTGTCGCTCAACCTGGCTGATAGCCTGCCGTTTGTTTGGGGCGATGCGGACCAGCTCAGCCAGGTGATGATCAATCTCATCGTCAATGCGGGCCAAGCGCTTGCGGATTATGATGGCAAGCGAAAGATCAAGATTGTCTCCAGGCTCGACCCGCGCAAAAAAGAGCTTGTTGTCAAAGTGGCCGATACCGGGCCTGGAATTCCGGCCAATATTCGCTCGCGTGTGTTTGAACCCTTCTTCACCACCAAGGAAGTGGGCTCTGGCACCGGCATCGGGCTTGCCTTCTGCCACCGGATTGCAGAAACCCATGGCGGTACCATCCGGGTTGCCCCAAACCCTGGCGGTGGCACCATATTCTTCTTAAGGCTGCCCGTTTCGGTTCAAAACACTGAAGAAGAAAAGGCAAAAGCAAGCGCGTTTTCGTGCGATGGCGGGCTCCCCATTTTGGTGATTGACGATGAAAGCGATGTGCGTGAATTTATCGCCGAAGTGCTGCGCAATGATGGCCATGATGTCACGGTCGCAACCTCTGGAACAGATGCGTTGCACAAGATCGCGCAGAACGCGTTTGCGGTTGTTCTCAGCGATCTGAAAATGCCCAATCTTGACGGGCCCAAGCTGTTTGAAGCCATAAAATCAGACCATGAAGATCTGGTCGAGCGCCTGGGCTTTATCACCGGGGATACGATGAGCCCCAACGCGCGCAAGTTCCTGTCGGGGTCAAACCGGCCATATCTTGATAAGCCCATTCGCCCCTCTGAACTCAGGGAATTGGTCGCCGAACTCAGCCAGTGCACACCTCAGTGAACGTTTAACGCAGACAAATATTTGCATTTTTATGCAAGCAGAGTACCCTAGGAGCTTGACCTTTGGGTCGTTGCTGGGAAATTTCGATGTCTTCAAATGATCACATAATCATATGCGATGACGAGCCTGATATCCGAGAAATGATCTCGGAATATTTGGAACGCCAGGGTTTTGCCACCTCCACAGCACAAGATGGCGTGGAGCTGCGCGCCATCATTGATGACATCGAACCATCTGTTGTGGTGCTGGACATTAATATGCCCGGCGAAGATGGCCTCTCGCTTGCCCGTTTTCTGCGCGAACGCGGCGGCACGGCGATTATCATGCTGACAGCAGCGGGCGAAGTGGTCGACAGAATTATCGGGTTGGAAATGGGTGCGGATGATTACATGGCCAAGCCCGTTGATTTGCGTGAGTTACTGGCGCGCATCCGCGCTGTGCTGCGCAGGTCAACAGCCACGCCAACCCCAGAAAAGTCAGATACAAATGGCGCCGCTGTGCGCATCGGACGTTGCAATCTGGATTTGGAAGCCCACAAGCTTTTTGATGAAGAACAAAAAGAAGTACCCATCACTGCAATGGAATATTCATTGCTGAAGGTTTTTTGTGCCCATGCAAACCGGGTGCTCAACCGCGACCAACTCTTGGAGCTTGCACACGACCGTGATTGGGACCCCTATGACCGCAGCATCGACATCCGCATTTCGCGTCTGCGCAAGAAAATCGAACATGACCCCACCAAACCGGAAGTCATCAAAACCGTGCGCGGGGTCGGGTATATTTTTAGCACCACCGACTAGCAACAAATCTGATTTATCTCATCTTCTCAAAAAACTTGAAACATCAGCAATCCACGATGTGGGATGCACCGTAAATGATCTAGGGGACCATGGGTGAGAGCTGATGATGATCATTCCTAAACGAAAAAATGTTGCCGTTATTGGCTCCGGCATTGCCGGATTGTCGGCTGGGTGGCTGTTGTCGAAAACAGCCGATGTTACTTTGTATGAAGCCGACGATCGCCTCGGTGGCCATGCCAACACGGTTGATATTATCACGCCTGAAGGCCAGTGCCCGGTGGATACCGGGTTCATTGTTTACAACGAAGCAACCTACCCTAACCTCACCAATATGTTCGACCATCTTGGCGTTGAAACTCAGTCCTCTACCATGACATTCGCTGCCTCTTTCGATGATGGCGCTTATGAATATTCCGGCACCCGCGCCAGTGGATTGTTTGCGCAAAAAGCAAACATTCTGAACACCGAACACTGGCGCATGATTATGGATATTGCGCGGTTTTTCCGCGAAGGCCCAGGCCTGACGCGTGATCGCGATGAAAACTACACTTTGCGTGCATTGCTCAAGGATGGGGGTTTTTCTCAAAGCTTCATCAAGCGCCATATTCTACCCATGGGGGCGTGCATTTGGTCGAATTCTTTAAGCGATGTGCTTGATATGTCAGCACGCGCCTTTGTGAACTTTTTTGAAAATCACGGGCTCCTCAAGATCACCAACCGCCCGCAATGGCGCACGGTCGCTGGCGGCTCCCGCGCTTACATTGAAAAGCTCACCGCAGATTGGGATGCCAAAGTGCGGTTAGGCACGCCAGTTACGGCAGTACGGCGCAGCAAGTCTGGTGTGGAAGTTTCAACCCGTCATGGAGACACAGCGCATTTTGACGATGTGGTCTTTGCCTGCCACAGTGATCAAGCTTTGGCATTGTTGGCAGATCCCACACCACGTGAGTGCGCATTGGTGGGTGCGATTCGCTACTCGCCAAACAAAGCGGTTCTGCATACCGATAAAAATCTAATGCCGAAACGCCAGGCTGCATGGGCAAGTTGGAATTATCTGGAAACATCGCAGACAGAACAGGGCTCCGGCGTATCGCTGACCTATTGGATGAACGCACTGCAAAACCTACCCACCAAGATGGATGTGTTTGTGAGCCTTAACCCGGCGCGGGCCGTTCGCGATGAACATATTCTCCAGGAATTTAATTACGCCCATCCGGTATTGAATGCCCATGCACTAAGAGCACAAAAAGAGCTGTGGGCTTTGCAGGGCCAGAACAATACCTGGTTCTGCGGGGCGTGGTTTGGCTCAGGCTTTCATGAAGATGGTTTGCAGGCAGGCCTTGCAGTGGCTGAAGATCTGGGCGGTTGGCAACGGCCATGGAAGGTTGAAAACCCTTCAAGCCGAATTCATGTCACCACACGGCCATTAGCCACTTTCCAGGAGGCTGCGGAATGAACCTGCCGCAACCATGCGCTTATGTGGGTGATGTGGTGCACAAGCGCCTGAGGCCGGTTGAACATGCTTTGCGGTATAGAGTGTTTTCGCTGTTTCTTGATGTGGATAGGCTCAATGAAACGGCCGGCAAGTTGCGATTTTTCTCCTATAACCGTTTTAATCTATTCTCAGTTCACGATCGTGATTTCGGCACATCCGATGGTCGGGCTTTAGGCGACTATGTACGTGATACCCTTTCCAAAGCTGGCATGCCTCACGACAATGCACGTATCTTCATGCTGTGTTATCCGCGCATGCTGGGATATGCGTTTAATCCGCTCACGACCTATTACACGATACGCAATGAGCGGCTTTCCGCCGTTATTTACGAAGTGAGCAACACGTTCGGCGACCGACGCAGCTATGTTATTCCTGTGCAAGAAGGAGCAAGTGACGCTGTTCATGCGCAAGCCTGCGCAAAGCAGCTTTATGTGTCGCCTTTCAATGAAGTCGAGGGCCATTATGGCTTCCGCATAAACCTTCCAGCCGATGACGTTATTTTAGGGGTCAATCTTCGCACTGCCGATGGCCCTCTTATGAAGGCGTATTTTCAGGGGTCAAAACGCTCCTTAACCGATCGTTTCCTAGTGCGCGCGCTCATCGCATTCCCGTTTCAATCTCTCAAGGTGATCGGTGGCATTCATTATGAAGCCCTCAAACTCTGGCTTAAGGGTTTGCGCATCTCACCGCGCCCGAAAGCGCCCAAACACCCTGTATCTGTTCCTCAATCTCAAGAGAAAACCGCATGACTGATACCCAAGCGGCCGCGGAGACGACACGCACGCGCGCCTTTAAGGATGGCTTCATTGAGCGCGCCGGACGGGCCCTGCTGCCCAACACCATTAAAGGCTCGCTGAGCATAACGTTTCCAAATGGCCGCACAGCTCATCTGGGCACGCCCGGCGCGCAGCCTCATGCAGAACTGGTGCTTAAGAATTACCGCGTCATCAACAACGCCATGCGGCGCGCCTCAATCGGCTTTGCAGAAAGCTATATGGCAGGCGATGTCGACATTCCCGACATCGTTTCCATGATTAGGTTCTTCATTCAGAACCGCGCCAAGTTCATGGACAATCCCAAGGTACGTGCGCTGTTCAAAGTGCGCCTGGGCGATAAGTTATGGCATCGGTCCCGGCGCAACTCACCAGCCCGCTCGAAAGACAATATCGAGGCTCATTACGACCTGGGCAACGCTTTCTATGAGGCCTGGCTTGATAAGTCTATGACGTACTCATCAGCGCTCTTCAAAGATGAGACGATGGCTATCGAAGAGGCACAGGCAGCGAAATATCAGCTCGTCGCAGCCGCGCTTGATCTACCAAAGGATGCCCAGGTTCTTGAGATTGGATGCGGGTGGGGTGGTTTTGCCGAACATGTGATGGCGCGCGGTGATCTGCGCTATACGGGCATCACCTTGTCAAGCGAACAGCTCGCCTTTGCGCGCAACCGCATTGGATCTGAGCATGCACGTTTTCATCTACTCGATTACCGGCACGCCGAGGGCCGTTTCGATGGCATTGCGTCCATTGAAATGATCGAGGCTGTGGGCGAAGAACACTGGGATACCTACTTCAAGCTGTTGCACGACCGTTTGAAGCCCGGCGCAAAGGCCGCCATTCAGGCAATCACCATTGATGAGGCGCAATTCGACACCTATCTGCGCAAGGTTGATTTCATCCAGCGCTATGTGTTTCCAGGCGGCATGCTGCCCACCGTATCAATATTACGGGAAAAAGCGCGTACGCACGGCCTGGAGATGGCCGTTGCCGGAGAGTTTGGCGAAAGCTATGCCAAAACACTGAACGCATGGCGCGCAGAATTCGACGCGTCCTGGGACGAGATAAAACTCCTTGGATTTGATGAACGTTTCCGCCGGATGTGGCGCTATTATTTGGAATATTGCGAGGCCGGATTCCTGGAAGGCGTCATTGATGTGGGCGTCTATTCCTTTACACGCCCAAAGGGTGAGTAATCCATAGCTCACAAAATCCCGTAACAGATCAAGAGTTGGCGGGTCAGTTTAGGAAATTTATGATGTTGAAGGCAGTTGAAGGCCCGGTATTTGTGGAGCGTGATTTCCATTTTCCGGACTATTTTGAAGGCTCAAGCGAGGCCTCTGGATTTTTTGAGGACCGCTCGGGCCGCATAAAACGGCGTTTTGTTGCGCAAGTTGAGGGCTACTGGCAAGACGACGTCTTCGTCTTGGATGAAGTGTTCACTTTCTGCGACGGTGAGCGCGACCATCGCACTTGGATGCTGAAATTCGCTGATGATAGAACGTTTGCAGCCGACTGTATCGATGTTCACGCGCCAGCAAACGGGCACCACAGCCAGAATACTGCCCATTTAACCTATGCGTTCAAACTGCGCCGCAAGGGCAAAACCTATAACGTCGATTTTTGTGACACCTTCACCAAGCTCGACGATGACACCGTGATCAACCGTGCCATCATGTCAAAATGGGGTATCACGCTGGGTCATGTCACAATCGTTTTCAATAAGATCCAGAAACAGCAAAAAGCTGCGTAAATTCAGTTAGATTTGTGCATTTGGCACCCGCAGGCGTGCCTTGATGCGCCTGATGATAGTGCCCAAAACCGGAATGCGTTCATACAATTCTTCACCCGCGTCCCAGTAATCAAGGTGGGAATCGACAAGGCCATCTTCTGAAACATGAACACGGCTCATACCCTGAAACGACATCTGTCCCGTCCATTTATTGCGCGCACTAAACGTCCAGTGCATGTAGAGCAAGCGTTCCGTCACATCGCCAGCATGGCTATGAACATCGAATGAGACGTTCTCAAGTTTGTCAAACATATCGTTGAAAATCATGCGCATGGCTGATTGCCCGCGTGTGTGGTTAAATGGATCGCGAAACTCGATATGGGCTGAAGTGAGTTCGAAAAAATCTTCTAAATGCGCGTGCGAGAGTTTTTGAAGCGCGTTCACATAGATGTTTGATATGTCATCAAATTCTGTTGGCGTCATTTTCTCACAACCCAGCGATCCATGATCTTAAAGTATAAACTATAGGGCAGCATTCGCAGCGTTTTCAGGATCATCACAAAGCGCCGGGGAAAGGCAACCTCAAACTTGCCTGCCTCCAGCCCGCTCAGTACACGATCAGCCGCAGCATCAACGTCCATAATAAACGGCATTGGAAAATCGTTTTTCGCTGTGAGAGGCGTCTCAACGAAGCCAGGATTGACAACACTCATGGTAATTCCTGCGCGTTTAAGCTCTGGTGCTGTGGATTCCGCAAAGTGAATAAGTGCAGCCTTCGTGGAACCATATGCTGCAGCGCGCGGCAGCCCGCGATATCCGGCAACGGAGGCAACAACCGCCACATGCCCCACACCACGTTCTTTCATTGCAGGCAACACCGCCAGAACGCCGTCAACAGCACCAAGGTAGTTTACAGACACAGTGCGCCGGAAGCTTTCACTGTTAAGATCAAACGCGCCTTCGGGTTCATATGTACCAGCGTTGAAAAGCGCCAAATCGAGAGGCCCTAATTCCGCTTCGATATTTTGCACTACTTTTTGAACTGCTGCAGGATCACTCACATCCAAGGCATATGGCCTTATTGCGTCGTATGAAGCAGCGAGGCTCTCGAGCTTATCCTTGGAACGGGCTGAAACAGCGACTTTGACGCCCGCTTGTGCCAGCTTGACCGCAATTTCGCGGCCAAGCCCGGTGCTCGCGCCTGTGATCCAGACGCTTTTCCAGGGATAGAAATCAGACATAAGGGGTGTGAGTATTACATACCTGTCAGAGGCTGCAACATACGGCTTATCAGCCCTTTGAACTGCATGCGGCCTTCTGTGGCAATCAAACAGATGCACTCTTCATCACCACCGGTCATTGGGGCATGTTCTTCATCAGCCCCAAGCTCGGCAACATCACCCGGCCTAAACTCACCGAAATTATCGCTGAACGTACCCGTGAGAACGAGGGTCATTTCACTCGCCTGATGGCCGTGCTCAGGAACCTTGTTCCCGGGCGCCAGCTTGATCAGTTTAAGCTTGCCAGGTGAACCCTCAGACACATCAAGATCGCAGGTACCAATACCTGGCGCGATGGTTTTCCAGGGAACATCGTCCAAGCGCCATTTCACATAGCGTGCAAGCGGACGTGGCACATCTGCTGAATAAACATCGATGATTGGGGTTTTAAGACGCGCGATTTGTGGCGATATCTCTTCGCTATCGATACGCGCCATCACTTCATCAAGAACGTCCTCGGAAATATCCTCAGAGGTTTCGCTCTCAAGCAAAGCAGCACCAATTTGGTTAGCACGTTTAAACGCTTCACGACATTTCGGGCACATTGCCATGTGGGTGGTTGCCAACACGCGTGCTGGTTCGTCTAACGTGCCTGCTGCGCACGCCAAAATCGTTGCTTCGTCTAGATGGTGCAAAATGGTCATAATGCGCCCTCCAAAGTTTTGCGAAGTTTGCGATAGGCAAGCCGCATACGTGATTTTACAGTGCCAAGTGGGAGATCCAGGCGTTCTGCGATTTCACTTTGCGGCATGTCCAGGATGTAGGACATATGAATAATCTTTCTCTGTTCCTCAGGCAACAATTTCAAGGCTTCACGCACTTGCACCTGTTGCTGCATTAAACTCACCTGATCGTCGCTGCCCGGGTCATCTGATGGGGCATCATAGTCCTCAAGGTCGGTAAACTGCTGTGAGGACTCTCGGCGAATACGATCAATTCTCAAATTACGGGCGATAGTATACATCCAGGTGGTCACGGTGCCTTTTTCCGGAGAATAAAGCGACGCCTTGCGCCACACCGTAAGCATTGTTTCCTGTACCAGTTCTTCCGCCTGATTTACGTCAGCTCCTTTTTTGATCATGAAGCTTTTCAGGCGCGGACCAAAATGCAAGAACACATCACGAAATGCTTCTCTGTCCTGTCGTTCGGCAATTTGGGCAAGATGATTTGCCATCTCAACCTGAATACCGGCAGGTTTGCGTAAACTTTTATTTTCACTCATATGAGCAACTGCAACTTGCATTTTCCAACCCGTCGCTTTTTGCGTTTGAACATAAAACGAGAGCCGCGCGAAAACGGATTACTTCTTCCTGTCGATTTTTCGTGAAAAAGCATATGAAGCACCAAGAAAGTTCCCAAACAGTACTCTAGCATGAGAAAATTGTTTCGCTGCACTGAACTTTCGGTTGATCCTGATTGGCCGATTATTGCGTATCAAGATCAAATGAAATCATAGGTGGCCGCTATTTCTTCTCATCCCGTCATAATGTGGTTCACGCGCGATCTGCGGGTGCACGATAATCGCGCGCTTCACGCAGCAATCGCGTCCGGTGCTCCCGTGGTGCCGGTTTATGTGCTTGATAAGTCTGCACCAATCGGCGGCGCGCAACGCTGGTGGCTGCATCACAGTCTGAGCGCGCTTGGTGACGCTTTATCCTCCATTGGGCTTAAACTTGTTCTGCGGCGCGGCGATACAAACACTATTTTGCGGGGCCTCATTTCAGAGACCTATGCGCAAGGCCTGTATTGCGCGCGCACCTATGAGCCAGCTGCACAAAAGCTGGAACAAGACATCAAACAGCTTTGCACCGAGATGGATATCGAATGCCATCGCTATACGGGACAACTTTTGTTTGAGCCAGAACGCGTTCACACACCTAGCGGCACGCCCTACAAAGTCTTCACGCCCTTTTCAAAGCTATGT
>JBPCVX010000121.1:0-6875 GCA_051010095.1 Hyphomicrobiales bacterium
GGGATGGATCAGTACTGTGGTCATGCCAAGGCTGTCGGCAATCATGCAGGCGTGCTGGCCGCCCGCTCCACCGAAACAGGTCAGCGCATATTCGGTCACGTCGTAACCGCGCTGGACGGAAATTTTCTTGATCGCGTTGGCCATGTTCTCAACCGCGATGTGCAGAAATCCTTCCGCCACATCTTCTGCCGCACGGCCATCTCCAATATCTCTGGCCATTGCGCTGAAGGCTTCGCGCACCGCGTCATGGTCAAGATGCTGATCCTGGTTGGGGCCAAAGATTGCTGGGAACAGACTTGGTTGCAATTTGCCCAGCATGACATTGGCATCAGTTACTGCAAGCGGGCCACCTCTGCGGTAGCATTTCGGGCCGGGATTAGCACCAGCACTATCTGGCCCCACGCGGAAGCGGGCACCGTCATAGTGCAATATTGAACCACCGCCAGCGGCAACGGTGTGAATGCGCATCATCGGAGCACGCATGCGCACGCCGGCAACTTCAGTTTCAAAGGCGCGTTCATAAATGCCGTCATAGTGCGAAACATCTGTAGAAGTGCCGCCCATGTCAAAGCCGATAATTTTTTCGTGCCCGGCCATCGCCGATGTTTCAACCGCGCCCACAACACCGCCTGCTGGACCAGATAAAATGGCGTCTTTGCCCTGGAAGAGGTCAGCAGCCGTTAATCCACCAGACGACTGCATGAACATGAGCTTTGGCGCATCATCGCCAGTGCCCAGTTCACCTGCAACTTGTTCCACATAGCGCCGTAAAATGGGGGAGAGGTAGGCATCCACGATCGTTGTGTCACCGCGCCCGACAAGTTTCATCAATGGGGAGACTTCATGACTTACAGAGACCTGCGTGAAGCCGATTTCACGGGCGATTTCAGCAACTGCCCTTTCATGATCGTGGTAGCGGTAGCCATGCATAAACACGATAGCGACCGCGCGAATGCCGGTATCAAAAGATTTCTGCAAGGCGATGCGTGCGGCATCAAGATCGACCGGCTCTTCAACGGTGCCGTCTGCGCGCACCCGCTCAGAGACTTCTGAAACCTGCTCGTAAAGCAGCTCTGGCTTAATGATGTGCAGATCAAACAGATGAGGGCGCGCCTGGTATCCGATTTCAAGCGCGTCGCGGAAACCTTCGGTAATGATCAGCGCGGTGCGGTCGCCTTTGCGTTCAAGCAGTGCATTGGTCGCGACGGTGGTGCCCATTTTCACCGCATTGATAGTGCCGCTGGGAATCTGCTTATCGGCATCGACGCCAAGCAAATCGCGAATGCCTTGAATGGCGGCATCTTTATATGCTTCCGGGTTTTCAGACAGCAATTTATGCGCATGAATTTTGCCATCTGGGTCTCGGCCCACGATATCGGTAAATGTTCCGCCCCGATCGATCCAAAAATCCCATTGAGCTGCGCTCATGACAATAACTCCCTGACAAAGCTGTTTTGCGTGTTGAAGCAAAAAGCAATAGACACGTCAACAAAATATCGACAAATTATATATAAAATAGTACAATCAAGTTAGATAAAAGGAATTGTCACATGTCTGAATTTGAGAATGAACACACGCCAATCGTGTCGTCATCGCACCTTGCCAATTCGCGTGTTCCAGAGCTTTCCGAGATGGAGTACGCGCTGAACCTTTCGTTTAATGGGTTCCAGCGGTGGATTGTGCGCGGTATGGCAGCGGCAGGTTATGGGGAAATGTCGCCTTTAGAGGTGCAAATTCTGCATGTAGTGGTGCATCGCGGCAAGGCGAAGCGTATGGCCGACATTGCGCTCATGCTCAATCTTGAAGACATTCATACAGTGTCTTATGCGCTCAAAAAACTTGAAAAAGGCGGCTTTCTCAAGAGCGGTAAGAGCGGAAAAGAAAAGGTGGTTGAGGCGACACCGCACGGCGAGCGGGTTTGTGAAACTTATCGGGAAATCCGTGAAAGATGTCTCATATCTGCATTGGAAACCTTGAATCTTGACCGACAAGATCTCAGCCGGTTGTCTGGTTTGCTCCGGGCGCTTTCTGGCATATACGATCAGGCGGCCAGATCGGCCACGTCGCTTTAATCATTTGGTACCTTTTTTCGACTCATTTGCTTGTTATAAGGTCTCTGGAATGTGCACATAAATTTGCGAAGATTTAAAATGAACAAATCCGTTAAACTTCTCGCAGCTGCGGCTGCATCTGGTGTGTTGCTGGCTGGCTGTTATGACACAGGTGATCAAGCGCGTTACGAGGCCGAGGCTTCGCAGCTCCGCGCTGCGGAAAAGGCATTGCAAGGCATAGGCAATGATACAAGTCTGCAAGAAATCGATGAAGCAACCCAACGAGCTGCTGAAGAGCTTGCTAAAAACCGGGCTGAGCAGGAAAAACAACGCATGCAGGCCGAAGAGGCAGCCAAGCAAGCCACTCAAGGTGCACAGCAAGAGCAACAGGGCATTGATGAAGAACAGCGCAAAGCACTAGAAGCCGCCGCTGCGGCAGCTGCGCAAGAAGGCACACTGACACAAGAGCAGCAGCAACAGTTGCAGAATGCAGGGCAACAAACACTCCAGAATATGACTCCAGAGCAAATTAAAAAGGCGAAAGAGGCTGCGCAACAAGCCTTGCAAGCCAGTGGAGCAACGACCCAAGGTGCACAAAAGGCGGCAACGGACGCCGCCACAAAAGCTGCCACAGATGCAGCGACTAATGCAGCAAGTAATGCCGCCGGAAATGCGGCAACAAATGCAGCCACGAATGCTGCACAACAAGGGGGCGCCTTGCAAATTCCGCAGCTCGATACCTTGCCCCCACCACTTCCGAGCGAATAGACGCAATCAGGAGATATTGAATGGAGTACGTGACCCTCGGTGGCACCGGACTAAAAGTGTCGCGTCTCTGTTTTGGTTGCATGAGCTTTGGCACACCTGGTTGGGAGGTGCACCCTTGGGTGCTCAATGAACGCGAAAGCATGCCATTTTTCAAACGTGCTTTTGAAGCGGGTATTAACTTTCTAGATACAGCGGACTTTTACTCAAAAGGTGCCAGCGAAGAAATCACGGGCAAAGCGATCCGTGAATTTGCACGCCGGGAAGAAGTCGTTCTCGCCACGAAAGTTGGGCTCGACATGAAGCTTGGCCCAAATGGCATGGGTCTTTCACGCAAGCATATTATTGAAGGTGTTGATGCGTGTTTGAAACGCCTTGGAACAGATTACATCGATCTGCTCTATATTCACCGCCTTGATCCAGATACCTCGCTTGAAGAGACGGTTGAAGCGCTTGATCATGTCGTACGCCAGGGAAAGGCGCTTTATCTGGGGTCATCATCTACATGGGCATGGCAGTTTGCAAAAATGCGCAGCTACCAGCAGGCCAATGGCCTTGCCGAGTTTGTGGCCATGCAGAATTTCTACAATCTGGTTTACCGAGAAGAAGAACGTGAAATGATCCCTTACTGCCAGTCTGAAGGGGTTGCGCTCGTTCCATGGTCGCCAATGGCGCGCGGGTTTTTGGCGGGCAACCGCCCCAAAGACGGTGAAGGGACAAGCAGGGCTAAGACAGACAAACTGGCAGCAGGCTATTTTGGTTCACGGCAGGATTACGCCATTCTGGCCCGCGTCGAGAAGGCAGCGAAAAAGCACGGTGTTAAACCAGCCCAAATCGCGCTTGCGTGGGTGCTCTCCAAAGTCACCGCGCCAATTGTCGGTGCTTCGAAGATGCAGCACCTTGATGATGCAATCGCCACTCTTGACCTTGAGCTTGATGATCGCACGATCGCCTCCCTGGAAGCTTTGTATAAGCCCGTTCCAGTGATGGGCCACTAAGCGCTTTCGTTATGTCTGTTTGGGAACAAATATCTGCAGCCATTCAAAGCGGTGTGGAATCGATCACTGATTTCTTTCGCAGCGGACCACCTGAAGACGGCTTGTCATTTACCATCGGCGTTATCGCGCTTGGCGCCAAAATGGCGAAGGCCGACGGTGTCGTCTCCGATAAGGAAGTTGCCGCGTTCAAACAGGTGTTCACAGTTTCCGATGAAGAACTGCCAATGGTGGCACGGGTGTTTAATCTGGCGAAGCGAGACGTGGCAGGCTTTGAACTATACGCGCGCCAATTGTCGAAACTTTTCAAGGACCGCCAAGAGGTGTTGGAGAATATTCTCGATGACTTGTTTCACATCGCCAAGGCCGATGAAATTGTTCATCCAGGCGAACTCGAGTTTTTGGCTGCAGTTGCCCATGAGTTTGGTTTCGATGAAGATTGTTTCACCCGCATTAAGGCGCGTCACGTAATCGAAGGCGTTGATCCTTATCTCATTCTTGGAATTGGACGCTCTGCGAGCGATGGTGAAATTAGGAGTCATTACAAAGAGATCGCGCGCGAGCTTCACCCCGATCGGTTGGTTGCTCAAGGCTTACCTGAAGAGGCTTTGGACGTGGCAAATGATACTTTCGCGAAGATCAATGCCGCCTATGACGAGGTGTGCAAGGAACGCGGGTTATGAGCAGAACCACGCTGAAACATTCCTGGGTGCCATCGCCAAACTTTAACGAGCGTAAGCCGGGCACAGTCATTGATATGCTGGTGATCCACTATACAGATATGGCAAGCTGTCAGGCGGCGGTGGATCTGTTGTGTGATCCCGAGGCTCAGGTATCGTGCCATTATGCAGTCGATCTGGACGGTTCAATTATCCAGATGGTGGAGGAAACGCATCGTGCCTGGCATGCAGGTGCGTCAAGCTGGTGCGGTGTTGATGATAATAACGGACGTTCAATTGGTATTGAGATTCAAAACCTTGGCCACACTGGTGGATATCAAGATTTTCCGGATGCGCAGATGGAGCAGGTGGTAGCACTTAGCCAGGATATTCTTTCGCGCCATGAAATTCCAGCGCGGAACATCGTCGCCCATTCTGATATCGCACCAGAACGCAAACAAGATCCGGGCGATAAGTTTAATTGGGAGAAACTGCATACCTATGGCATAGGCCATTGGACACCGGAAGTGCCCCCGAAATCTGGTCAGTTTTTTCAATCAGGTGATGAGGGTGCCCCCGTTGAAGCGCTGCAAACAATGTTGAGTGTCTATGGCTATGGCATCGAGATCACTGGCTCATATGATGAGCCAACACATGATGTTGTTATGGCGTTTCAACGCCATTGGCGCCAATCACGGGTTGACGGCGTCGCCGATCTGTCAACCATTGAAACTTTGAAGACTCTGATTGATGCATTGCCTGACTCACCGTTTAGAAAATGAATCTTCCTATCGCGCTAATTAACTGAAATAATTACGAAACCATTGACCTTGGTGTGCTCTTAAACTACATGAGATATATCCAGCAGGTCGGATGGCCGCGCTTTATCCTCCAAGGATAGAGTGAGGAAAGTCCGGGCACCATGGATACACGGTGCCGGGTAATGCCCGGCGGGGGCGACCCCAGGGAAAGTGCCGCAGAAAACAAACCGCCTGGCAGGTTCAGGTAAGGGTGAAAAGGTGCGGTAAGAGCGCACCGCAGAGCTGGTAACAGCTGTGGCAAGGTAAACCCCACCTATAGCAAGACCAAATAGAGGGGTAGGGATTTTTCCCACATATGGCCCGTATGACCCCTGGGTAGGTTGCTTGAGATTTATGGTGACATAAATCCTAGATGAATGACTGTTCTTGACAGAACCCGGCTTATCGGCTGACTCCTATTGCCTTTGGCAGCTTGGAATACAGGTGTACTACTGTGCTTACTTAATCCAAAACATTATCTTTTTGTTTTAACCCTATATGTCTTGGTAAGTTCTGCTAAAAATACCCTTATTCAAACATGGGTATATACTACTTAACTATCTGTCTTATAAGTAAATTTTTTGTAATTTTACACCTGATTTGCTTGCAATATCGCCAGCTCATTCCTATAGTGTCAAAAAGTGGGAAATTGTGGGAAAACATGGAATTTAACTCCATGACGTTCAATTTATGTTCCGAGGTGTTAACGATCTTAATTTGGATGCAAAAGGCCGTCTGTCCTTGCCGGCGCGCTATCGTGAGCGCATTCAAGAAAGCTGTGGCGGCAGCCTAGTCATTACCGTCGATGTAGATCGATGTTTATTGATCTACCCTTTTCCAGAGTGGGAGCGAATTGAGCAAAAGCTCATGCAGCTACCTAGTATCAATAAGCAAGTTAGACGCTTGCAGCGACTATTGCTAGGACATGCTACGGAATGCGAAATTGATGGGCAACATCGTATTTTATTGCCACCACCTTTGCGTAATTTTGCCAGTTTGAACAAGCAAGCTGTATTAATTGGACAGGGCAATAAATTAGAACTTTGGGATCATGACACATGGGAAAAAATGTGTGAACGTTGGATTAAAGAGGAAAATAAATTAAGTGATATTACAGCAGCACTTGAAACACTTTCAATTTAATTATGCAGGATGATGGCTTTGATACACATCAACCTGTTTTACTTTTAGAAACAATAAAAGCTTTGCAGATACAGTCGAATGGGATTTATTTTGATTGCACATTTGGACGAGGGGGGCACAGCAGCGAAATTTTAAAAGGTTTGGGTGAAAAGGGTCAGCTATTCGCAATGGATCAAGATTCTGAAGCAGTTTTATATGGTAAAAAATTATTTGAAAATGAAAAACGTATTGTGATTGAACACCGAAATTTTTCGCAAATATTGACGATGGCTAAGAAGCATGAAGTTGAAGGCAGGGCTAATGGAATTTTATTTGACTTAGGAGTTTCGTCGCCTCAACTTGATGATCCAAATCGAGGTTTCAGCTTTATGCAGGACGGCCCACTAGATATGCGAATGAATAGCAATGAAGGGATAAGTGCTGAGGAGTGGTTGCAGAACGTCAGTGCAAAAGAGTTGGAAG
>JBPCVX010000122.1:0-5005 GCA_051010095.1 Hyphomicrobiales bacterium
GCGCATTGCGTCTTGAATCCGCCGCCGGGGTGGCAGCATTTTGCGGCAGGCCAAGGCCTAATGACTCCACCATAGAGGCCATGGTTGAGGCGGTTCCCATCGTCATGCAATGACCAATCGAGCGCGACATACAGCTTTCAGCCTCACGCATCATGGCGTCATCCATCTCGCCGGTTTTGCGCATCTCATCAAACTTCCACACATGGGTGCCAGAACCGATCTTCTCATTGCGCCAGCGGCCATTGAGCATCGGCCCGCCAGACACAACCATGGTGGGCAAGTCACAAGATGCAGCACCCATTATCAGCGCCGGCGTGGTTTTGTCGCAGCCGACCAGCAGCACCACCCCATCAAGCGGGTTGGCGCGAATAGATTCTTCCACATCCATGGATGCCAGATTGCGAAACATCATGGTGGTGGGGCGCATCAAGGTTTCCCCCAACGACATCACCGGGAACTCAAGCGGAAAGCCACCCGCTTCATACACACCGCGTTTCACCCGTTCGGCAATAACGCGAAAATGGGCGTTGCACGGGGTCAGGTCAGACCAGGTATTACAAATGCCAATTACCGGGCGGCCATCAAACTGATCATCTGGGTGGCCTTGGTTTTTCATCCAGCTGCGGTGATTGAAACCATCTTTACCCTTCGTGCCAAACCATTCTCTTGATCTGAGCTTGCGTTTCTTGCCGCCTGCCATTTAACTCATCCCCGCTTATTGATTATGCTTTTTTGCCAATCAAAGTAATGTATACATTATTAAAAACGCTGCAACTCTCTAGAGGAAGATAATGACAATAAAAGTGCTGATGGTGGGGCCCATGATGCCACACATTATGGAGGCGATTGACGCAAGCTATGAGGTTATCCGTTTGTGGGAGGCGGATGATAAAGATGCCGTATTCACCGCGCATGGCGACACCATTAGGGCTGTAGCTACCGGCGCCTTTGCCGGATTTCGTGCCGATGGTACCTTCATGGACAAGCTGCCCAATCTGGAAATCATCTCAAGTTTTGGCGTCGGCGTCGACCATATCGACCTTGATGCGGCGCGTGAACGCAATGTGGTTGTGGGCAACACGCCAGACGTGCTGGACGATGATGTGGCGAACCTGGCGATTATGTTTGTGCTGGCAACCTCCAGGCGCATTGTGGAATGGGAAACCTATACCCGCCAAGGCCGTTGGCAGAAAGAAGGCGCACCACCTCTTGCCCGCTCCATTCGCGGCAAAAAGGTCGGCATTCTTGGCCTGGGCCGCATCGGCAAAGATATTGCAGAAAAGCTTCAGGTGTTTGGCTGCGAGATCGCCTATCACGGTCGTAATCAACAGCAGGATGTGGATTACGAATATTTCGCAAACCTGACTGATATGGCAGCTGCATCTGAATTTCTCATCGCCATCTGCCCGGGCGGGCCCGCGACCCATCACATTGTCAATGAAGAGGTGCTTGAGGCCTTGGGGCCTGAAGGAACGTTCATCAACATTGCGCGCGGCAGTGTGCATGATGAAGAAGCGCTTATCCGGGTGCTCAGCGACGGTCGGTTGGGTGCTGCCGGGCTGGATGTGTTTGAGCGCGAACCCCATGTGCCAGAGGCGTTGTTAAAATTGGATAATGTGGTGCTGCAACCCCACCAGGGTTCGGCAACAATTGAAACCCGCAAAGCCATGGGCGATCGGGTGGTGGACAATCTTGCATCTTACTTTGCTGGCAAAGGTGCGATCTCCGAGGCAACTTAGGTGAGCCTCGCACTGAGCGCTGAAGACCGCGCCCGCCTGAGCGGCGAACAAGGCGAGGTCTTGGCATTCGCCATGGATATGCTGGTGCGCGCTGGTGAAGTGCTGGGCGCAGATAAGTTCATCGATGCGTCATTCGCTCATCTCGATGCCTGCCATTATTACGGCCAGGTGCACGTGGATTTTGCAAAGTTCGTGGTTGATGGCGGTGCCACGGTGTCTACCCCCTCTTGGACCAATACGGTTCCCGCCAATCCGCAAAACCCTGACCTACGCAGCCCGGAAAAGCACGGCGCATTTCTCAAAGGCGCCCATGAGTTGATGCAGCTGTTTAAACAGATGGGGTGTCATCCTGTTTGGACCTGCGCGCCCTATCAGCTTCCCGGCGGGCCGGGGCTGGGTGATCAGATTGTAGGGTCTGAATCCAATGCTGTGACCTATTACAACGCAGTTACCGGCGCGCGCACCAACAAGTATGGCGACTTTCTTGACGTATGTTGCGCGCTAACGGGGCGGGTGCCCCATGCGGGACTGCATATTACTGAAAACCGCCGCGCCACCGCCTTGTTTACGCTGGCAGATAACATTCCATATGCATTACGCGCCGAAGAGGAGTTCGCCCATGTGCTGGGGTTTTACCTCGGTAAAAATGGCACCACAGGCATTCCCGCCATTGCCGGGTTGCCTATATCAACAACCCATGATGCGCTGAAAGGCATTAGCGCCGCGGTGGCGGCTTCTGGCGGATTGCAAATGTTTCATGCCATTGGCGTAACGCCAGAGGCGCCTGATCTGGCGAGCGCGTTTCAAGACACAAAGCCCGAAGCGGAGCATGTGATCACCCTTGATATGGTGCGCCAGGCGCGCGCAGACCTTTCACCTGTCAAGGAAGGTGATCTGAATATGGTGGCGTTGGGCACGCCGCATTTTTCGTACACGGAATTTGCAAACTTAATGCCGCTGATTGAGGGAACCAAAATTGCCAACAGCGTCACCGCCTACATCTCGACCAGCCGCCATGTAAAGGCGCTGATTGAGGAAAAAGGATGGGGGGAGATTTTGGAACGCGCGGGATGGCAGGTGATTCCCGATACCTGCACTTATTTCGGCCCTCCGGTTGAGGGGTGTGTTGGCCGCGTCATGAGCAATTCCGCGAAATGGGCCTATTATGCACCCGGCCTTCTGGGGGTGGAGGTGGCGTTTGGCAGCTTGGCTGAATGCGTTACCTCTGCAAACGCCGGTAAACTCGTGCGCGACGATATCAAATGGCGGGTGAACTCATGAGCAGCTCTTCGCTGCAAGGCCGCATCATTTGTAACGGCAGCGCCGCTGCGCCAGTAATCTTGCTGGAAGAACCGTTGAGCTTTTGGGGCGGGTATGAACCGCAAACAGGCCGCATTGTTGATCAACACCACCCACAGGCGGGCGAAACAGTGATGGGCCGTATCATGGTTCTTCCCGAAAGTCGCGGGTCTGCTGGAACGCCAGCGGGCATTGCGGAATCCATCCGTCTTGGCACGGGCCCCGTGGGTATTATCGCCATGAAGGCGGATATCAATATCGTTGCGGGGCTGGTCACCGCGTCACGGCTCTATCAACGCGAGATCCCACTTCTCACCGTTGCCCCAAATGATTATGAAAACCTGCGCAACGTATCTGCACTAGAGATAAGCACAGGTGGGTGTATCACGTTCAAATCTCTCAAATTTTAATTAAATGCCTATTGCCGTTTTGGGCAGATTGTTAAGCCCGCTCTGGCAGACTTAAGCGCATGAGACATGCCTATAGCCATAAAGTTCTTGCACGTGCAGCAATCGCCTCGCACGCCCAGATGCATTTGACACGCAAGCCACGCAAATACGGCGTCGTTGCGAAGAGCAGCTTCGCTGCAGCGACACTTTCACTGGGTGTGATGGCGCTATTGGCGTTGCCCGCAAATTTTTCAGAGAGAACTGCGCCGGAACAAATAATGCAAAGCTTGCAGAAAAACGGCGGCTAGGGCCTTGCTATTTTTGCGCGATCAAACTGGATTTACTGCGCTTCTTAACGCTGAGATGAATCCAGCGCTGCGCATTACTTACGCTGTATACCGGTTTGTAGTGGGGAACATCTCTTGCCCGCAAAACACGCCGGCTCAAATTATCTAGCACATAGGTTTTACCTTTGTGCTTCACCGTAAGAACCGCATGGGCTTGCTTGCGCAAAATATCCTTAAGAACGACAATGCGCATTGCATCGGCATTAACGCCCAGCGCCTGCAGGCTGAAAAACTTGACGATGGCATAGTCTTCACAATCACCGCCTACAGCCAGGCTTTGCGATGGCAGCGCCCAATGATCGCCAACACCGTGGACTGCATTGTCGCTTCGGTAAACCACCGCCTGGTTGGCAAGGGCGTTTACCCCTGCAAGTTGCTCTTCAACGCTCATGCCTTTGAGTAGCTTGATCTGATTTATCCAAGCTTCATGAGGCGCATCACATTCGTTCTTATTCTCAAAGCAAGCACGAAAGCGAGAATTTTCAGCAGCCCAAGCGGCGCGGATTTTGCCATACGCACTTTTTGCGCTCACAGGATTGGAGCGCACCGCAAGGTTGCCAAAGGCGTCCAGATTCAATTCAGACGCGATGACCTCGTCCGACGCCGCATGCCCCTGGGAGGGAGTAAAGACGAACCCAGCAAGCAAAAAAATGAAAAGAGGAAAAACGAAGGCCGCCGCTCTGTAATTAAAGCGACGGACCTTAGTTGTCATTAGATACAGTAATATTGTTGTCTTGGCGTCGAAAATTACGCCATAAAATAACTTGGACAAAATAAACTCAGTTCAAAATGTATTCTTTTAAATAACGCCACTCGAAAATTAAGCGGTAGGTGAAAAATAACGTCTGTCTATGGTTGTTAAGATAATAAATTCTACATTCAGAGTATTCATAATATTTGCCAATTTTTTTATATTTTGTGCCAAGTAAAACAATTTTTTTACTTATATCGCAAAAAATAAATGGTAGAAGATTTTTACATCTAACTGTTTTCAATAATAAAAATTTTCACACTATAAAATTTTATTACTTTAGGTGCGCGCTTTCGAATTTCTGCCCTGGTTTTAGCAAAAAAAGAAAATGGGTGCTTCGGGATCTGAAAAAACAGATCTGACACCCACATAAGTGCCATACATGCTCGTCAATGGCGCGCCAAACCACGTGTTGAACTTAGACGTCCAAATTGGCAACGCTTAGAGCATTTTCACGAATGAAGTCCCGGCGCGGTTCAA
>JBPCVX010000123.1:0-6251 GCA_051010095.1 Hyphomicrobiales bacterium
AGTATCTAGTTCCCTTGTTCCAAGCCTGCTGTCTAAATTTTGAGCGTACGATTTGTGAGCAATTTGGTGAAACAACATCATTGAGCAAAAACCTGTCTTTGGCATTGCAGTTTGCAAAATTGGAACTTGAGCAAATATCTGAGCTTCAGCAATATGAAGTTCCCGATAAAATCCAAGCTCTACAGCGTGAATTCACAAAAAATATTCCTAAGGAGGTGTTGCAGGACGCCGAGTATCAGCTCAAAGTCAAGTTCAACCTGGAAACAGCAACGAAAGCGAACGCGCATTTTGAATTTTTCGGCGATAAGGAACTGGACGAGCTGAACGAAAACGCAAAAACTCAGATCGTTTTTGAAAAGAAGTTTGCAGACAATGTTTATCCCCATAAACCCAGGAAAGTATGTGAATTAGTCACGAAACAAACTGGCCGCACATACAACATGCATCAGCACATTCAAGCTTGGAAGAGGCATAAGGTCCGCCCGGATTCAGGCTCAAAGCGACGCGATAAAACAGATCCCGACTATTGTATTTATCATAAGGCTCACAAGGACTACACATATTCCGATAAGTGGGTGGAGCTTTTGGTAAGCGAATTTGAAGACTCGCTAAAGCAGGTCGAAAGCTGAATCTAACCACTTAATCTAACTGGCAATTCCAAGATGCGAGATGCCAATCACACCCAATACGAAGGCACCTAGCGTCTAGAACGCCGCCTTCCACTGTTCGGTGTCGACGAACCAGCGTTCTTCGGTGATCAGGCCGGCGGTGTTGAACTTGAACAGCACCGCGCATTGCGAGCCGTTGGGCAGTTTGTTGGAGGTGAACTCGATGACGTTCACGATCTCGCCCTCGCCCGCACAATAGCGCAAGGATTTGATATCAAACCCCGGCGGCAGGGCATCGCCAATGCCATCAAGGGCGGCGCGGAAATTTTGGCGGCCTTCCAAAACATCATCCTGACCGGGCAGAATAAAAATCATGTCTTCGACGTAGTAACTTGCAAGCGTGTCCATATCGCCGGCGGCAAGTGCTGCCCAGCCCGCTTCCAGGTTCTTTTGGTTTTCCATCATAGACATTGTATTCCTCCCAGCAGATTATATTTGTTATAGGTTGACCATAACACAAAAATCCCCACTCTTCAGCGGGGTTATATAAGTATAGATTTTAGAACTACTTGATGCTGGCTAGGTGGGTTTATCTGCCACCACCAATTTTGACAGGAATATTGCTTTTTCTTCTTTCACTTGAAGGCCGGCTTCTTGAAAAATCTCGGCCAGGTTTTCGCGGATATAGCTTGGGTAGTAGGGTTCGTGAAAATTGGCGGGGAAGCTTTCCAGCATGCCGTCATAGCCTTCCGCATCGCCATATTGGAGTGAGTCCATAAAGATCAGCCGCCCGCCGGGCTTGAGCAGGCGCGCGAATTCTGATGCGATGATGCGGCGCACTTTCGGCGGCACTTCGTGGAAGAGATAAATCGAGGTGACCACATCGAAGCTTTCATCATCCACGGGCACATGCTCTGCGTTGGCGGGCAGATAATCAACGCGGGCGCGGTGGCGCAGATGGGCTTGCGCTTCCTTCAGATAGGCTTCTGAGAGATCAGACGCGGTTACGTTCAAACGCGGATAGGCCTGCTTGACGAAGTTCAGAAACCGCCCGGTGCCACAGGCAATATCGATGAGGTTTACCTGGCGCTGGTCGCGGCCATACATGAACTCTGCCAGCGGCACCAGACAGGCCCGGCGCATGGCATTGGCAGAGCCTGAAAACAGCACCTCGACCTGGTGGTCGTAAAGTTCAGCTGAATCCTCGGTAAGGTAACCACCTGTTTGATAATGGAAATTCTGCAGGAAATAGGCTGGCAGGTTTTGCTTAAGCTCAGGCGAATAAACCTCGCGGCCTGCGCCCTTTTCCTTGCGCTCGGCGGCCACCGGCAGGTCTTGAAAATATTTGCGGCTGCGCTGGATGAGTTTGGGCAACGAGCCATCATGGTCTTGAGGCATGGGGTAATACCCCGCCTCAACATTGGCCAGATCCTGGCGGAAGGTTTCGGCCAGATCAGCCAACACGCGCTCTGCGGTGAGGGAGGGTTTTTTGGGTTTGGTTTGCGCAGGTGCAGTCGCCGGTTTTGGCGTACTTGCTTCGGATTTGGCATCGCGGAAGCGCTGGGCGGCGAAATAATGGCCCATATACCACGCGACACGGGCGCCCTGGCGGGCGGTGTAGGAGAGTTTGTCGAGTGGTGTGACCAATAGATGATGGCTCCTGTGTGGGTTATTCCACGTCCAGCGGTTCGGTGCCTTGCGGCGCGCCATCCGCGGAAAGCGTTATCTTTTCTATACGCGCCTCGGCCTGTTTCAGTTTAGCCTCGCAATGGGCCTTTAGCTTTTCACCGCGTTCATAAATGGTGATGCTTTCTTCAAGGCTCACCTGGCCTGCCTCAAGCTTCTGCACGATGGATTCAAGCTCGCCCAGGGCTGCTTCAAAACTCATTTTTTCGATTTCGTCGCTCATTATCAGATCTCTTATGTTGCGCCAGAGCCATGCATAAGCGCTTGAATGTGCACACCGGTTGAGGTGGCGAGCGCCTGCAAATCATAGCCCCCTTCCAGAACAGATATAACACGCCCATCGGCATGTTTGTCAGCCGCTTCCATCAGGCGCAAAGTTGCCCACACATAATCTTCCTCTTCCAGATTCAACCCACCCAGCGGATCAGCCTTATGGGCGTCAAAACCAGCCGAGATGATCACCAGCTCAGGCGCAAAGGCGTCCAGTGCAGGCAAAATCTCGGTCATCATTGCTTCGCGAAACTGGTCAGACCCATCGCCATTGGCAAGCGGTGCGTTGAAAATGTTTCCCTCGCCCGTTTCGCCTTTTGATCCGGTGCCCGGATAAAGCGGCATCTGGTGGGTGGAGCCATAGAACAGATCTTTATCTGCCCAGAAAATCTCTTGTGTGCCATTGCCATGGTGCACATCGAAATCCACCACCGCCACGCGCTCAAGATCATAGGTGTCGCGGGCATGGTGGGCAGCGATTGCGGCATTGTTGAACAGACAAAAACCCATGGCGCGGTTTGATTCCGCATGGTGACCGGGCGGGCGCATGGCGCAGAACACATTATCCGCATCGCGCTGGGCCACCGCATCCACCGCGCGCATGGCAGCGCCCACGCCCAGAAGTGCCACTTCCAGGCTTTTGGGCGACATCCAGGTGTCTTCATCAATCCGCTCCAGGCCTTCATCAGGGTCGATCCCTTCAATCAGGCTGAGATGCGCTTGCGTGTGCGCCGACAGCACTGCCTCACGTGGGGCGGCCACCGCTTCCTCCCGGCCCAGATTATCGAAATGGGGCGCTGAGAGAATGTGATCGATGGCACGAATACGGTCGGGCCGTTCGGGGTGGCCCGGTGGGGTTTCATGCTCAATCGTGAGGGGGTGATGAATAAGAAGCGTTGTCATGCAGAAAGGGCCTCTGGGTTTATGTTGGTAATCATATCGGCACTGCCGCGCACGATGGAGGAGAGCGCACGCGCCCGGGGCATTTCATTTTCGGCGAAAAAGCGCGCTGTTTGAACATGTGCACTTGATTGCGCAGAAGCCTCACCGCGCAAGCAGGCTAGCGCCCCCTTGGCAAGCCAGCAGCCACCGGCGGTAACACCAAAAAGCTCAAGATAGGGCGTTGCCGAAGACAAGGCCTGATCTGTGTCTTGCGCAAGTGCCTGCAGCATCCATTCGGTCGCCTCTTCAAGCTCTTCTAATGCCGCTGACAGCCGGTAGCCCATACGGCCCAGGCTATCATCGTTGGCTTGCATCACCTCATCGGCGATATCTTTCAATTCGCTGATCACGCCCATCACCACTTCGCCATTGCCCAAAGGCAGCTTGCGCACTGCCAGATCAATGGCCTGAATGCCGTTTGTGCCCTCATAAATCGGTGCAATGCGGGCATCGCGCAAATGTTGGGCAGCCCCCGTTTCCTCAATAAAGCCCATGCCGCCAAACACCTGAATGCCGGTGGAGGCAACCTCAACACCAATATCGGTTGCATAGGCCTTGTTCACCGGGGTCAACAACGCGCCAAGCGCTGCATTGCGGGCGCGGGTTTCATCATCTTTGCCGTGCACAGCCAGATCAAGCGCCAGGGCCGTTTGAAAACATATGGCGCGCGCTGCACTCGTTTTGGCCTTCATGGAAAACAGCATGCGCCGTACATCAGGGTGCTCAATAATCGGCACCATGCCCTCGGTGCCAGGCCGACGTCCCTGCTTGCGATCCTGCGCATAGTCGAGCGCGTGCTGAAAGGCGCGTTCTGCGATCGCGACCCCCTGCATACCCACATGCAGTCGCGCATTGTTCATCATGGTGAACATGCAATTGAGGCCCTTGTTCTCTTCACCTATCAGCCAGCCAATGGCCCCGCCCTCATCGCCATAACGCATAACGCAGGTGGGGGATGCATGAAGCCCCATCTTTTCTTCAAGGCCAATGCATTTCACATCATTGCGTTCACCCAAAGAACCATCTTCATTGACCAGAAATTTAGGCACCAGAAAAAGCGAAATACCGCGGGTGCCTTCAGGTGCATCAGGCAGGCGGGCGAGCACCAGATGAATAATGTTCTCCGTCATATCGTGTTCGCCATGGGTGATGAATATCTTGGTGCCTGAAATCCGGTAAGTCCCATCATCGGCGCGTTCGGCCTTTGACCGCAAGGCAGCAAGATCTGATCCAGCTTGTGGTTCAGTTAGGTTCATCGTGCCGGTCCAATGGCCCGACACCATGTTTTTCAAATACTTCCGTTTCAGCTCATCTGATCCATGGGCCTCGATAGCCTCTACCGCGCCCTGAGTAAGCAAGGTGCCAATGCCAAACGACATGGACGCCGTGTTCCAAATTTCCTGCACAGCAAGCCCAACGGTAATTGGCAGGCCCTGACCATCAAATTCAGCCGGGCAGGTGAGCGAAGGCCATCCCCCTTCTGCCCATTGATTATAGGCTGAAACAAACTCTTGCGGCATGGCAACATCGTTTGTGTCTTTGTTGAGCGTGCAACCCTTAACATCGCCCGGCCCGTTCACCGGGGCCAGAATATCAGCAGCAAATTTGCCTGCCTCATCAAGAACCGCATTCACCAAATCTGCATCCAGGCCTTCGAAAGTGCCCGCTTCAAGATGTTCATTAAAGGGCGTAATCTCATTAAGCATATGCCGCAGATCATTTATTTGTGGCCGATAGGTCATTTGCCTTCCCGTATTATTAAGCTAAAACGTTGTATAAAGACGCAATACTAGTTTCTGGTCCGAACAACACAACAGATTTCATGGTCACACCAAAAGATATCGCTGATGCAGCCCGCGCCTTGCACGAAGGCAAGCTTGTGGTGATGCCCACTGAGACTGTCTATGGGTTGGGCGCCAACGCGCTTTCAGACGAGGCAGTTGCGGGAATTTATGCAGCAAAACAACGTCCAGAGTTTAACCCGCTGATCGTGCATGTTGCAGATATTGATGCGGCGGAAAAGCTGGGCGCATTTAAGGGCGTTGCAAAACGGCTGGCCCGCGCGTTCTGGCCTGGCGCGCTCACTTTGGTGGTTCCAAAAACCCCCAAATGCCAAGCCTCTCGATTGGCCACCGCCGGGTTAAAAACAATTGCCTTGCGGGTGCCCGCCCATCCAATTGCCAAAATGTTGCTAAACGCGGCAGACCTCCCGATCGCTGCCCCCAGTGCGAATGTATCTGGCAAACTCAGCCCCACGCGCATTGAACATTTGCAAGGTCTGGATGACAAAAACATTTCTGCGGTTCTTGATGCTGGCGCAACCGAAGTGGGCGTTGAATCCACCATCGTTGCCTGCAATGGCGACAAGGCCACGTTACTGCGGCCTGGTGGTATTTCACGCGCCGATATTGAAAAGGTGCTCAGGGCACCACTTGGCACTCAGAAAAAAAGCAACAAACCCAACGCCCCGGGTCAGTTGGAAAGCCATTACGCACCGAAAGCCAGCATACGCTTAAATGTGAGCGAAACCGCACCAAACGAGGGATTACTAGCGTTTGGAGCCGCAGTATTGGCTCATGCAGGACCCGTGCGCAATCTTAGCCCTTCAGGGGACATGCAAGAGGCTGCAGCAAACTTGTTCAGCTTCCTGCACGAACTTGATGCAGAAGCTGATCGCATTGCGGTGATGACAATCCCAGATGAAGGTTTGGGTGAAGCCATAAACGACCGCTTGCGCCGCGCCGC
>JBPCVX010000124.1:0-5209 GCA_051010095.1 Hyphomicrobiales bacterium
GAACCATATGCTGGGCCCGCGAACTGCACTTTCATCGTCAGGTTCAAGGCAAGTCCAAAAGTTAATAAACAAGCAAAAACAATAACTTGATTCACTAACCGGCTTGTATACTGGAATACTCCAAACATCACTTTCTCCACACTAGCGTTTCACTATCTACAATAAATTTTCTAGTCAGCGGGTTGTCCTTTTAGTTGACGCTAACTTGCTTCCAACCGAGCTGCCGCAATCCCGAAAGCACTGTGTCCGCATCTTCACGATTACGATAAATTCCATACAGCATGTCCGCGACGGGCGCGTTGGGCCAAGAACGTTGTAACTCTTCTAGTTTTTCAAGTGCCTCTGTTTTTCTCCCCAAACGCGCCAACGCAACAGCTGTAAATGCAAGTGATGGAGCGCTTAGGGGATCCCCAAATTTCGCAGCAGATTCAAAGCTTTGAACGGTCGCAGCATATTTTCCCAGATGTAGGCTCGCGGCGCCAAATATGTTTCGATTGGCAAAGCGGCGGTTAGCGCCGAGCGCGAGATGGGCGCGATCGGAAGCTTTAATTGCTTCGGCAAATTCGCCGGAAAACAAAGTAATTGTGCCATGAAAATCAAGCACATGACCATCATCTCCATCCAACTTTACGGCACGTCGCGAAACTCTTAACGCTTTGTTATAATTACCGTTTATGAACTCTGCCCAGGCAATAGCGGACTGCGTCCAGGCTTGTGACGGGTCCAGTTTTAGCGCTTGCTCAGCGCTCTGTAAGGCCAATTGAGAAAACTCCTCCCGCTTAGCACCTTTTGGCATTGTCATTGCCAAAGTGGCGGCAGTTTGGGCAGCCCCCGCATACCCTCCAAAATAACCCGGGTCGATCTCTATAACCCTTTGAAATACAGAATAAATTAGAATCTGCCGTGCGCCATCAAAAATCGGGAAAATCATGTTACGGGCTTGTTCTGCCAAGTTTACAGCCTGCAAGGAAGATGCTGATTTTTCCATTATGGCAAGCCGCTCAAACCCCAGCTCTTTCAGGATGTTTTGATCCGAATTTTCCGGCGTTTGATCAGATTTTAGCGGCATAAGCACGGCATACGATCCGAAAATACCCGCACTTAAACCCAATAAAAACAGAAAAATCGGAAGTGGACTTCGAACACCGCGGGCGGGCGCTCCTGCTCCCGCCACTGGACGCTGCTTTACTTCCTCAAACCGCGGACAATAACCACCAGTGTCTAGAACTATGCGCACGGGGTCAGTGCGCCCATCTCTTTCATAGTAAAGATCTAGATGCTGTCTTAGGCGACGTGCATCCACACGCACGATATTATCGACATCGCCCTTTTCAGACAGCGTACGGCCATACACATCTTGCGCGATCGTTTTGCCGAGGATCGCACTTCCCCGGCCTTCAATTTCCTCTACAACAATATACGTAAGAAATGCCTTTAAGCGCTCCGCCCCTGCCAATGCCTCTTGAGAGACGACCCGTTTCATTGCGTCGCGTTTTGCGCGTTCGTCAATCAGAGACGTACCGGCCTCTATGCCCTGTGCAACGTTCATAGCCTCCCAGCCCGCGCGAAGTAAACAACGCCAATATCTTCATTTTAATACTTTTAAAAAGCTTGAGTCACGTGAATAATACTGCAACAATCAACATTTAGTGACAACAAATTACAGTAAAACAATGAGAAAACCGAAATAACCCAAAGTATACCTGACTACGGCACGGTTTTTTAAAATGCATATATGGAGGGGATAGAATGGCTTTCACAATTTCAAAACGCTTATTGGCAAGTGTGGGTGCCGTAGGCGCATTATTTGCAGGCCTGATTTTGCAATCGCACGATACGACTGCACCTGGAAGCAATAACGCCTCTTTAGCAGCACTTGGAATTAGTGCTGCGCACGCACAAGATGCTGCTGAAGTTTCACCCGTTAAGGCACGTGAGCGTGATGCTTATTATCCAAATTCTGAAGACTTGAAACCCGACGAAATGCGCGTGATTGCATGTGGAACCGGCATGCCGACCACACGTGCCAAACAAGCCGCTGCCTGTTTTTTGGTCGAGCTTGGAAATGGCGATAAGTTCCTCTTTGATATTGGTAGCGGGTCAGCTGAACGCATTTCCTCGCTGCAAATCCCTTATAATTTTCTCGACAAGGTATTCATCGGGCATTTGCACACTGACCATTTCGGTGCACTGCATGATCTGTTCATTGGTGGTGCTCTGATGGGCCGCAATGTTCCGCTGCGTGTTTGGGGTCCAAGTGGCGCAGCACCAGAACTAGGCACCGCCTATGCACTTGACCACATGCAAAAAATGCTCACCTGGGACCTGGCGGGCCGCGCAGGAAATGTGGATTTTCGTGGCTATAAAATGGACGTTACCGAATTCGACTTTAAACTCGAAAATGAGGTGATATATGAGGAAAACGGGGTCAAGATCAGAACCTTCCCTGCGATCCACTCCATCGATGGTTCGGTGAGCTATGCGTTGGAATGGAACGGGCTGAAATTCGTCTTCAGTTCAGACACATACCCCAATAAATGGTTTGTGAAATACGCCAAGGATGCAGATCTGTTGATCCATGAATGCTTCATCGCGGTGCCAGATTTGGTGAATAAAATGAGGTTCAGTCCCGAATCTGCGCTGCTGGTTGGAACCCAGGTGCACACCGCACCTGAAGCTTTCGGTAAGGTGATGAGTGAAGTCAAACCACGCATGGCAGTCGCCTATCACTTCTTTAATGATTTCGACACCTCTGCGGCCGTACACGACCGCATCCGCAAAACCTATGATGGGCCGCTCAGCCTGGCCGAGGATTTCATGGTCTGGAATGTTTCCAAAGACAATATTCGCGTGCGCATGGCCGTTACAGAAGAAGCAACCTGGTCGCCTCCATTGGCAAGGCCCGCAGAGTTACCAAAAGAAGAGGATAAGACAAATTTCGCTAAGAGCATTGGCCTTGACTCCGTCGACTTTAGCGACTTCACAAAGAGCGGTTTCTGGGACGTGGATGATGTTCTGAAACCCATTTATGAAGAGGCTGGCAAGGCATTGGGCCGCGAGTTCAACTATCCCGATCCAACCAAAAAGAAATAACGACACTGCAAATACAATGTGAGTAACTGCACCCCATCCTGCAACAACGCTGCAGCGATGGGGCGTTGTTATATTTGCAGTCGTGAAGGGATATTCACCTCAACATCTTCAGCGTGAGAACAAATTGCCGAAATTCCGGCACGCACGCCGCGCGCAGCAATCTTAGTTGACATGCTGGGCGCCCCTAAGTTTTCTTCCAATGCGGCGACCACTGGTAAATGGGGAAGGTGTATCCAGCCGGCCCGTATATTGAGCTTGTTTTCGCTGATGTAGTGCAAAACGCCATACATGAGATGATTGCAGCAGAATGTTCCTGCCGCATCTGAAATATCTGCTGGCACACCTTCTGTGCGCATCGTCTGCACCATTGCGCGAAGTGGTAAGGTTGAATAATAGGCTGCGGGGCCGCCTTCAATGGTCATTTTATCTTGCAAAATATTACCATCATTGTCCTCGACACCATAGCGCGCGCAGTCATTGAGGTTTTGGGCAATCCTCTCAACGGTAATCATAGAGCGCCCACCACACTCCCCCATCATCACAACGGCTTGGGGCTTGAGCTGCTCAATCGCTTCCACCACAACATCAATGCATTTGTAAAATGTATTTGGAATAACGCGCGAAACGACCTTTCCGCCCGCAATTTCCTTGCCATCAAGCCGCAGCGCCACCTGCTCGGCAGGGTTAATCGGGGTGGAGCCGAATGCTTCGAAACCAGTGAGCAAAATTGTCGACATAGGCGCAATCTCCAAAGTTAAAGCGTTTTCAATGTGAAAGGAACGAGAGTGAGGATGTAGAAGCAACCCGGGTATTGTTAGAGGTTTCAATATAAAGAAATTGTTCAATTCGTCCAAAGTCGTGACCGATAACCCAAGACTCTTAACGTTGCAAAATTGCAACATAATTTAATTGAAATATTGTTTACTGGGAAAATTAAGGACAAGTTCTTATTCTGTATTTATAAAAGCATGAATCATTAGCAAGTCAGAGCAGTTCAATGCATCTCTCTCGTGGTAAAGTTTTTTCGTTAGCGGCACTTATGTCGGTTACAGGCGCGTTGTCTGCAGCAGCAGCAGATGTCAGCACGGAAACCGATGAGCCGACTTCTGGAAAGCAATATGTGCTTGATCTTGGCGTGGGTGTCGAATTTAAGCCGAAATACCCTGGCGCTGATGATTATATCGTCTTTCCGTTTCCGATCATTGGCGTTGGGCGCTTTTACGTGCCTGGGTTTGGTGACGTGGTTGACGGTCAAAAACCAAAGCGCGGTTTCTACTTCTTTCCTGACTTCGACTTCAACGGCGAACGCAAGGCCTCTGATTCCTCTGATTTGAGAGGAACCAACAAAGTGGATTGGGCTGTGGAAGTGGGCGCAGGGATTGGTTACCGCTACGATTGGATTTTGGGTTTTGCCAGCATCCGCCAAGGCTTCAACGGCCATAAAGGTCAAGTTGCAAGCTTTGGTATCGATTTCGTTGCTGACCCAACTGACCGCATCAACATTGCAATTGGCCCGCGTGCCTCTTGGGCTTCTAAAGACTACATGCGCACCTATTTCGGCGTAACGCCTGGTGAAGCAGCCGCTCCCGGTTCAATTCTGACTGCATATAAGCCAGGCTCAGGTTTTAAAACTGTGGGGGCCGCATTGCGCGCAAGTTACGATTTGACCGATACAACAACGCTGCATCTGCGGGGACGTTGGGATCGGTTCATTGGTGATGCAGACGACAGCCCGATTGTAAAGGTTGGTAGCGAGAACCAATTCACAATTGGGGTTGGTGCAAGCTATCGCTTTGCGTTTGATGTTTTCGACTAACAACTTATTCGAACATTCCATGCTTTTTAAACAGGTGTTCACTTCTAGTGCACGCTAAAGACATGTTTAATTGTGAAAATTTTAATTAAATTGCGCAGTTAACTGGCGCAAAACTTTCACGCCTCCCCAGCTATAACGGGTCCAACGAGGTCGTTATTCTTCACGCATATCGCGCGTCTGCGAGGAAAACGGCCTTTGGGCTGGATATAACCTATTCGTCGGGATGAACATGTTAAAGACATTAAAAAAGGCGGGCGCAACCGCCCTTTTAACCCTCTCGCTATTTGGTGCTGCTCCCAC
>JBPCVX010000125.1:0-41441 GCA_051010095.1 Hyphomicrobiales bacterium
CGCTTCATCTGCATCGAAATCATCGGGCAGATCATCCACCTCGATTTCAGCTGCATCTTCTTCAGATGTCTGGGTATCGCCATCAACCTGCTGGGTTTGATCTGCTGCATCTGCTTCAGATTCTGAATCCGTTTGCTGCTCGGATTGATCTGGATCGCCGGCATCGGGATTGGCATCATCTTCGCTGTCATCTTCAGAGTCGTCTGGGTCCTGACCTAGCTCGTCGCCCATATCAAGTGATGCAATAATTTCCCGCGTCATGCGGGCAAACGCATCTTGATCATCAATTTGCTTTGAAAGGTCATCGAGTTGACCAGCAGCTTTTTCTTCAATCCACGGCCGCCACATGTTCACCAGCAATTCGGCGTTTTGCGGTGGCGCTGTGCCCGTAAGGCGCTCGCGCACAATAAGCGCCAAAGCTTCTTCCAGTGGCGCATCGGTGCGTTCGCGCATTTGCGCTGCTTTGGACTCCTGGTAGCGATTATTCAGCATGGCATCGAGGTTTTGCGCCATGCCCATCATTTTACGTGCACCAATAGCCTCGACACGCGCCTGTTCTACCGCTTCAAATACCGCACGGGCATTTTGGCCTTCAGGAAGCATACGGTTATGAACCGCATCGTCATGATTGGCCAATCTCAGGGCAAAGCTGTCTGCGATGCCGCGGGTGACAGCAACGCTTTCTTCGGTGAGGTCGCGCTCTACCTGCGGCAGGCGCACTTTATTGCCGTTGAGAGACGCCTTATCGGCGCCGAAAGTTACCGATATCTCAGGCTCAAGCGAAATTGTGCGCATGGCCAATGCGACCGCACGCTTAAAAGGTTCAGCTGGTGACTCCGTGTCCCGGGCCATGCGTGCTCAACCTGCCTCTCTTAGGATAGGGCGACGTTCGCCGTTGATTCCGGCAACTCTTCACCCATGCAGCGCTGATAGAATTCAGCGACCAAACCGCGCTCCAACTCATCGCACTTGTTGAGGAAGGTGACACGGAATGCAAAGCCCGGATCATGGAAAATTTCAGCGTTCTCAGCCCATGTGAGTACCGTACGCGGGCTCATAACGGTCGAAAGATCACCGTTCATGAAAGCCTGGCGTGTGAGGTCGGCTACCCGAACCATATTGGAAATGGTCTCGCGGCCTTCCTTGGTCTGGTAGCTCTTGCACTTGGCTTCAACGATCGCGGTTTCATTCTCATGTGGCAGATAGTTCAGCGTCGTTACGATCGACCAACGGTCCATCTGGCCCTGGTTGATCTGCTGTGTGCCATGATAAAGACCCGATGTATCACCCAATCCAACAGTGTTGGCTGTCGAGAACAACCGGAACCAGGGATGCGGACGGATAACCCGGCTTTGGTCCAACAGAGTAAGTTTACCGGCCACTTCAAGCACGCGCTGAATAACGAACATCACATCGGGACGGCCGGCATCATACTCATCAAACACCAATGCGGTATTGGTTTGCAGCGCCCAAGGGAGAATGCCCTCGCGGAATTCCGTCACCTGTTTACCGTCTTTCAGGACGATCGCATCTTTACCCACCAAATCGATACGCGAGATATGGCTGTCGAGGTTGACGCGAACAGTAGGCCAATTGAGGCGCGATGCTACTTGTTCAACGTGGGTAGATTTACCCGTACCGTGATAGCCGGTGATCATAACCCGACGGTTATGGGCAAAACCTGCCAAAATGGCGAGTGTCGTTTCACGGTCGAAAAGATAATCGGGATCATGATCAGGCACATGTTCATCTGCTTGCGAAAACGCAGGCACTTCCATGTCTGTATCGATACCGAAAACCTGGCGGACGGAAACCTTCAAATCGGGCTGAACGAGCTCAGCCCCGTTCACATGAGCATCCATAATGTAATTGACTCCAAATAGCGCACGCGCGGACCCAATTGTTTAGGCCCTGCACCCGGGCCAATGCAAGTCTTTCCTTACGGAAATTCGTGAGTCCAGATCTGCTTTTTAGCAAAAATCGACAGATTTAAGATAATTATAGGCTTGTACGATTTCCCGGAAGCGATCCTCAGAAGCTCTGCTGCCGCCATTTGCATCGGGATGATGTCTCTTTACCAGCGCTTTATATTGCTTTTTGACGTCCTCAGCGCTTGAATTTTCATCAAGCGAGAGCGTTTTAAGAGCCTTGCGCTCCAAATTTCGCACAGTTCGTTGCGGCTTGGCCTTTTTCTTATCTTCTTCAAAAAGTCCAAATGGATCTTTCATTTCGTGCAGGCGATTATATCCTGCATCGGCTTTGCCGCGCACTTCAGGCTCTTTATCTGACGTGGAGCCGGTGCCCATGCGCCATGTTGGGCGGTGTCCGTTTCTTGCATCGGCTTGGAATGCACGCACGTCATCATCGCCCATGCCTTTGAAATAATTATATGATTTATTGTACTGACGCACATGATTCACACAGAAATGATAGTACTCGCCCTCACTATCGCGACCGCGTGGCGCGGGAAACTCCCCCGGCATGTCACAATCAGGCCAATCGCACCCGCGTTTCTTGTCACGCAGTGAGCGGTCCTGTTCTGGCTTTACACGGATGCCATCAAAATATTTCGAGTTCAGCTTCATGGGGTCACTATACTATAACATTCTGAGAAGAGATTGAATCACTTTACACAGTTATTTGCACAGAAGGATTTAACAATGGGTTTGGTTTACGAGCGTATACGGTCAAAACTGCAAAAAAAGTTCGATCCTATTGAGTTATCTGTGCGTGATGATTCCGATAAACACGCCGGACATGCCGGAGCGAGGCCAGAAGGAGAAACGCATTTTAGCGTCAATATTGTGGCAGAGGCATTTTCTGGTCTGAACAGAGTCGCCTGCCACCGGCTGATTAATGAGGCGCTTGCCGACGAACTTGCTGATCGGGTTCATGCTTTGGCGATAAAGGCCCAAGCGCCCGATGAATAGCTCCTCAAGCCCGATCTTCGCGTCTGCGTTTTAAACGCTCTTGGCGAAATTGTTCAAAACCCGCATTACGCGCCGCGCGTTTATGAAAATATACGCGTTCGGCAAGCACCCGCATGAAAGGCGTAGATAAACCTGCGTTCAGCATCCAATTGGGAGGCGCCAAATCCAACCCTCTCCGCAATAGCTTTTTCAAAGTAAACGAAGGCATTTCCCGCGCGAGAACCGTTTCTGGTGATGGTCCAAGGTCAAAAAGATAGTCTGAAATTGTATGCGCGGCCCTGCGCCCTGATCGAAATGCCAGGCGAATACCACCCGCCGTCATGGGTGAGACCAATCCAGCAGCATCACCAATCAGCAAGACGCGCTCTGTTGCAAAATTTTTCAACACACCGCCACAAGGAATTAGACCCGAACGGCGTTCATGCACTTTGGCTGAAGAATACGCAAACAGCGGTTCGGTTTTGTTCAAGAACTTACCCAAATCCGGTTTGCAGCCAGGGCCAACCGCCAACCCCACCTGGGTTACCTTTGGTCCAGGCGCAGCCCACGCCAAGTATCCCGGCGCATAATCTGAGTCGATAAAACAATGCAAAAAATCGGGATCAACTTTGTCGAGCCCTTCATACTCAACTTCAAGCCCCGTCAAAAACCGCTGGTTTCGGTCGAGACCAAAAGCTTTTGCAACATCTGAACGCCCGCCATCCGCGCCCACCAGAAAGCGTGTGCGGAAGTTTGGATTCTTCAGCGTAATGAAATCACCTTCACGGGCTGCGTCTTCGAATCTGGTTTTGCAAAAGATTTCTGCACCAGCACGCTCTGCCTCCGAAGCCATCCAGCGCAGGACATTCGCTGTATCAGTGGTGAGAAAGTAATAACCTGGCGCGCAGAGGTCGATTGATTTGAGATTAGGCGCATACATACGCACACCGTGCACGCGCCGCACCAAATTGTGCGGCAACTCCAGCTCCTCTGCTGCTTCTTTTACGATGATACCAGTGGTGTGCACGCGCGCACCGGGATCTTCCTTTGCATCAAGCACGGCGACCTTCAATCCCCGCATTGCTGCGGTTCGGGCACACACAAGGCCCGCAAAGCTCGCGCCGATTACAACGATATCAAAGTCGCGGGTCATGCACGCGCCACAGGGGTAATGCGCAGCAAAGTCAGTTGATTACGATCCCTGCGCATAGCCTCAAAGGTGAACCCATAAAACGTAAAGATTTGGCCGACGTCTGGAATGATACGCGCTTCATGTATCACCAGCCCCGCTATGGTTGTGGCTTCTTCATCTGGCAAATCCCAGTCCATCGCACGGTTGAGATCGCGCACGGGAACCGTGCCTTCAACCAACAACGCCCCGCCCGCTTCACGGCGCACACCCGGCGTGGTGATAACATCATGCTCATCAGAAATATCACCAACAATTTCTTCAAGAATGTCTTCAAGCGTCACCAGTCCTTGCACCTCACCATACTCATCGACCACCAGGGCAAAGTGGGTCTTGCGGCGGCGAAAGGCTTTTAGTTGATTGGCAACCGGATTGGTGTCAGGCACGTACCAAGGTTCGGTAAGCAGGCTTGCCACCTTGATTTTGGACGCATCTCCTCGTTTCTTGGAGAGTGCGCCAAGGAGATCTTTGGCGTGCAAAATCCCAATAATATTGTCTGGATCATCGCGCCAGATTGGCACACGCGTGTGACCGCTTTTCAGCACATCTTCAATAAGCTCGGCTGGTGGGCGCTTGATATCTATAGTGTACATGTTGGTGCGGTGCACCATCACGTCCGAGACCTCCAGATCGTGCAAATCCAAAATGCCACCGATCATGTCGCGATCGTCTTTTACAAATCCGCCTTCCTGGTGGTGCAGATTAATAGTTCCGCGCACTTCATCTTGCGGCGACAATTCGCTGCCGTTCTCTGCACCAATGCCGAATTGGCGCAGAGTAAACTTCACAATTTTGTCGACTGCACCTGAGATTGGAGCCAGGACAGCGACCAACACACGCACCGCAGGTGCAACCGCCAGCGCCATCTTATCGTGGTTCAGAATGGCATAAGTCTTCGGCAGCACCTCAGCAAACACCAGCACCAACGCAGTCATCACCAAGGTGGCCCACACAATGCCCGCATCGCCAAAGAGATCGATAAACAGTGCAGTAGCAAGCGCGGATGCGAGAATATTCACCAGATTGTTGCCCAGCAAAATTGCGCCGATGAGGCGCTCGCGGGTTTCAATCAACACCTTTACCATGCCTGCGCGCGCATTGCCTTTGCGCGCAAGTTCATGCATGCGCGCCCGCGAAGTAGCGGTGAGCGCGGTTTCAGAGCCTGAGAAAAAGCCTGATAGAACTAATAGAGCGAGTATGGCGCCAATGGTTATGGCAATTGTTAGGGTCATCTCTGTGATGCATCCAGCTCCTGGCTTAGGAACGCGCGCATTTCATCTTCTGTCACTGTTCGGTCCACATAAGTATTGCCGATATCGGTTGCAAGAATAAATGTGAGCTTGCCGCCTTGTGCTTTCTTGTCTTGATACATTGCGCTAATCAACGCCTCAACATCAAGGGCACCACCTGGGATCGCGTTTGCATGCCGCGGCAGGCCAACTGATCTCAAGTGCCTCTCCACACGTTCAGCAGAACCGGCAGGACATAAACCTTTTTGTTCACAAAACCGGAAGGCCATGGCCATGCCAATAGCCACACCTTCACCATGCAGCAACCTGTCTGAATATCCAGTCGTGGCTTCCAATGCGTGGCCAAATGTGTGCCCCAAATTTAGCAGCGCGCGAACGCCACCTTCTTTTTCATCTTGCGCAACGATATTTGCTTTCATTTGGCAACTTGTTTCAATCGCCCGCATGCGCACCTGCATATCGCCTGAAAAAAGCGCTTCGGCGTTATCTTCCAACCAAGCGAAAAACTCTGCATTACCGAGCAACCCATACTTGGCAACCTCGGCGTAGCCGGCCCGCAATTCCCGGACAGGCAGAGTGTCTAGAAGCGCTGTGTCCGCAACCACTAAACGCGGTTGGTGAAATGCGCCGACAAGGTTTTTTCCAGCAGAGGCATTAATACCAGTTTTGCCGCCAACGGAACTGTCGACCTGGGCAAGCAACGATGTTGGAATCTGAATGAAGTCCACACCACGGCGCACAATCGCCGCTGCAAAACCCGCCAGGTCACCGATAACACCGCCTCCAAATGCGATCACCATGTCTTGGCGCTCAATACCTGAACTCAGAAAAAAATCTGTTACCTGCAGCAAGCATTCATGGCTCTTCGTTGCCTCACCAGCTGGCAAAGTCAGTGTTTCATGGGCGATTCCTGCCGCATCTAATGATCTTTGAAGAGCCTTTAAATGTACCGCGGCCACATTTTCGTCGGTTACGATTGCTGTTTTGGGACGGGACAATAACGGCTTGATCTGCTTCCCAGCATCTTCCAAAAGGCCTGGGCCAATGAGAATATCATAGGCGCGTTCACCCAATTCTACGGGAACTGTGATAAAATTGGGCGTGGTCATGAGGATTGGTCATCCAAATTAAGATGATGCGATAGGGCATCAACAATAAGCTGCACAATTTGCTGGTGCGGCACGTCTTTGCTCTCCACGGTAATGTTGGCCAATCCATACACCGGATAACGTTTGGCAACTAATTCTTTGAGAATTTGCTTTGGATTACCCTGTTTGAGCAAAGGCCTGCCGCCACGTTTCGACACACGCTTGAGCAACAAAGCAGTATTTGCCTTGAGCCACACAGATACACCATGTTCCGTGATGGCAGCGCGCGTGTCCGCATCCATATACGCACCGCCACCAGTTGCAAGAACCAGAGGCCCTTCTTCCATAATTCGTGCGATTACCCGTTTCTCACCATCGCGAAAAGCAGCTTCACCATGATCTTCGAAAATTTCAGGAATTGTCTTACCAGCTGCCCGCTCAATCTCTGCATCTGCATCATTAAATGGCAGATCAAGCCGCGCAGCCAGTCTACGCCCAACGGTGGTCTTTCCAGCGCCCATTAGGCCGACGAGCACAATTGAGCGCTGGCCCAATGCGGTGGTCAGTTGTTCTTTTATATCTTGCACAGATTGATCTGTTTGTGCATTGGATTGAGTGTTCATTTTTGTGTTCTAGGTCGAGAGTACAAATCGTGCAATAAGCTTGTCTTGGATATAGTATGAATCAGGGTATATTTCATCTTCTTGCCCTTAAAGAACCAGCAAAAGCGCGTTAGAAACATCAAATGCCGGACAGTCTTCGCTTTCTGTTAATCATAACATGCTTGGGTGGTGCCATATATGGCGGCATCTGGTGGCTTTCTGAATATGGCCCTCAACCGCAGGAAGTAATCAAGACCATTCCAAATGACCGGCTCAACGACGCAAACAACAACTCCTTCTAATTCGCGCGAAGCATCGGGCCGCGATATTTTTTTCATCGAGGGTTTTTTAGAAATGCTGGCTGCGGAGCGTGGCGCCGCTGCGAACACATTGGCCGCCTATACGCGTGATTTATCTGACTATGCTGGATTTCTCTCAAACTCCCGCAATAGCTCGCTGTCAAAAGCAAGTGCTGAAGACATAAACGCCTACTTCTCCGCTCTTGATGCCGAAGGCTTGGCGGCATCAACGGCCGCAAGACGTTTGAGTGCCGTGAGGCAAATGCATAAGTTCCTATTCACCGAAAGTGTTCGCGCAGACAATCCCGCATCGAGTATAGAAGCTCCAAAACTGGGGCGACCCTTACCCAAAGTGCTTTCCGAAAAAGATGTAAATCTATTGATTGACTGCGCCCGCGACGAAGCAAAAATTGCCGAAGGCGGGAAAGCTGTGCGTGCGCGGCGGCTTTACTGTCTTATTGAGCTTCTTTACGCAACAGGTTTGCGTGTCTCCGAACTGGTGAGCCTTAAAGCACGTGCAGTTGAGGGCGATGAGCACGTCATTACGGTACGCGGAAAAGGTGGACGCGAGAGGCTTGTCCCGATCAGCACCCATGCGCGTGTGGCTTTGCAAGAGTACCAAAGGGCATGTCATAAATCTGGCAATCCGTTGGATGAGCTAGGCTACTTGTTTCCATCATCTGCCGCACAAGGACATATTACACGTCAAAATTTCGCGCTTGAACTTAAGCAGCTCAGCGCCCGGGCGGGGCTTTCGTCATCACGCATTTCCCCACATGTCGTGCGGCATGCGTTTGCAAGCCATCTCTTAGCGCATGGCGCAGATCTGCGTGCCGTTCAGCAAATGCTGGGACATGCGGATATTTCAACCACCCAGATTTACACCCATGTGCTCGCTGAAAGATTGAAGAAAACGGTGAGTGAACATCACCCATTAGCCGCAAAAGCTTGAATTTGGCTTGATTTCGCCGTAATCAAATTCCACCATCTAATTCAGCCGTTTTGTTATTTTCCACGGGGCCCGTTATGCGCACTTATCTTGATTTTGAAAAACCAGTTGCTGAGCTGGAGGGCAAGATTGCCGAATTGCAAGCGCTGGAGGAAGATGATGATGGTGTCGATGTTGCTGGCGAAATTGAAAAGCTTGAGAAAAAGGCCGAAGCTGCGCTCGGTGATATTTATGAAGGCTTGACCCCGTGGCAAAAAACACATGTGGCACGGCACCCCGAGCGACCTCACGCGTCTGCCTACATTTCACAGCTAATAACCGATTTCACACCGTTTGCAGGTGACCGTTCTTTCGGCGATGATTCTGCCATTATTGGTGGACCTGGTCGATTTCGTGGAGAGTCTGTCATGGTGCTGGGTCATGAAAAGGGCAGCTCTACAGAAGGGCGTCTAAAGCACAATTTTGGCATGGCAAGGCCTGAAGGATATCGCAAAGCCGTTCGCCTTATGGAAATGGCCGACCGATTTTCCTTGCCAGTGATCTCGTTTGTCGACACTGCGGGTGCCTATCCCGGAATAGGTGCAGAAGAACGCGGCCAAGCCGAAGCAATTGCGCGTTCAACTGATTGCAGTCTGTCACTTGGCGTTCCCACCGTAGCTGTTGTTGTCGGCGAAGGCGGGTCCGGTGGCGCAATTGCGATCGCGACTGCGAACACCACGATTATGCTCGAACACGCAATTTACTCGGTCATCTCGCCAGAAGGTGCGGCATCCATTCTTTGGCGCGATGCAGCGCGCGCAGAAGATGCCGCAACCGCGATGAAAATTACCGCAACCGATCTAAAAAAACTTGGTGTAATCGATACGATTGTAGACGAGCCTGCAGGTGGCGCGCATCGCGACCCTGCCCAGGCGATAGAGTCAACCGGAAGTGCAATCGCAGATGCGCTTGAGGGCATGGCTGCACTAGACGCCGATGCCTTGCGTAAAGCCCGGCGCGAAAAATTTCTTGCCATTGGTCAATCACTTTAACTCCGCACAATGATGTGCCGCGCATAACATTAGAAAGGTGTGCATGATGACCACCTGTGGCGAAGCGCTCATCAAGCTTCTGGAAGCCTATGGCGTGGACACGGTTTTCGGCATTCCGGGCGTCCATACGATTGAGCTTTATCGCGGGCTCGGGCAATCCAATATTCGCCATATAACACCTCGGCATGAACAAGGCGCAGGTTTCATGGCCGATGGGTATGCCCGCGCTTCCGGCAAGCCAGCGGTTTGTTTCATTATTTCAGGCCCGGGAATGACCAATATTGCGACTGCTATGGGGCAAGCATTGCAGGATTCGATGCCCATGTTAGTAATATCTGCAGTGAACAGGCGCGAACATTTAGCAATGGGCGAGGGCCGTCTTCATGAGATGACCAACCAGCGCAACTTTGTCGGCGAGGTTGCCCGTTTCAGCCACACGCTTCTCGACCCAGCCAATTTGCCTAAAGTTCTGGCGCGTGCATTTGGCGTATTCGCAAGCGCCAGGCCAGGACCAGTTCATATTGAAGTCCCGCTTGATGTGTTTGCATTGCCCGCTGGCGATATGGATTTTGAACCTTGGCCAATGCCATCACCACCAGCACCTGATCCTAATGCGATTTCGCGCGCAGGAGCGCTCTTGAACGAGGCAACATGCCCGGTGATCGTGGCTGGCGGCGGGGCGGTCGATGCGGCAAAAACTGTTCGTGCGATAGCAGAGAAACTAGATGCACCGGTTGTCACAACCGTCAATGCAAAGGGACTCTTAGCGGCGAATCATGCTCTGGCCGTCGGTGGTTCCGCTTCGCTTACACCAGTACGCAAAGAACTGCAGGCTGCAGATGCCGTGCTGGCAGTTGGGACCGAACTTGGCGAAACAGATTTCGATTTTCTCATGCAAGGTGACATTACTTTTACTGGCACCCTTATCCGCATGGATATTGACCCGTCGCAGTTGGCGCGAACTGCAAAGCCAGACGTTGCAATAACGTGTGATGCCAATTTGGGCCTTGCAGCACTTGAACCTGTGATTGTTTCGCAGGATCGACGCGGAAAGCAGCGCACAGAGACATTGCGAACGGGTATCAACGATCAACGCGATAAACGTTATGAAGCCGTTTTTGAGATCATTCACGACGTATTGCCGGATGCCGTGATTGCAGGCGACAGTTGCCAACCAACTTACTATGCCCTGCTGTTTTGTGATGCACCTGCTCCGCGCCACTATTTCCACTCCGCCAGCGGCTTTGGAACACTCGGCTACGCAATTCCAGCAGCAATTGGTGCAAAGATTGCAAAACCTGATTCACCAGTAATCGCCCTTATTGGAGATGGGGCAGCGCAATTCACAATTGGCGAACTCGCGAGCGCGGTCGAGGCCAAAGCCAACGTTATTTTCATCGTGTGGAACAATAGTGGGTATTCCGAAATCAGCCGCTTCATGGAAGATGCGGGCACGGCACAAATCGGTGTTGCTGCGCCACCACCGAATTATGTGGCACTGGCGGAGAGTTTTGGCTGCACAGCGCGCGCAGCCCGCAGTCTGCATGAATTTGCAGAAGCCTTGCGAATAGCGGCTGCAACCGATGGTCCAACACTGATTGATCTATCGGAAGAAGATGTAGCTGGCGGCCGCCCCAACATCTAAATAAATGATACGAGCGACGGCTTAACCAGCCTCTGCCTGCTGTTCGAAAAACGATGCTCCCTTTGGCACTTCGGGTAGTTCCATTTCGTATGGTACCGCACGCACCCTGCCTGAATATTCACCACGGACAACATCCCCGGCCTGCGCGCTGGGAAGTGGGTTGGGTGATAAGGGAATGGCGTCTTCAGCGCTGTAGACACAAATATAAAGTGTGCGCGGTTTATCAGACAAATTGGGGGCCGAGCCATGAACGAGGCGAGTGTGCATAAGACACACCGATCCGGCGGGGCCGGTGCATTTAATCGTGTTACCACGCATTTCGGAGACCACATCTTCCTCCATGGCGCCGGTGAATGAGCCATCATGCCAAAGTGAATGGATCGGGCCTTCATGTGAGCCTGGCAACACTTCAAGCGGTCCGTTTTGTTCTGTCACCTCATCAACAAACATCAAGGCGGTGATGAGATCATGATTGGAGTGAGGCTCAAACGGGAAGTCTTGGTGGAACTTCACCTCGGTTGCGGCACCGGGAAGTTTGGAATTGATCTTACCGTGGTGAAACTTGATGCTGGGGCCGATAAGCTCTGAAACATAGTCGGCAACGGAAGCCACTTTCATGGCACTTAAATAGGCATCTGAAATTTCGGCGGGCGAGGCCACCCGGCGCAATGCCGGGGTTTCGGCAGAATGGCCGGGCTCTACATCAAACCGCGGCCGACCATCCATGGTTTCCCCATAAGCTTGGGCGTGAGATTTGCTTTCTTCAACCCATTTGGCGAAATCCTTGCGCAATTCCAGGAGCTCGCCTTCAGAAAGCGCATTCTCAACGAGCAAAAATCCATCTCGCCAAAAGGCATGTTTTTGGTCTTCTGAAAGTTTGCTCATTGAATTTCCTCCTTACTCATCACCCGGCACACCGTAAGAGGGTGCCAATGTGGGATTTACCGCCCGCACAAGGTAATCATTCATTTGCGGTTCGTAATCTTTCCAGAGCCTCTGCAACGTGGCCACCGGGTCTGAATCATCCCAGTCCACCCGCAGATCAACCAGCGGGAAGGATTGTTCATGGGCCACAAGAAGTGCTGCTGAATGTGTTGGCCCTTCTTCGCCGCCCGCATCAACGCCTGCCTGCAATCCCGCAAGCAAGCGCGCCGCAATATGCTGGCCCGCAGATTGCTCAAAGCCAGATGTCATGGCATTCACAACGTCGGATGACGAGAGCAGATTGCCAGCTGCAAAACAATCATTGCCAGCGTTCACCGCATTAGTGCCCAGTATGTTGTCACCGGTGAAACTGGCGGTGTTACCGTGCTTGTCGATGGCCGTGAGCTGCCTAAAGGCAAGATTATCCTGCCCCTCCATGGCACCAGCAAGCGCATCTTCAGCGTTCATTCCGGCCTCCAACCTATCGAGCATGGCGGGGCCAAGGGCAGGATCGGTAATGTTTTGCGTCGCAACGGCGCCGGCACCTGCGCGCACATGGGGGCAGCGGGCGCCAACACAGATTGAGGATGTTGTGATCGCAACACCAAAGGCGCCGGTTTCCGCACACCGGCCAATCAAGGAGAATGTCATTCCGCCGCCTCGTTTTGTTTCGTCTCTTTTTCAGCGCACAATCGGCGCGCCAGGTAATTCATAAAATCATGGATTTCCCGCTCAAGCCAGCACAACGGTCCTGGCGTGCTCATCGGTGCATTCGCCCCTTTGAAAATACCTTCAACAACCATGCGGTCTTCGCCGTTCACATGCTCAAAGAACTCTTGCAGCTCCCCAAGGGTGTTCTCTTTGTCCTCGACAGACACCATAACCTCGGGCGCAAAGGCGACACCAAAATGCACATGCACCTGCCCAACACCTTTGGGCCGCAGCGAGAGGTACCAAAGGTGATCAGGCGCGAGAATATACATATGACACGGGAACACCGTTGGCATAATGGTGGTTTGCCGCCAACGCCCGTCGAGACGCTGATTATCTTGGTGAGCGACGCCATATTTGGCATCTTCTTCTTTTATAAACGTCTGGTAGGTGAACCCATCAAAACGCTCATCGGGGAAACCTGTCTCTTCTTCTGGAAACCACGCGCCCACCGTATTTTTATGGGCAACGGGAAGATGATAACCTTCCATAAAATTTTCTGTCAGCAGTTTCCAGTTCGTGTCCCACACATGATCTTCCGTGAGCACAGGAACATAGTCTTGTTGATTATACTTTTCTGTGAGTGATTGAAGCGGCGCCAGAATTTGATCAACCGGGGTGGCGTTCTCATTCAGCGAAACATAAATCCACCCCTCCCAGATTTCGCAGCGCAATTGGGGAAGCGAGATCTCGCTCTTATCGAAACCTTCGGAATGGTTCATATGCGGCGCGCCGATGAGCTGACCGGTCAGATCATAGGTCCAGGCATGATAAGGGCAAACCACCCGCCGGCACGTGCCGCGTCCTTCCAACAACACCATCATGCGGTGGCGGCAAACATTAGAGAATGCACGTATTTCACCATCGCTACCCCGTGCGATGAATATGGGTTGATCTGCAATGCTCCAGGTCAAATAGTCGCCGGGGTTAGGTATCTCCAGCGCACGGCCCGGACATGACCAATCCTGCGCGAAGACATGAGATTTCTCGCGTGCAAGCAGCTCTTCGCTTGTGTAAAGGGAGGCGGGCAGAGCATGTGCCCGTTCAAACGGCACACGCGCCGTTTCGCTTAGATGGTTTAATAGAACATCCAGTGTACTCATTCGACGTCCGGAATAACTGCCGTTGCCTCAATTTCCATGACCCATTCAGGCCGCGCCAATCCATCGACAATCAACCCTGTCGAAACCGGATGCACGCCCTTTAGCCATTTACCGATCGCCTGATATACATCGTCGCGATATCCCCGGTCGGTCAGATAGACCTGGATGCGGCAAATGTGATCAAGACTAGAACCTGCCTCTTTCAAAAGTTGCGCGACATTCTCCATGGCTTTATCTGCCTGGGCGTAGGCGCTCAAATCTTTGATGCTCTCAAAATCATCAATGTCTTGACCCACTTGTCCACGAACAAACACCATGGTGCCGCGTGCTTTGACAATCTGGCAAAGGTCATTGTCCAGTTTTTGATTGGGATAGGTTTCTTTGGTGTTGAATTTGCGAAAACGCTCGTGCGTCATTTAGATTTACTCCGCTGCCTGACGATTGTTACCCGTCACATTTTCAGACAGGCCGGCCGCGTTCTTCACGAAGTCAAGCGGGCCATCCCAGCCGAAAGTGCGATACACCGCCGCCAAATGCGCAAAAGGTGGCGATTGCGCAAAAAGCTGGAAAGTGAGCCGGTGGCCGGCATAACCGGAATTCAGCAAATCGCGTGCAAAAGCCAAAAGTTTGCGCCGGTCTTCCGCCATCCAGTTCTCATTAATGGTATAGAATTTCTGCAGCCAATCACCAGTGTGTGCACTTTCAAAACTGTCATGGTTCGGAGTGACGCAAATCTGACCACCGCATAATTCACGCGCAAGATGCATCATTGCAGGCAAATTTGAGCATGCATGCACGCGGCCGGTGAAGAGCAGCGATTGATTGGGCATCAGCAGACCATTCGGACTTTTTTCACCAGTTGCAATCGCTGCCGTGAGATGAGCGTTGATGCCTTCACGATAAACGGCAAGCTCTGCTAATTTTTCTTGCACAGCTGGCTGTTTATCCAAACCGGTCTGACGCACATTCCACAGCGCGGTACCAATCATCATATCTGTATAAGTGAGGATACGCTGGATAAACGGGAAAGCTGAATACCTGTGCAGCGTTGTACGGATGAAAGCTGCTGCGCGCGTGTGCTGATAAAACAGAATGTCTTCCCAGGGAACAAGCACATCATCGAGCACCATTAGCGTATCGACTTCATCGAAGCGGTTCGACAGCGGATAATCATGTTCGCGCTGTACGCCTTGGAAGCCGGCCCGACAGATATGTTTCACGCCAGGCGCATTCATTTTTACAATACAGCCTAAGGCGTAATCGGACAATTTCGCATCACCCCAATTGGCAATGGTTGGCTTCAAGAAGGCTTGGTTAGAATATGCTGCAGCGGTTTCATATTTGGCACCGCGAATAATTATGCCTTCATCGGTCTCTTTCACCACGTGCACAAGCATGTCCGGATCTTGGTCTTGCGGGCGCTTGGACCTATCCCCTTTTGGATCAGTGTTTGCCGACACATGGAATGGGTCATGCTTTATCGCCGTGTTGATATGGCGCTCGATGTTTTCCGCAAAACGCGGATCGATTTCATTGAGAATATCTGCACCATCCCAAAGCGACCACATCTCTCCAACGGTTTCATCACCCACCCGAGTAACCACGCCGCCTATATCGTGCATGACTGTATCAACGGCGCGGCGCTTGGCGTTCCAATGGTCTTGGGTATGGGGAAGCTGCAAGCCGATCGCGAAACGTTCGCCATCTTCCTCATAGGTCATTACATCGCGGGTCGCGTCTTCGTGCTGCATGTCGTAAATGCGGGCACGCACATCAACAATGGGTTTAAACTGCGGATGACTCGTTACATCATCTACACGCTCCCCATCCATATAAACTTCACGCCCATCGCGCAGGCTCTCAAGATATTGTTGAGCGTTTCTAATCATGATCATGCTCCTGCAGTTGGGTGGTCTGTTGATATTCACGCGCATTGTAAACCAAAGGTGTGTGTTCGTTGCTGTCGGCATGGCGGACACGGCCAATAAAAATACGATGGCTTCCCGCATCATGTGCGGATTCAACGGAACAGTCGAAATGGGCAACCGAACCTATCAACACTGGCGCTCCAGTGTGGTGGCGATGCCAGACATCCTCATCAAACGAATAGGGATCCCCGATATGGGGCCGGCCCGCGAATTTATCTGCTAGCGCACGATGACGTGTGCTCAGCAAGTTCACACAAAACACGCCATTGCTGCCCAAGGCATCAATCAACGGGCTTTTGCGATTAATGCACACCAGCAACAAAGGTGGTTCAGCAGAAACCGATGAAAAAGCGCTCACTGTCATGCCCAAACGGCCCGCTTCGCCGTCGGTTGTAACAATAGTCACACCTGTTGCAGCGCGCGCCATGGCGGCGGTGAAGTGTTCTGGCGGCACGTTAGCGCCTTTAATAGGTTTGGCAGTCATTGGAACATTCCGGACGATCGCGTTCATGGATGTCTCCACAGTTTAAAGCCTGAGAGCAAACACTCCCACAGAAAATAACTTAGGAAAAATTCATTCTTTCTTGTTTTTGTATAGTTTTTATTTATTCTAATGAAAGTATGAAAAGATCGCCATGCCCCGATACACATTGCGCCAACTGGAATATTTTGTAACAGCTGCTGAAGCCGGTTCTGTCGCTGGTGCGGCTTCCAAACTAAACGTGTCACAACCTTCCATTTCAACAGCAATTGCAAAGCTTGAGGATATGCTGGGTGTGCAAGTTTTCATGCGCCATCATGCAGCTGGCATATCGCTTACGCCCGCAGGTGCGCGGTTGATTGCTGAAGCGCGCAACCTGCTGCGCCATTCAGAAGAATTTGAACGCCAAGCGCAACGCGCCGGGGGCGAGATCGCAGGAACCTTGAAACTGGCGAGTTTCACCACATTGGGCCCGGCAATTTTGCCCGGCATTATAAGCGGCTTTGCAGATCTGTATCCAGACGTCATGCTTGACGTTTCAGAAGCCACCCAAGACGATCTCATCGAGGGCCTGCGCCAGAGCCGCTTCGAGCAAGCCATTATTTATGCGGTGGACTTGCCTGATGATATTGATGCGGTGTCCTTGGCTGAAATCGCACCTTACGTCTTGTTGCCGCAAGATCACCACCTCGCGAAAAATGAGACAATCGAACTCAACGCGCTCGTTGAAGAGGATTTCATCTTGCTCGATGTGCCTCCTAGCAGGGACTTTTTTCTAGGGCTGTTTGAGACAGCGGGGCTGACGCCCAAGGTGGCGTTTACATCACCTTCAATTGAGCTTGTGCGCGGTCTGGTGGGCCGAGGCTTGGGGTATTCTCTGCTGGTGACACGTCCTCATGGCGATATGACTTATGACGGTCAGAAACTTGTCGGTCGACCGATTGCTGGAAACCCCGAGCCGGGGCGTATTGCATTGGCGCGCTCGCAGCATTTGCGCAAGACGCGGTTGATGGTGGCCTTTGAAGAATTTTGTGTTGCCTTCTTTCAGACAGCACAGCCATAGTTTCCACCATGAGACAGATCACTTTTCATAATGCTGGCCCTCAGGACCACGAAACTGTTGCGCGCTTGCACGTCCAGAGTTGGCGCAAAACCTACGCACACTTTTACCCCCCTTCCTTTTTGCAACATAAAGCCACGCAAGAGAGGTTATCTCATTGGAAAAATGTGCTGGAACAAGAAGCCCCGGAAGACATCGTCATTCTGGCATACGATGAGGCCGATGAACCGCTGGGCTTTGCGTCGCTGAAAGTAAATGCTGACGCAGAAGCAGATGCCACGCTTGATTGCCTGCACCTTGAGACAAACAAGCGCGGTTTAGGGATTGGTCGCTTACTGATGAAGGAATGTGCACGCCAGCTCGACGTGCGTGAGCTTTCTAGCATGTGCTTGTGGGTTTATGACGACAACGCACCAGCTATCCGGTTCTACGAGCGGCTGGACGGAACTGTAACATCTGCGGGATTTGAGGACATCTATGGCGGGCGCTTCGCTCATACTCAGTATTCTTGGCATGACTTGCCGGCCCTCATAGAGAAATGCGCGCAATGACCCGTCATATCTTGCTTGCGGAAATCATGCACGAGAGCAATACGTTCAACCATATTGCGACAACGAAAATAGATTTTGAAAGCCGTTACTGGCTCACCGGCAATGAGATCCCCGAACGTCTCAAAGACACCAACACAGAAATTTGGGGCGTTCTGGAGCAGGCATCTGCATGGGGCTGGCGCGTCACCCATCCTTTTGCCGCATCCGCCAGTCCGTCTGGACCAATGGCGGCAGATGATTGGCACGAAGTGAAACAACAAATCCTTTCACCGTTAAAAGCTGGTGAAAGTTTCGATGCGGTTTTTCTGGTGCTGCACGGCGCTATGGTCACGAAAACAAGCCTCGACCCGGAAGGGGATTTGCTGGAAGAGGTTCGCGCGCTGGTGGGCCCAGACATGCCAATCGTTGTGACCCTGGACATGCACGCCAATGTTTCTCAGCGCATGGTGGCGCATTCAACCTTGATGATGGCTTACCGCACCTATCCGCATGTGGATCAATATGAACGTGCCCAGCACGTAGTGAGCCTTCTTAAGCGCATTCTTGATGAAGGGTTGAACGTTACCCAGCATTTCGCACGCAAGCCCATGATGGATGCTGCAGACCATGGTCAAACCGGCAAGAAACCGATGCAGAAACTGCTCGCGGTGGCCGATGAAATCGAAAAAAGACCAGGCATTCTGTGCGCCAGTGTGCAGATCGGATTTCCCTGGGCTGATGTGGCCGAGATCGGGCCATCGGTGTTGGTCGCGGGATTAGAAGATCATTCTGGGCTCTGTAAGCTGGCGGCAGATGAGCTGCTTGATGCGGTGTGGGAGAGCCGCAACGAAACCCAACTCGATTTCGCAACGCCTGATGAGGCGATGGTTAAAGCACGCGTTGGCACTGACAACGATAAACCACTCATTCTTGCTGATTTCGCCGACAATCCCGCAGGCGGCGCTTATGGGGACAGCCCCAACTTACTAAGGACCATGCTGGAGTCTGGGCTTCAAAACGCAGCCTTTGCGACGATCTGCGATCCGCAAAGCGTTGCGCTTACCATCAAGGCAGGCGTGGGCAACAAAGTGCGTCTTTCTCTAGGCGGTAAACATGTGCCCGACCTGACACCACCGCTTGGTATCGAAGCAAAAGTCTTGCGCATCACAAATGGGAACTACGTGTGTGATGGACCTATGTGGCAGGGCGTAGCGTTCTCGATGGGGCCAACAACAGTTCTGCGCTGCGGTGACATTGACGTTATCGTCTCATCCGTGCCGGTGGCGGTGATGGATTTGCAAGTTTTTATCTCCTCAGGCATTGATCCAAGAACCAAAACCGCTATCGGGTTGAAGAGCCGCAATCACTTTAAGGCCGCCTACACACCAATCGCACGCGACACATTATTGGTCGATGCTGGCGGCATTGCTTCCATGAAACTTGCCTCCCTGCCATACAAGAATATTCCGCGGCCCATCTGGCCATTAGACGAAAAACTTAGATGAAAGTGCATTTTTTTAAGATTGGGCATTTTCTCCAAGGCAAAAATCAGTCTATGATTTGAACCAATAATCCAAACTATGCGCCAACGACAATAACGAAAAGCGGGATACACTTATGAAAGCTGGGAGGTTTCGGGCGTCGTTTACTTCGTGCGCAAAGATAGTCGCTTTTGCGTCTGCCTTGTTTATCGCAGCATGTGGTGAGGATGAAGCGGCCCAAAATACCGGTGAAGCACCCTTGCCAGCCGTTGGCGTGTCGCCAGTGGTCTCTCGCGATGTTGCTGAACAGTATGAATTTGTCGGTCAGGCCAACGCCATTCAAACCATTGATCTGCGCGCTCGGGTAACCGGCTTTCTTGAAGAACGCCCCTTTAAAGAAGGTGGGCCTGTCAAAAAAGGCGAACTGCTGTTTTTAATTGAACAGGAGCAATACAAGGCCAAGGTACAAACAACAGAAGCCTCGATAGCGCGCGCCAAAGCAACCATTGAAGAAGCCGAACAAGATCTGGTGCGCTATTCAAAGCTCACCGCGCAAGGCACCACCAGCGAACAGAAGTTGGAAGAAACAAAGGCGACGGCAGCCCGCGCAAAGGCTGATCTGCTGTCCGCCGAAGCAGATCAAACTCAAGCCCAGCTTGATTTGGACTACACCCGCATTGAGGCACCAATCGATGGGCGCATAGGCCGGGCAACGGTTGATGTGGGTAACCTCATCGGTCCTGATAGCGGAATTCTTGCGACAGTGATTGATCCAGACCCGATCAGGGTGGTGTTCTCGGTCTCTGAACGCACATTGCTCGATTACCGCAAGTTGCGTGCTGTCGGTAAAGCGGGTGAAGCAATTCCAAAACTGCGCCTGAGCGATGGCACATTGTTTGAGCAAGACGGCATAATTGAGTTTATCGACGAACAAGTGGACGCAAGCACCGGCACTGTGCAGGTGCGTGTTGAGTTTCCAAACCCCGACAACATTATAATTCCGGGTCAGTTTGTAACAGTTATCTTGAAGAGCGGCACGCCTGAAAAGCAAATTGTGGTGCCCCAGGCCGCCGTGCAAGCGAACCAGACAGGTTATTTTGTGCTTGTCGTTGAAGACGGCGACGTGGTGCAACCGCGCCCTGTCAAACTTGGCCCGATCACCGGCGTTGACTGGGTCGTCGAAGACGGCCTCACCGAAGGCGAAACCATTGTTGTTGATGGTATCCAAAAAGTGCGCCCCGGCGCAAAAGTGAAGCCGGAAATGGTCAAATCGGCTACCGCAGACCAGGCGGGCGCAGCGGAAACTCCAGCAAATGCTGAAGACAAGACAGAAGATGACAAGGCAAAAAAGAAAGACGAGACCAAAGGTGATGATGCCGCCAAGTCTGAAGGCGGCAACTAAATGCTGAGCGCATTTTTTATCGATCGGCCTAAATTCGCATTCGTTATTGCGATTGTAACCGTTATCGCAGGCCTGGTTTCGATTTCACAACTGCCTGTCGCGGAATTCCCTGAACTTTCGCCACCGCAGATCAAGGTTTCAGCAACATACCCAGGCGCAAATGCGGCAACTGTTGAGCAATCTGTTGGTGCCGTTATCGAGGCACAAGTAAACGGCGTCGAAGGCATGACCTATATGTCTTCGAAAAGCTCAAACGATGGCGCTTATTCGCTCACGGTAACGTTTGATATAACCGCCAACGCCGATCTGGCGCAGGTGAACGTGCAAAATCGCGTGGCGCTGGCCACCCCGCGGCTGCCAGAAGAAGTAACCAGGCGCGGCGTGTCGGTAAAGAAGCAATCAACCGCCATGCTGTTGATTGTGGCGATTTATGCGGAAAATGACGCTTACGATGATATTTTCTTGTCGAACTATGCCTCGATTAATGTCCGCGACACGCTCGGCCGCGTACCTGGCGTTTCAGAGGTCACCATTCTTGGCGCGCGCGACTATGGCATGCGTATTTGGATTGACCCGAACCGGCTGACAAGTCTCAAACTTACCGCAGCAGATGTGATCAGTGCGATACGCGATCAGAACATCGAAATCTCGCCAGGTCAGATTGGTGCTGAACCAGCCCCTGAGACCCAACAGTTCCAATATACTTTGCGCGCCAAGGGCCGGCTGGAAGACCCAACAGAATTTTCAAACATCATTATCAAATCCACAGCAGATGGTCGCCGCATCTTGTTGCGCGACGTAGCAACTGTGCAATTGGGTGCAGAAAATTATGGCTGGTATGGCGAGTTGAACGGCAGCCCAGCCGCGTTGCTGGCCGTCTATCAGTTGCCCGATGCTAATGCCTTGGATGTTGCGCAAGGGGTGAAAGGGGAGCTTGAGCGTCTCTCGCTCCGTTTCCCGACAGGACTTGAACACAAGGTCACCTACGACACTACCCGCTACGTGGAAACTTCCATGCGCGAGGTGCTGGTTACGCTTATGCAGGCTTTGGGCCTGGTGATCTTGGTTGTTTACATTTTCTTGCAAGATTGGCGCTCGACACTTGTACCGGCAATTGCCATTCCCGTATCGCTAATCGGCACATTCGCGGCTCTTTTAGCGATGGGATATACCATCAACACGATCAGCCTGTTTGGACTAATTCTCGCTATTGGGGTGGTGGTGGATGACGCCATTGTGGTGGTGGAGAATGTCCAGCGCCATATGTCTGATGGCTTGGAGCCACGCGAGGCAACCCGTGTTGCCATGCGCGAAGTCACCGCCCCGGTGATCGCGACGACCTTGGTGTTGCTCGCGGTGTTCGTGCCCATTGGATTTACGCCGGGGTTAACGGGCCGATTGTTTGCACAATTTGCCGCGACGATTTCTATCTCGGTTGCCCTTTCTTCGATTAACGCGCTGACGCTCAGTCCTGCTCTGTGCGCATTGATTTTGAAACCACCGCAACAAGCCAAACGCGGGCCGCTCGCCTGGTTTGAAAAACTGTTGGATAAAACGCGCAACGTCTACTTGATAGCGGTTGCCAAGACGATTGGTTTTGCCAAGCTTTCGATGATTGCGTTTCTTGGTGTCGTGGTGCTTATGGGTTTCCTCGGCAGCCAATTACCAACAGGATTTATTCCAAACGAAGATCGCGGCGCCTTCTTCATTGATATTCGTCTGCCAGATGCGGCTGCCCTTCCCCGTACCAACAAAGTTGTAAAGCGGGTGGAAAAAATTCTGCAGGAAACCAAAGGCGTTGCCGATGTCTCGACCGTTGGCGGCTATTCCATGCTTTCTGGTGCAGTTGCCTCTAACAACGCCATGATGGTGGTGGTTCTTGAACCTTGGGACCAGCGCGAAGAAGAAGGCATGGACATGGGCTCGATCATGCGCAGGTTGGGACCAAAGCTACAAGCGATCTCCAGTGCGCGCATTATCGCCTTTGCGCCACCGCCGATCAACGGACTGGGCACCACAGGTGGGTTTGAGTTCATATTGCAAGATACTGAAAGCAGAACACCGCAAGAGCTTGCAGCAGCACTTGGTGGCCTCATTGTCACCGCTAATGGCGATAAACGCCTGCACAATGTGTTCTCGACATTTGCAGCTGATACGCCGCAGATGTTTATTGATGTGGACCGTGATTTCGCCAAAACCAAAGGTGTCGGAATCAATCAGATTTTCACCGAGCTTGGTGCGAATATGGGGGCGTATTATGTCAACGATTTTAATAAGTTTGGCCGCGTTTACCGCGTATTCGTGCAAGCAAATGAGACCCGCCGTGACACGGTGACCGATATTGGCGATGTGCATGTGCGCAATGCCGAGGGTGATATGTTGCCGTTGAGCGTGTTCACCAAGATTGAGCCCATACTCGGGCCAGAAACCATCGAGCGCTACAACATGTTCCGCTCAGCCACCGTGAACGGCGATGCCGCGCCTGGATTTAGTTCAGGCCAATCAATCTTGGCCATGGATGAGCTTGGCAGCAATACCTTACCGCCAGGATTTACTTACGAGTGGACAGGCCTTGCCCTTGAACAAATCAAAGCTGGTGCTGCTGGGTCCATGGTTTTGATCTTCTCGATCCTGTTCGCCTATCTATTCCTGGTTGCACAATATGAAAGCTGGTCCATTCCCATGCCGGTTATGCTTTCTGTGGCGTTCGCCATGTTGGGCGCGTTCTCGCTGCTGCTGGCAACCGGACTGGACATCAATTCCTATGTGCAGGTTGGGCTTGTGTTATTGATTGGACTTGCGGCGAAAAATGCGATTTTGATCGTGGAATTTGCAAAACAACAACGCGAAGACGGCGTTCCCATTAAGGAAGCTGCCCACAATGCTGCTGGACTGCGCTTTCGTGCGGTACTTATGACAGCCCTGTCGTTTGTGCTTGGTGTCATTCCGCTGGTTGTGGCAACCGGCGCTGGTGCCGCCAGCCGCGTTTCAGTGGGCATGACCGTGTTTGGCGGCATGATGGCGGCAACAGTGCTTGGTGTCGTCTTCATTCCTGTGCTTTATGTGGTATTCCAGAGCATGCGCGAATGGGTAAAAGGTGGGCAAAAGACGCCACCACCGCCTGTAACAGACGAACCGGGCGACGATGCGGAAGCCGAGCCCGCCTGATTATAGAGTGACGAAATAACCTCTTTCAAAGACGGCGCGGATTCGGTATCGCTTCTGCCAACTACATCCATTTCATACAGGGCGACACGTCATGCAGAAGAAAACCGATTTTTATATCAATGGAGCCTGGGTTCCACCGGTTTCAGCTAACGAATGCGAAGTTGTAAATCCCGCAAATGAAGAAGCCTGTGCGGTCATCTCACTCGGTTCAGAAGCTGATGTGGACAAAGCAGTAGCAGCCGCAAAAGAGGCGTTTGAGACATATTCACAAACCAGCCGGGAAGAACGTCTCGCGTTGTTTGAAAAACTCATGGACGTGATGAAGAACCGCCACGGTGAGATGGCGGATGCCATTTCAACCGAGATGGGAGCGCCAGCATCTCTGGCAAAATCTGCCCAAGCCGGATGCGGTCCATTTCATTTGCAAGGTTTCATGGAAGCTTTGAAGAATTTTCCAATGGAAGAAGAGTTCGGTGCGAATGGCGAACGCGTTGTTCATGAACCTGTCGGTGTTTGTGGTTTGATCACGCCGTGGAACTGGCCGGTCAATCAGATCGCCTTGAAAGTGCTGCCTGCGCTCGCAACCGGCTGCACTTGTGTTTTGAAACCCAGTGAAATCGCCCCTCTGTCAGCGATCGTGTTTGCGGAGATGATCGATGAGGCCGGCTTCCCAGCGGGCGTGTTCAATCTTGTAAACGGCGAAGGTCCTGTGGTGGGCGAGGCTATGTCGCGCCATCCTGATATCGACATGATGTCATTTACCGGATCAACCCGCGCAGGCATCGCAGTGAGCAAAGCAGCCGCTGACACGGTGAAGCGTGTCGCACTGGAACTGGGCGGCAAGTCACCAAACATCGTTTTTGAAGATGCAGATCTTGAAAAGGCGATCAAGCGCGGTGTTATCCATTGCTTTAACAATACCGGCCAATCATGCAACGCTCCGACCCGTATGCTTGTGCAACGTTCGCGTTATGATGAAGCTGTCTCTTTGGCGGAGCAAGCCGCAAACAAAGTTGAAGTTGGAGACCCGAAAGAAGAAGGCCGTCACATTGGCCCACTTGTGAGCGAAATACAGTTCAACAAAGTGCAAGGACTGATCGAAAAAGGCATGGAGGAAGGTGCACGGCTTCTCGTTGGAGGCCCTGGGCGTCCTGAAGGCTTCAACAAGGGATACTTCGTACGCCCGACGGTTTTTGCTGACGTAAACAATGACATGACCATCGCGCGCGAGGAAATCTTTGGACCTGTGCTAGCGATGATCCCATTCGATACCGAAGAAGAGGCCGTCGAAATCGCCAATGACACACCTTATGGACTGGCAGCTTATGTGCAGACCGAAAATGCAGACCGCGCTAAACGCGTGGCCCGCAAGCTACGGGCAGGCATGGTGCATGTGAACGGCGCAGCGCAAGGGCCAGGCAGCCCATTTGGTGGATACAAACAATCCGGCAACGGTCGTGAAGGCGGCAAGTGGGGTCTTGAGGACTTCCTTGAAGTGAAATCAATCACCGGTGCCTAGCGCAGATCATTGAGTACAGGAAGTTTCATAGAGGCCGCCTGAGCAATCAGACGGCCTTTTTGCTTATAGGCGTTGGTGTTGTTGCAAAAAAATGCGCCCTTGCGGCGTTATGCTGACAAAAGCCCCTTCGCCCTTCTTCCATTCGCGCGCTACGAAACCGTTTTCAACAGCGCTCTCCCACACCGGCAGGCCGGGGCAAGACGTGCGCCAGGCGTTCATTACATCATCATATTGGCGCGGGCTCTTATTAACCCATTCAACTAAATCCAGGATGAGAGCGTTTAAGTTTTCTGGCATGATGGGCTCTTAATACAAAAAATCTCAACACGAAGTCAAAAAATCTCTAGCTTTTATGTAATTCATAGAGACATTATGGCTGGGGTTGTGAACAGGGCTGGGCGTTCTCATGAAAATAGAAAGAAGCTTAGATTTTGGCTGCAAGGCAAGATACCTTTGGTCAATTATTCGAAGTTTTAGATCAGGCGATCTACAATATGCGATTGGCACCATTACCTCGGTCGAGGAAGTCGACGGAAAACGCATTCGCACATTTGTAAACTTCGATGGCAGTAAGACAGTTCAGGTGCTACGTGAGCGCGATGAAGAAAAACGGCTTATAGTGTTTGAAACCATAAAAACCGACCTTCCCGTCGTTTCAGCAACAAGTGCCTTTCAGGTCACCGGCGACGACACCGGATGTACACTCACATGTAATCTTGAATACGAGCTTGATGGCGTCACCGAAGAGCAAATGCGCGCGATGTTTGAAGATGCTTGGAAATTAGGCGTCGCTGCATTCAAGAAACGCGTTGAAAGCGGGCGTTGAGCCAGACAATTATTCTTCTTTATCGGGCGTGTGAAAGTGTGTTGCGGTCGCGTTACTTGTTTTGATCCACGTCACCTCAATGCGCACAGACTCTCCCACAATCTCATAAATTCTTTTGGCCAATAGCTTATAATCGCGTTCAAACTCTGGACCCGACATGTAAATTTTAAGCGTGTTGCCAGCCGCGTTGACCCGATGCACCTCCTTATCTGATCCAGTATACCATCCCTTGAGCGCTTTATATGCAGCCCCTTCTAACCGTATCTCGTGGAACAAAACCTTAGTTTGCTGAAAGAGCGGAATCGATATCGCTGCTACAAACAGCAGCGTTGCGAATATACCGCGCCGTGCAATGCTTTTCGGATTGAGCGTCTCAATGACAGGCACAAACCCGTGCAGCAGCAATGTAAGGGATGCAACCAACAAGATGGTGGCGAAGTTGGTGATAAACAACAGCAGCGCACCTTGCATTTCAGCGTACAAACCTTGCTCGGCAACGATGCCGGCGGCAGCCAGTGGCGGCAAAAGAGCCACTGCAACCGCAACACCGGGTGCGGCAGCATTGATCCGGTAGATCATCGTAAAGACCGCAGCAGCACCTGCGGCTGCCGCTATTCCCAAATCATAGAGATTGGGTTTCGTACGCGCCATCACCTCGCGCGATGCAGATGGAATATCTGGCGTAAGCGAGGAAATAAGGTACGCCATTCCAAAAGCAACCAACGCCCCGCACAAAACCAAAAATATAGAGCGCAAAAAACGCCTCGGCCAACTCATCACAAGTGCAGCGGCGCCTGCTATGATAGGTTCCATAAACGGCGCCACCAGCATCGCGCCAATCACCACAGCAGTTGAATTTGAGAGCAATCCAAATGCGGCAATGATTGTCGACAGGCACAAAAGCAGACAGAACCGCCAAAGATAGCGCATAAAATCTGAGTCTTTGCGGATGAAGAGTTCTGCAAGGATGCGATCGCGCTGACGGTCTGACAAGCCGCGGTTCAATTGCCCTAAGCGCCGCCAGCCAACCCTTGTGTTTTCCACATTCGGTGCGCCACGCGCCGGTCGCTCGGCAGGCCCTGCCGGTGTTGAAGGTTCCATTTTTCCCAGCCCCTTTTTTCGGCTCTATTTTAACGACGCAACGGCGTGAAAATCAATCTTAGCATCAATGAAACATTGACAGGCCAACCAACTCTCGCCAACACTCACACTATTCCCCCAATGCGACGGTCTAAAACCATGCCGCACAGTCCTTAATATCCAGCGAAGAAAGAGACGTTTTCCCAATGCCCATTATTAATCGTATCGCCGAATTTCACGACGAAATTAGCGCTTGGCGCCAAGACATTCACGCGCATCCAGAGTTGTTGTTTGACGTCCACCGCACTGCGGCAATTGTTGAGGAAAAGCTGAAAGAATTTGGCGTGGACGAAATCGCTACTGGCATTGGCCGCACGGGAGTGGTTGGCGTGATCAAAGGCAAGGATACATCAAGCGGCAAGGTTATTGGCCTGCGCGCCGATATGGACGCCCTGCCCATTCATGAAATCACTGAGCGTCCTTACATGTCTAAGACAGACGGGGTCATGCATGCATGTGGCCATGACGGACATACGGCAATGCTGCTTGGTGCTGCTAAATATCTTGCTGAAACGCGAAACTTTGACGGCACTGCGGTGGTCATTTTTCAACCTGCCGAAGAAGGTGGCGGTGGCGGCCTTGAAATGGTGGAAGATGGCATGATGGACCGTTTTGGTGTGCAAGAGGTTTATGGCTTGCATAACATGCCGGGCATTCCTGCAGGTGAATTTGCGATCCGGCCTGGGTCACTAATGGCTGCAGCAGATCTTTTCACAATCGACATTGAAGCAAAAGGTGGACATGGCGCAAAACCGCACATGTCAAACGACCCAATTATTGTCGGCACTCATATCGTTCAGGCCTTGCAGACTATCGTGTCACGAAACGCTGACCCCCTCGATTCCGCAGTCATTTCAGTGACAACGTTCAAAGCGGGCGATACGTTCAATGTTATCCCGCACACCGCTCAACTTACCGGCACCTGCCGCTCACTTTCCAATGAAGTACGCGATTTGATGGAAACTCGGATGGGCGAAGTGGTTGAGAATGTTGCTGCTGCTTTCGGCGCAAAGGCAACACTGCATTATAAGCGAAACTATCCTGTAACGATTAATCACGAAGAGCAGACCGATTTTGCCGTCAGCATCGCGCGTGAAATATCCGGTGATGAGCGGGTGCGTGACGATACTCCACCGGTGATGGGTGCAGAGGACTTCTCTTTCATGCTTGAGGCACGCCCAGGGGCCTTCATTTTCCTGGGCCAGGGCGATACAGCCGATGTTCATCACCCGGAATATGATTTCAATGATGAAATAATTCCGGTGGGTTGTTCTTATTGGGCCCGTCTCGTGGAAACAGCAATGCCCGCAAAGTGAAGGTTGGTTGTTGAGATAACATGCCTGAATACCTCACGACAAAGGAGCTCGCAGAACTACTCAGAATAAAGGAGCGCAAGGTTTATGACCTGGCTGCTTCTGGTGAGGTGCCTTGTTCTAGAGCAACCGGAAAGTTGTTGTTTGCGCGTGAAGCAATTGAGGCTTGGATTGCCGAACACAGCTCGGGCAGGGCTGCGAACATAGAGACAAGGCACCGCCCGAATGTGTTTCTTGGGAGCCACGATCCGCTGCTTGACTGGGCGTTGCGCCAATCAGAATGCGAGCTTGCGAGCTACTTCGACGGCAGTTTGGACGGGCTTTCCCGGTTTGCTGCTGGCGAGGGTGTGAGCACGGGTTTGCATATATTTGATGAGCAAAATGACGCTTGGAACGTATCCGCAGCGCGTAAAATGTGTGCGGGACAGCGCGTGGTTCTCCTTGAATGGGCCAAGCGCCAACGCGGGATCATACATAGTGGCAAAATTGGCGCGCTCGATGAGCTCGAAGGCCAAAACATTGTACCGCGCCAAGATGGCGCTGGCGCACAGAGCATCTTTCAACACACACTGAGACAAGCCGGTATTGACGAGAGTAAGCTCTCATACTCGAAACCCGCCCGCAGCGAGCAAGACGCAGCGCTAGCAGTTGCCGAAGGTAAAGCAGACGCCGCATTTGGTTTAGAATGTTACGCTGCACAATATCAATTGGCGTTCTTGCCCGTCATTGAAGAGCGGTTCGATATTCTCGTTGACCGAAAAGCATGGTTTGAACCTGCTTTACAAAAACTCGACCTATTTTGCCGCTCAAAGTCCTTTCGAGACCGGGCAGCGGAATTAAAAGGTTACAATGTCGATGGTTTTGGCACTGTGTGGTTTAACGCCTAATCAACGGTCAATTCAGCTTGGCGTTTGCGGTGAACAACTGCTTGTCATCTACGCGAAATGCATTGATCGCTGCCTGACCATCCGCAGACAGCATCCAATCAACCACCTTTTTTGCCTCGCCAGAATTAGCATTTGGGCATTTTTGCTGGTTGACCAGAATAATCCCATACTGATTGAACAACGCATCGTCACCGCTCACGAGAATCTGGAAATCGCGCTTGTTTTTAAAACTTATCCATGTCGCTTCATCGCTTAAGGTGTAGGCGTTCATTCCAACAGCAATATTGAGTGTTGCACCCATGCCTGAACCGGTTTCGCGGTACCAAGTGCCCGAAAACGGTTCTGGATCATAACGCGCTGCATTCCAGAGGACCTCTTCACGCTTGTGGGTTCCAGAATTATCACCTCGAGAGGCAAACGGCGCTTTTGCAACAGCAATCTTCTTAAGCGCGTCTTTTGCAGAAGGTGCATCGACGATTTGAGCAGGGTCATCAGACGGCCCGATAATCACGAACTGATTGAACATAAGATCATGCCGCTTCACGCCAAAGCCTGACGCAACAAAGTCTTCTTCGGCTTTTTTGGCATGTACCAACAACACATCGCCATCGCAGTTTCTGGCATTTTTGATTGCCTGCCCCGTTCCTACTGCAACGATGTGGGCCGTCACACCCGTCGCCTCTTTGATCTTGGGCAGCAGAAAATCATAAAGACCAGAATTTTGCGTAGACGTGGTTGATTGCACGATGATCGCATTGTCATCTGCGACAACAGGTGCTGCGCATAAGGCAATCGCTGCTGCATACAGGAAGAACCTTACCCTATTCAATGATGCGTCCCTCAAGATAAGCACGTGCCGATGCAGAGCGCGGATGTTCAAAGAAGCTCTTTGCCTGGGAATGTTCTTCGATGCGGCCATGGTTCATGAAGACGACTTCACCTGCCAATCTCTTGGCCTGTGCAACATCGTGGGTAACGAAAATGATCTTGGTGCCCGCCAGATGAGCAGCCCGCACAATCTCTTCGATTTTAGCAACTGACGCAGGGTCAAGGCTGGCGGTAGGCTCATCAAGAAAAATAACATCGGGCTGCAATGCCAACGCACGCGCCAGCGATAGTCTTTGTTGTTCACCGCCGGAAAGAAGCCGTGCGGGCTGGCCTGCCTTATCGGTCAAGCCAGCCTGAGCTAATAGCGCATCACGCTGTTTGCTGCCCGCGTGTCCCGCGAGCCGCAGCACAAAGTCGATGTTTGCCGCAGCAGACCTGCGTAACAAGACCGGGCGTTGAAAAACCATGGCCTGGCGTTGCTGTATGCTGCGGTCAAGTGGCTTGCGCGCCCACTGGATCGCTCCCGCATCTGGTTTAATCAATCCATGCAGCATGCGCAGCAGCAGACTTTTGCCAGCCCCATTAGGCCCCATGATGACCGTGAGGTGTTCGCCAGTGAGAGTGAGATTGATCTCATTCAAGAGCGGTTTTGTATCAGCACTGAAGCTGACGTCTTTGGCGACCAGCGGCAAGAGTTGGTTCGCTTGAACGTCAAGACGTGCTTGAGATGAGGCAGACAAAAGGTTCTTAAGCATATGCATGCCTCTGCGCCGACAAACGCACGCTCATCACCAGACTATTGATGATCAAAGCAATCACCAGCAGAACAATACCAAGCGCCAGCGCCATCGGCAGATCACCTTTTGAAGTTTCAAGAGCAATTGCCGTTGTCATGACGCGCGTCAGATGATCAATATTGCCGCCAACAATAATCACGGCACCCACTTCGGCGATAGCCCGGCCAAAACCTGCCAGGGACACCGTGAGCAGTGAAAATCGTCCATCCCACAATAAAGCAACTACTGTTTGTGCGCGTGTTAGCGCCAGCGATCGAAAATGCTCATCATATTCTGCATGTAAGTCTTCGAGAACTTGACGTGATAAGGCCGCAATGATTGGTGCGATCAAAATCGTTTGCGCAATGACCATGGCGGTGGGCGTATAGAGCAGCTGCAGCCATCCAAAAGGCCCGGAACTGGAAAGGTGCAAGTACACAATCAGTCCGACGACAACAGGCGGTAGTCCCAAAAGTGCATTGAGCAACACCAATACAAAATTTCGCCCTGGAAACCGGCTAATCGCCAATGCAGCTCCTATGGGCAAACCGATAAGACAAGAGATTATGAGCGCTGATAAACTTACACGTAGAGACAGTCCCACAATCTCTAGGAGGTCGTGGTCACCCGCTGCGATAAGGGTCGCAGCATTGTGGAATGCTTGTGTGAATTCGCTCAATTTCGGTCTTTCTTTGCATTTTCTTGCATAATTTACGTTAAACCTGCAAAATTTCCGAGCTACGGTCAAGCACGCAGACACTGCAGGCCAGATCTTTCCAGCTGATGGAGAGCACTGGTCGAGATCCAGAAATCTGGATTTGCTTGACAGCGCGCATGTGCACCATGAGTGTGCCGAAAGAATTTTCCTACATGAGGCCTGTTAAATGAAGCGTGCTGCTAAAAACATTCTATTCATAATGTTTGATCAACTACGGTTCGATTATTTGAGCTGTGCAGGACATCCCCACCTACATACTCCGCATATTGACGCACTGGCTGAAAAGGGTGTCCGTTTCACACGGGCGTATGCGCAATCGACCATTTGTGGCGCATCTCGCATGAGCTTCTATACAGGTCGTTATGTGCAAAGCCACGGTGCGGCGTTTAACAATTTTCCACTAAAAGTTGGCGAACTTACGCTTGGCGACCATCTTCGCAAGGCGGGTATGGATGCCTATTTGGTAGGCAAAACCCATATGACCGCCGATAGTGAGGGCATGGAACGGCTGGGCATTCCAAAAGACACCGTCATCGGCGCGCGGGTGTCTGAGTGTGGCTTCGACATCTTCACGCGCGATGATGGCCTATGGGCAGAAGGACCAGCAGGCTTTTACGATAAGCGCAGGTCACCTTATAATGAGTATCTTAAGTCTAAAGGATATGAAGCAGCCAACCCCTGGCATGATTATGCCAACTCAAGCGTGTCTGCGGAAGATGACGTGGAATCCGGGTGGCTCATGAAATATGCCGACCGCGCAGCGAACATCCGCGAACAAGATTCTGAAACACCTTGGCTCACTGGTGAAGCCATTAGGTTCATGGAAGAGCACGCAGATGACGAAAAGCCTTGGCTTTGTCATCTATCATATATCAAACCCCACTGGCCTTACATTGTTCCAGCACCCTATCACGACATGTATGGCCCAGAGCACATTTTGCCTGTTCAGCGTCATGACCGCGAGCGTGGAAACTCTAACGCGGTTCACACCGCATTTATGAGCGACTTGGTTGCAAAGGCGTTCCAGCGCGACGAGGTCCGCGAAAAAGTTATCCCAGCCTATATGGGGCTCATCAAACAATGCGACGATCAAATGGGGCGGCTGTTCAAGTGGATGGAAGATCATGGCCGGATGGACGATACGTTGATTGTACTGACGTCAGACCATGGTGACTATCTTGGCGACCATTGGATGGGTGAAAAAGATTTCTTCCATGACTGTTCAGTCAAGATTCCGATGATTGTTTACGATCCTTCATCCACCGCAGATGAAAGCCGTGGCACGACCTGCAACGCACTTGTCGAAGCCATTGATCTGGCGGCAACGTTTGCCGAGTATGCAGGCGCGAAAGGCACAGAACATATCATCGAAGGTCACTCTTTAAAGCCGCTCGTCGAGGGCCACACGCCCGACGCATGGCGCGAGTGCGCCGTCAGTGAATATGATTATTCGCCAACTTTTCAGGCAACCACTCTTAATATAGCTCCACGTGATGCGCGCCTGTTCATGATTACCGACGCACGCTGGAAGTTCATTCACGATGAAGGGGGTAGCCCACCCTTATTGTTCGATTTGGAAAATGATCCTGAGGAATTTTTCGATCTTGGCCAATCACCAACCCATCGCGAGACAATTGATCTGATGTATGAAAGGCTTGGGACTTGGGGGCGCAGAATGTCTCAGCGCACGACCATAACAGATGATCAAATATACAAGCGCCGGGGCGGCACACCGTCGACCGGCGTTCTCATCGGTCATTATGATGGCACTGAAATTGATGCAGACTATTATCAGAACTATCGCGGTAAAGCAGCGCAGCGTTTTGTGCCGCCGGATGGTAACGGATAATCCTTATTTAAGTTTTGAGAGTTCTTCGAGTGAATCGAGCAAGCGCTCTGTTTTTTTGACGCCATATTCGGCTTCCAGCTGGTCGTAGATACCGCTGCTCTCTGGTGCTACTTTTTCAACAAGAGCTGTGCCCTGCAGGGTTATGGATAAGACAAGCTTGCGCGCATCAATGCGATTTTTTTCTCGCTTGATCAGCCCGCGCTGTTCCAGTGTGCGGATGATGCGCGTAAGGCTGGGTGCAAGAATACAACTTTTTTCCGCAATTTTCGTCGCATCAATCGCACCGGTTTCTGTAAGAACCCTCAATACCCGCCACTGCTGCTCAGTTATCTTGTGTTTTTTAAGCACGGGGCGAAATCGCGACATTACAATCTCGCGTGCGCGCAGCAGCGCAATTGGCAGCGAACGCTGCGTGTCTCGCAGTTGAGTATTCTTATGATATTCTGCGTTCTTACTCAGCAGGCCTCTCCCTGTGTGCGTTAAAGTAGGCGAATATCACACATCTCAAGCTTGTTCTTCAACAACCGAGTTTCGGAGCTTTCCAACACCTTCAACCGTAACATCTACAATGTCACCTGGTTTCAACCATTTAGGCGGATCAAACCGACCACCTGATCCTGTTGGAGTACCAGTGGCAATCATGTCACCTGGAACCAGTGTTGCAAAAGTCGAGACATATTCAATAATTCTCTTGAACGGGAAAGCCATTGAAGCGGTGGTATCTTCCTGGCGCAATTCGCCATTCACATGGGTTTCGATCCGCATATCCTCGACATTGATTTCCGCAAGGTTTGTCTCAATCCATGGACCAATGCTGCCTGAGCAATCGAAGTTCTTGCCCTGTGTCACGTTAAACTTGCCATGGCGCAGCCAGTCGCGCACCGAACCTTCATTCATGATTGTCAGACCCGCGACATGATCCATCGCGTCGTCTTGTGAGATGCGGCGGCCTTGCTTTCCAATCACCAGAACAATCTCGCCCTCATAATCGAATTGATCGGATTCATGGGGAATGACGAGAGATTGTTCGTGCCCGGCAAAAGACATGGGCGAGCGCATAAACAAGGACGGGTATTTTGGCGCCACGCTATTGTCTTTATATTCCTCGTTGCGGTTCATGTAATTGACCCCAACACAGAATATTTTTTGCGGATCAGGAATGGGAATGGTGAGTTCAATGTCACCCCATCGATAATCGATATGCATATCGATGCGGCGAACTTCGTCCATGCGGCCATCTGCCAAAAGTTCTCGAATCGATGATATACCCATTTTCGATGTGAGGTCGGCAACACCGTCTTCCAGGGCGAGGCCGGGCAACGTGTGGCCATTTCTTTTGAAGGTAACAAGTCTCATCAAAGCATTCCGTTGCGCTGCAGCACATCATCCAGCCTAGTCTCAAGATCTCGTGTTGCGCTCATCAAGGGCAACCTGTGCTCGTTTGCTGGAATTATGCCCAATCGTTTCATCATATATTTCATGGGTATCGGATTAATGTCGTAAAATACAGCTTTATTGATTTCAAACAGTTTGCGGTGCAGGTCGCGTGCAGCAAACAAATCTCCCTGCCATACCGCCTCGCACATATCTGCCAGTGGCTTCGGGTTGAGATTTCCAACCGCATTCATCAACCCGCAAGCACCAACCGCCATCATTGGAAAAGACAGCTCCTCAAGGCCGACGAATACGCGCAGATCTTCGTTCACATGTTCAAACAGGTCCGAGACATATCCGAGATCCAGCGAGGCATGCTTCATGCCTACAAAAGTGGGGCAGAGCGTATCAATTTCCTGTGCGGTTTCGATTTTAACATCAACCGCCGCCCGGCCCGGGATGTGATAGATCATCCAGGGTTTTTCATGCAACGCGTTGAGTTGTTTGTAATACTCAACAATGCCGCGCTGGGGCGGACGCGAGTAGTAGGGCGTGACGATCAACAACGCATCTACCGCATCTATTGCTGCGGCATGGCGGGTGAGCGCTTCCGTCTCTGCATAGCTTTGCGATCCGGTCGCGACAACCACTTGAACCTTGCCGGCAGAGGCTTCCACCGCAACATCAACTATTCGGTTACGCTCTTCAACGGTGAGAGAGGATGGTTCAGAGGTTGTGCCGTTGACCAGAATACCGTGAGAGCCTTCTTTGATTTGAAACTCTACAAGACCGGCATACGCATCAAGATCCACCTGCCCATTCTTAAACGGAGTTATCAATGGGGGAATAGATCCACGCAAAAAATCTGTATCAAGTGATATCATGTCTCTCTCCGTATTCCTGCCGGGCTTGACAGGCTGGTTCATCATGATATGATTAACATGTTAAATAATATTTCGTCAACCAGTGAAAGAATACCATGCCGCACTTTGTTGTAGAATATTCCGCAAACCTCGAAAAAGATATCGATGTGGGTGCATTATGCGAAGCTTTACGCGTTGCAGGATTGGAGACAGGGATATTTCCAGAAGCAGGTATTCGCGTGCGCGCACGTAAATGCGATGTCTACGCGATCGCCGATGGGAAACTAGACGCGGGCTTTATCGATATATCTGCACGTCTGCGCGGAGGCCGGGCCCTCGACATACGCAAAAAAGCCACTGCACAAATTTTCTCTGCAGCAGAGGCCTTTCTCGAACCTCTCTTTACCAAGCGCCCTTTCGCTTTGTCTTTTGAGATGCGCGACATTGATCCCGAGTTAAGCCCAAAACGCAGTTCAATCAGCGACTTTATGAATGTGGACTCAAAAAATGCCTGATCTTGAAAACAACATTAAGCTGTTTGAAAGCCATATCGCCCGCTTTGCCAAGTCCGGTGTGCTCAACCACATCGGCGGGGAAGACAAGGCCGCCGCATCCGGCGACCTGTTTCAAAACACCAGCCCCGTTGATGGCAGCGCATTGTGTGACGTTGCGAAAAGCGACGGCAAAGACATTGATGCAGCAGCGCGTGCGGCAAAGGAAGCCTTTGCTAACTGGCGCGATATGGGCGGCGCGGAACGCAAGAGAATTTTGCACGCGATTGCCGACGCTATCGTTGAGCGCGCCGACGAGATCGCAGCGCTTGAATGCATGGACACAGGCCAGGCTTGGCGGTTTATGTCGAAAGCAGCCTTGCGGGGCGCTGAAAACTTTCGCTTCTTTGCAGACCGCGCGCCAACAGCGCGCGATGGGCAGGCGCTGCCTTCGCCAACACTTATGAATGTGACGACCCGGGTTCCCATAGGCCCCGTGGGCGTTATCACGCCATGGAACACACCTTTTATGCTGTCTACGTGGAAGATTGCGCCAGCACTTGCTGCAGGGTGCACCGTTGTTCACAAGCCGGCTGAGTTTTCACCAATCACAGCAAGCGTGCTTTTGGAGATTGCCGAGGAAGCAGGTTTGCCAAAGGGTGTCTGGAACCTTGTAAACGGGTTTGGCGAGAACGCTGGCAAGGCACTCACTGAACATCCCGATATCAAGGCAATTGCCTTTGTTGGGGAAAGCAAAACCGGCTCAATGATCATGAAGCAAGGAGCCGACACGCTAAAGCGCGTGCATTTCGAACTTGGTGGCAAAAACCCCGTCATCGTATTCGACGATGCGGACATGGAGCGGGCTTTGGATGCAGCCGTGTTCATGATTTACTCGCTCAATGGCGAACGTTGCACATCATCGTCGCGCCTATTGGTGCAAAATTCCATACACGACGAATTTGTGGAAAAACTCACTCATCGCGTAAACGCTCTGAAGGTCGGCCACCCACTCGATCCTACAACTGAGGTAGGTCCGCTCATTCACCAGGTGCATGTCGACAAGGTATCTTCTTATTTTGACATTGCCAAACAAGACGGCGCGACCATAGCCGCCGGTGGCGAAGTGCTTGAAGGCGATGGCTGCTTCGTGAAGCCCACGCTTTTCACAAATGCCCGCAATGATATGCGCATCGCGCAAGAAGAAATTTTCGGCCCGGTTTTGACCGTGATCGGTTTTGAGACCGAAGAAGAGGCATTGGCAATCGCCAACGATGTACAATATGGGCTCACCGGATATGTGTGGACCCAAGACATTACCCGTGCAATGCGGTTCACCGATAAGCTGGAAGCGGGTATGATCTGGGTGAATTCGGAAAATGTACGCCACTTGCCAACACCCTTTGGCGGTGTAAAGGCGTCTGGCATTGGCCGCGATGGTGGCGATTGGTCATTTGAATTTTATATGGAACAAAAGCATATTGGCTTCGCGACGGACGCACACAAAATTCCGCGTCTTGGCGCATAATATTAAGGGAGGATGCTGAAATGGGTGAAATCGTACAAGCTGCAAAGATCACGCATGTGCCATCAATCTGGATGTCGCACACGATCAAAGAGTTTCACGGCATCCGCGATAAAGCGATAAAGGGTTTTCGCGAACTCAGCACCCGGGCTCGGGAACGCGGCGTTGAGACCTTCATTATTTTCGACACCCACTGGATTGTAAACCAGGGCTTTCACCTTAATGCCAAAACCCGTCATGAAGGTGTGTTCACCAGCCATGAATTGCCCCACATGCTCTATGACCTGGAATATGCTTACGATGGCGATCCGGAACTTGGCGCAATTATCGTTGATAAAATCAAAGATGCGGGCCTGCGCGGTATTGCGCATGAGAATGAAAATATAGGTGTGGAATATGGTTCCCTTTTGCCCATGCATTTCATTAACGAAGGCGCATTTGCAAAGGTTCTGCCCGTAGCAGCGAACCAATTCGCTTCTATTGAAGAAGGGCGCTTAATGGGAGAGGCCATTGCGCAGGCCATTGTAGAATCCAACCGCAAAGTAGCCATTTATGCCAGCGGATCCTTCAGCCATGCGTTCGCAGAAAATGCCGTGTCCCAAGACTACCTCAACAAGGTGAATGGTGAGTTCAACCGGCAGATGGATCTGCGCGTCATGGAGCTGTGGCAAGAAGGCGGATGGGGTGACTTTCTGGAAATGCTTCCAGACTATGCAGAAAAATGTCTTGGCGAATGCGGTATGATTGATACCGCCATGCTGTTTGGCGTGCTTGGATGGAAAGGCTATCAGGGCTCGGCTGAAGTTTTGACACCCTATTTCGGCTCGTCTGGAACCGGACAAGCCATCGTTGATTTTGCAGTATAAGTCCCAAGCGCATATTAGGCATTCTCACTAGCCCGTTTTTAGATTAGCGTATACGCAACAACGCTAAAAACCGGGAGATGTCATATGAAAACTCTTTTTTCTGCATTCGTTGGCGCGCTTTTTCTGGCGGCAAGCATCCTGCCAGCAGATGCCAAGACCACGTTAAGAATTACCCTGCAATTGCCTCTCAAGAGCCATCTTGGGCAAAATTTGTTGATGTTTAAAGAAGAGGTTGAAAAGACCTCAAACGGCGAGATCGTCGTTGAAATATACGATTCCGCACAACTTTATAAAGATAAACAGGTTCCACAAGCAGTGGGTTCTGGTGCCATTGAGATGGGTACATCCTCCCTCACGCGCTATGTCGGTGACATTCCAGCGGTGGATATTTTCTATCAACCGTTCATGTTCAACTCAGATGAGATGATCCGCAAGGCAACGGCGAAGGGCTCCGCGGTGCGTGGGCCTTTGGATGAGGCGATTCTTGCAAAAACCGGTGCTCGCGTGTTGTGGTGGCAGGCATATGGCAGCGCGATCATGCTGTCAAAAGAAAAGCCTGTGAGCTCGCCAGAAGCCATCGACCAGAAAAAGGTCCGTGTGTTTGGCAAGACCTTGGGAGAATTTGTTCAAGCATGTGGCGCAGCGCCCACGCTCATCTCAGGGTCTGAACAATATCTCGCCTACCAACGCGGCACCGTAGATGTTGGCATGACCGGTGTGTCAGGTGTGAAATCGCGAAAACTTTGGGATGTTATGGACACCATCACCAAAACCCAACATGCCGATATTGAGTTCATTGTCGTTGTGAATGATAAATTCTGGCAAGGCCTTACAGATAAAGAACGCATGATAATTGAAGCCGCAGCAGACAAGGCCGATAAGGCCGTGCGTGACAAAATCTCGGAGATTGAGGCGGATGCATACGCTGCTGCGGAAAAGAACGGCATGAAGGTGGTCGAACCTTCCGCAGATGAAATCACGAAATGGCGTGAATGCGCAAAGCCGGTATATGAAGCCTACAAGCAGAATGCTGGCGAGCTGGGTCAAAAGGTAATGGATGCCGCAGGCAAGCTTTAGCGTTATCGAAGTGAGGGGAGCTATTCCCCTCACCCACTAAGGCAAACTGTGCACACAAATAAAGTTATGAACCTTATCGATGCCATAAGCATATGGCTGGCGCGCTTGGCAGCAGCTTTGTTTGTCGTAACCGGCGCGATGCTTACCTTTGAGGTTGCCGCGCGCTATATCTTCAACGCGCCAACAATATGGGCAGCCGAGCTATCTCAGCTTTTGTTGATCATTGGGGTGTTTATTGCGTTGGCGGGAACGCTTCATCGCCGCGAACATATTTCAATAGACATTTTGCATAGACTTCTGCCCGCGCGTGCCAAGCAAATCAGCGATACCTTTGTTTTGTTGTTCATCGCCGCGTTCTCGGCAATCGTCACTTATTGGGGATTCGACATTGCTTGGGATTCTTTCATCAACACGCGCTCAACAGGAACAATGTTAAACCTGCCCAACTGGTGGAGTGAAGTGTTCATTCCATTAGGGTTTGCGCTGCTCACGATGCAGTCACTTGTTGAGATCGTGCGCGTGTGGGCAGGCGAAGGCTGGGGTGAAGGCCAGGCCGGGCATCACTCATGACGACCATTATCATCCTCGCGCTATTGCTTATGATTTTGCTGGCAGGTGTGCCCGTCGGTTTCGCGCTTGGCGGCCTGGGATTGGTCTTATTACTGTTTGCGGGTTTCTCTCCGCTCATCGCCCCTCAAGCACTGCTTGGCACGATTGATAATTTCATTCTGCTCGCGGTTCCGCTGTTTCTGCTGATGTCGAATATCTTGCTGAAAGGTGGGGTCGGACGTGATTTGTTTGCAGCCGTCCAGGCCTGGGTTGGGCATTGGTCTGGCGGTCTGGCCGTTGCCACTATCCTCTCGTGTGGATTGTTTGCCGCCATCTCAGGGTCATCGGTCGCAACCGCTGCGACCATCGGCACCGTCGCCATCCCTGAAATGGAGGAACGCGGTTATCCGCGCCCGTTCGTCTTGGGTCTTATGGCAGCAGGCGGCACGCTGGGCATTTTGATCCCACCTTCAATCCCGATGATTGTCTATGGCTTTATCACCGAGGAATCGGTGATTGCCCTGTTCCTGGCAGGTATCGGCCCGGGATTGCTGCTGGTTGGGCTATTCGTAATCTATTCCATGCTGTTTGCGCGCTTCAGCAAGGCATACCGCCCATCCGCAAAAGCAAGCTGGAAGGAACGCAAGCAAGCCACATGGCGTGCATTTCCAGCTGTCGTGCTGGCGATTATTGTAACGCTTGCCATTTACCGAGGATGGGCAACCCCAACAGAAGCGGCCGCTATTGGCTTTGCGATATCGCTTGCCATCGTCGTGTTTTGGACCAGGAGCTTGTCTTGGTCAGACTTTAAGGATGCGGTTTATAAATCCATGGTGACGACCGTCACTATTCTCCTCATCGTAGCAGGCGCCAAAGTATTCGGCAAAGCAATTACACTCTATCGCATTCCCCAAGACATATCGTTTTTCATTACGGAAAACTTTGACGAGCGTTGGCTGTTTGTCCTTATGGTTGCGGCCATCCTCATTATTATGGGTCTGTTCTTGGAAGCGCTTTCCATGATGCTGATAATGGTGCCCGTTCTTGCTCCCTCCCTAGCAACACTCGGTGTCGATCCGATTTGGTTTGG